>DATBBB010000040.1:0-9301 GCA_036271215.1 Kofleriaceae bacterium | reverse complement strand
GCGAACAGGGTCACCAGCGAGCGCGAGCCGGTCACCGCCATCACCACGATGATGAACACCAGCGCCGGGAACCCGTAGAGCGCGTCGACGATCCGCATCATCACGCCGTCGACCCGGCCGCCGGCGTAGGCCGCCACCGCGCCGTAGGTCACGCCGATCGCGACCGAGATCACCGTGGTGACCGCCGCGACCACCAGCGCGATCCGGCCGCCGATCATCACGCGCACCAGCATGTCGCGGCCCAGCGTGTCGGTGCCGAACCAGTGCGCCGCGCCCGGCGGGGTCGCGCCGAGCCGGGTGTCGATCGTCGTCGCGTCGAGCCCGAACGCCGCGGCGATCGCCGGGCCGACCACGCACGCCAGCGCGATCACCACGAACACCGCGCCGCACGCGATCGCCGTGCGATGCCGCCGCCCGCGCATCATCGCCGCGTCCCGCCCGCCGGCGCGCCCGCGTCCCGCGCCCGCCCGCCGGCGTCCCGGGTCCGCGCGCCGAGATCCCGGGTCCGCGGATCGAGCATGCCGTACGCGAGGTCGACCGCGAGGTTCAGCACGACCAGGAGCGCCGCGTAGAACACGAACACGCCGGTCACCACCGGGTAGTCGCGGTCGGTCACGCTGGTGACGAAGTACGTCCCGAGCCCGGGGATCTGGAAGATCCGCTCGACGACGAACGAGCCCGAGATCATCGTCGCGGTCGCGGGCCCCAGATACGTCACGACCGGCGCGATCCCGATCCGCAGCGCGTGCTTGGCCAGCACCCGCCACTCCGGCAGGCCCTTGGCGCGCGCGGTGCGGATGAAGTCCTGATCGAGGACGTCGAGCATCCCGCCGCGGGTCAGCCGCGCCACCGTGCCGAGGTAGATCATGCCGAGCGTGATCGCCGGCAGGATCAGCGAGCGCGCACCGTCGATCCGCGCCGCCGGCAGCCAGCCGAGATCGAGCGCGATCGACGCGATCAACAGCGGCCCGAGCACGAACGCCGGGACCGAGATCCCGATCAGCGCGCCGAGCATCACGCCGCGATCGATCCACGTGTCGCGCCGCCACGCCGCCACCACGCCGATCGCGACCCCGGCGATCACCGCGACCGCCAGCCCGAGCAGCCCCAGCACCGCGCTGATCGGGCCGTGCTCGGCGATCAGCCCCGCGACCGAGACGTCGCGCTTCATCGAGACCCCGAGATCGCCGTGCGCCAGCCGCGCCATCGCGCGACCGTACTGCCGCCACAGCGGCTGGTGCAGCCCGTAGCGATCCTCCATCGCGCGCGCCACCGCCGCCGACCGCGGCTGATCGGTCGCGAACGGCCCGCCGGGCGCCGCGTGCAACAGCCAGAAGCTCGCGGTCGCCACCGCGACCAGGATCGCCACGCTCGCGACCAGCCGGCCGCCGGCGAGCCGGAGCCAGCCGGTCACCGGGACCGCCAGTCCGGGTCGATCCAGATCCGCCACAGCGGCGGCTGGTCGATCAGGTTGGTCGCGTAGCCCCGGACGTACGGCTTGATCAGGTGCTTCTGGGTGTAGACGTAGATCGGCACGACCGGCGCGTCCTCGATCATCACCGCCTCGGCCGCGCGCAGCACGGCGTTGCGCGCCCGGCGATCCGACAGCGCGTTCGCCTCGTCCATCAGGCGCTCGTAGTCCGCCGAGCAGTACCGGCCGCGGTTGTCGGGCGACGCGCAGCGGAACAGCGACAGGAACTCGCTCTGGGGGTCGGCGAAGTTGCCGATGCTGCCGAGCCGGCTGATCTCGTAGTCGCCCTTGTGGGTGTCGTCGAGCAGCGAGTTCCAGTCCTGCGCGGTGATCCGCACCGGGATCCCGACCTGGGCCCACGCCGCCTGGAGGTACTCGGCGATCTGCTTGTGGGCCTCGGCGCCCGCGTTGTAGCGGTACTCGATCGGGTGATCGGGCAGCCCGCCCTCGGCGCGCGCCAGCTCGAGCTCGCGGCGCGCCGCCACCGGATCGTAGTCGAGCCCGGGCGGCGGCACGTAGCACAGCTCGCCGGTCACCATCACCAGCGCCACGCCCGGGGTCGCGCGGGTCACCCCGCACGCCGCCAGATCGGCGTCCGACAGCTGCGCGATCGGCGTGCCCGGCACCAGCTGCGCCGACGGCAGCTCGCCGCCGTGGGTGAACCGCGGCACGGCGGTGCGATCGATCGCCAGCGCCAGCGCGCGCCGCAGGTGGCGGTTGGTCAGCTTCTGGGTCTGGATCCACGCGAAGTACACGCCGAGGAACGGCGCCACGGCGTAGTCCTTGTAGGCCCGGCCGCCGCGCTGCTCGCCGTTGATCGCCGGCAGGTAGCTCGACGGCACGTTGTTGGCCGCGGTCGCGTCGCACGCGCCGGTGAAGTACGCGTTGGTCGACGCCGCCTGGTCGTCCATCGAGAACGCGGTGAACCGCGCGAGCTTGACCTGGGCGCGGTCCCAGTAGGTCGGCGAGCGCACCAGCTCGACCCGATCGCGCTCGCGCCACGCGGCGAGCGTGAACGGTCCCGAGGTCACGATGTGCGCCGGCCGGTCCCAGCTGCGCGGCCAGCGCGACCACGCCTCGATCGGCGTCGGCCGCAGCGCGCGGCTGTCGGTCAGCGACACGAAGTACGGCGTCGGATCCGCGGTCTCGAACACGATCGTGTACGGATCGGGGATCCGGATCCCGATCGCATCGGTCGACGCCTCGACGTCGCGGCCGTGCACCGTCACCGCTGGCGCGCTGGCGGCTCGCCGGACCTGGAGCACGCGGTCGCCGCCGGGCTCGCCGTCGAGCTCGCGCGCCGGGACCCAGCCGCCGACGCCCTCGAGGTCGCGCTGCCAGAGCACGTAGGCCCACGCCCCGCCCGCTGGCGACGGCAGGGTCGCGCGACCGCCGGTCGTCATCATCCGGACCACTGGTGTGCCCGGCGGCACGATCGCATACGCGTCGCGCTCGGCCGCCCCGAGATCGCGCAGCGCCAGCGGCGCCCGGGCCGTCCGCTCGTCGGGATCGATCGGCGCGGCACCATCCGGCGCATCCGGTGCATCCGTCGCGCTCGGTGCATTCGATGCCTCCGACCCGCTCGGTGCATCCGGTACGCGCTCGACGACGTCGCCGATCCGCAGCCCCGCCACCGCACGCCGCATCACCAGCACCCGGCGCGTCAGGTACGCCGTGGCACCCTTGATCGGCGCCAGCGTGTCGGCGTTCGGCGACGCGGTCAGCGGATGCGCCACCCGGAACACGCTGTGCGCGACGTCGTACGCGGTGACCCCGCGGCCGTTCGACCATCGCGCATCGCGCCGCAGGTGGAACGTGAAGGTCCGCAGATCATCGGCGACCTCCCAGCGGGTCGCCAGGCTCGCCACCGGCAGCCCATCCGGCCCGTACGTCGTCAGCCCATCGAACAGCGCCGCGACCAGCTGCGACGACGCCGTGCTCGATGCCAGGGTCGGATCCAGGTGATCCGGCTCGCCCTGGTTGCACCACCGGAAGTGCGTCGGATCGAGGTCGCGGCCCTCCGCCACCCGGCCGAAGTAGTCGCCGTCGGGCAGGCTGCACCCGACGAGCGCGACCAGGGCGAGCCAGCGTGCCACGGCGGTTAGCTTATCGCTCCCGCGGCGACATTTCGCGAGACAGCGCGCGCCGGGTACGGCAGGGTCCGGAAATGACCCAGCCCACGTCCCATACCGGGAGCTGCCACTGTGGCGCCGTTCGCTACACCGCCGAGGTCGATCTGTCCCAGCCGGTGATCGTCTGCAACTGCTCGATGTGCGGCCGCAGCGGCACGATGCTGGCGTTCGTGCCGGCTGACAAGTTCACGCTCGATCAAGGCAGCGACTCGCTGACCGACTACCTGTTCAACAAGGAGCGGATCCACCACCTGTTCTGCAAGGTGTGCGGCATCAAGTCGTTCGCGCGCGGCACCAGCGCAGATGGCAGGGAGATGTTCGCGGTCAACGCGCGCTGCCTCACCGGCGTCGACCTGGCCCAGTTGCCGACCAAGCAGGTCGACGGCGCCAGGCTCTGATGTTCAGCCTCGTCGTGATCGCGGTCGCGGCCGGCGTGTTCACCATGTACTTCCGCCACGACCGCCAGATGCGCCGCAAGCGCCGCGCCGAGCTGGCCGCCGGCGCGCACCCGCCGTCCGATCGGCCCTGACCGAGGTTCGATGCGGCGAACCGGCCTCGTGATCGCGCATCACGAGGCCGACCAAGCCGGCGAGCCCCTCGAGCCGGCTTTCACCGCCGTATAGGCGCGGCCGACGCTCTTAAGAAAATATCTGTAGCCCGCCATAACACTGCGGCCGACAGTTATCGGGACGCGGAGGGACAGGCCTGCGACAGCGTCTGTGGTGCGACGATCGATGCGACTGTCGCCCCCCCTGACATAATGCGTCAAATTATGGAAATCCGGTGGCTTGGATCTGGCGCGGAACCCGCATAGGGGCTCGCCGTCCCGCGGCCAAGCCGCACTAACAGGAAGAGTACGATGAGTCACCTCGAGAACATTGCAACCCGGCAGCGCAAGAGCCTGGTCCGCGACACCATCTTCGTGGCGCTGCTGGCGCTCGCGTCGATCGTGTCCGCCTCCACGGTCGGGCAGGCTGTCAAGGCGAGCGCGCCCAACGGGCCCGTCCACACGGCACCGGTCGCGGCTCGCTGAGCCACCCTTGCGACGTGCCTGCCACCTGCGTACGTTCCGCAGCCATGGCAGGCACGGTCCACGTCATCGACCACCCACTCGTTCAACACAAGCTGTCGCTGATGCGCTCGAAAGAGACCAGCACCAGCACCTTTCGCAGCCTGCTTCGTGAGATCAGCATGCTCCTGGCATACGAAGTGTGCCGGGATCTCCCCACGACGCTGGTGCCGATCGAGACCCCGATCGCGCCGATCATGGCGCCGATGCTCGACGGCAAGAAGACCGTCCTGATCGCGATCTTGCGCGCCGGGATCGGGATCCTCGACGGCATGCTCGAGATCCTGCCGTCGGCGCGCGTCGGCCATATCGGCCTGTACCGCGATCCCAAGACGCTCGCCGCGGTCGAGTACTTCTACAAGGTCCCCGACAACATGGGCGACCGCGACGCGATCATCGTCGATCCGATGCTCGCGACCGGCAACTCCGCAGCCGCCGCGGTGACCCGGCTCAAGGCGAGCTCGCCGCGCTCGATCCGGTTCGTATGCCTGCTGACCTGCCCCGAGGGCCTCAAGGCGTTCCACCGCCAGCACCCCGACGTCCCGGTCTACACCGCCGCGGTCGACGAGCGGCTCAACGACCACAGCTACATTGTCCCCGGCCTCGGCGACGCTGGCGACCGCCTGTTCGGCACCAAGTAAGCCGCGACCGCGCGACGCGACGCGCGGCGGGGGTGAATCGAGCGGCTCCGCCGCGAGAAAGGGGGCGGGAAGGCCCCCTCTCGATCGATCGACTAGCTTTTGCGCGCTGGTTACGCGCCGGAAACATCCGGCCGCCCACCATGGTCGAATGAATTCCGGCGATACCGCGTGGCTGCTCGTCTCGGCGGGCCTCGTGATGCTGATGACCCCGGCGCTGGCGATGTTCTACGGCGGCATGGTGCAGGGCAAGAATGTGCTGTCGACGTTCATGCACAGCTTCTTCGCGCTCGGCCTGGTCAGCGTGCAGTTCGCCGTCATCGGCTACTCGCTGTGCTTCGGCAGCTCGTGGCACGGCGTGATCGGCGGGCTCGACTACGCCGGGCTCGGCGGCGTCGGCGACCAGGCGTACGACGCGACGCACGGGTTCCCGATGCTGGCGCACTTCGCCTACCAGTGCATGTTCGCGGTGATCGCGCCGGCGCTGATCTCGGGCGCCTACGCCGAGCGCATGAAGTTCTCGGCCTACGTGCTGTTCACCCTGGGCTGGACCACCCTGGTCTACGATCCGATCGCGCACTGGTCGTGGCAGGCCGACGGCTGGCTCGCCAAGCTCGGCGCGATCGACTTCGCCGGCGGCACCGTCGTGCACCTGTCGTCGGGGGTCTCGGCGCTGGTCTGCGCGCTGGTGCTCGGCAAGCGCCGCGGCTATCCATCGGTGCGCCACACCCCGCACGACCTGACGATGACGGTGATCGGCGCCGGCATCCTGTGGTTCGGCTGGTTCGGGTTCAACGCCGGCTCGGCGCTGCACGCCGACGGGCTCGCCGCGCTCGCGCTGGTCAACACCCACCTCGCCGCGGCGGCGGGCGCGCTGACCTGGGTGATCGTCGAGGGCATGCGGGTCAAGAAGGCCACGATGCTCGGCGTCGCGTCGGGCCTGGTCGCCGGGCTGGTCGCGATCACGCCGGCGTCCGGCTACGTGTCGCCGATGGTCGCGCTGGCGATCGGCGCCGCGGCGGGCCTGATCTGCTACGGCGGCGTGCTGCTCAAGTCGCGGTTCGGCTACGACGACGCCCTCGACGCGTTCGGGGTCCACGGCATCGGCGGCGCGGCGGGCTCGCTGCTGACCGGGCTGTTCGCGCGCGCGGTGCTCAATAACGATCAGGGCGGCGGCGCGGTGCTGCTGGCCAAGCAGGCGCTCGCCGTCGGCGCGGCCGCCGCGTGGGCGGCGGGGGTGACGTTCGTGCTGCTGAAGGCCATCGGGCTCGCCGTCGGGCTGCGGGTCGACGCGGAGACCGAGCACGACGGGCTCGACGGCGCGCTGCACGGCGAATCGGCGTACGCCGGCCCGGGGGCGACCGCGCACGGAAGCTGAGGCGTTTCGTCCATATCCACCTCCGGCTACGCGGAGCCGGCCAGCGGTTGACCTGCCCGGAACCGACCTGGGTATACTCAGCGCCGGTCGTCCCCCGGTGAAGAAGAAAGCCCAAGAGCCCGAGATGGCAACCCGCGTGGAAAAAGACAATGGCGCGCGCCCCGAGGGGGCCCCGCCCGCGCCCGCCGAATCCACCGACCTCGCGCCGGTCGTCGGGACCAACCTGCGCCGGCTGCGCACCCGCCGCGGGCTATCGCTCGAGCGGCTCGCGCAGATCTCCGGGGTGTCGCGCGCCATGCTCGGCCAGATCGAGCTCGGCCAGAGCGCGCCGACGATCAACGTGCTGTGGAAGATCGCGCGCGCGCTCGAGGTGACGTTCTCGGCGCTGATCAGCGCGCGGACCCAGTCGGGCGCGCTGGTGCTGCGGTCGTCGGAGTCGAAGATCCTGACCAGCAAGGATCGCAGCTTCTCGTCGCGCGCGCTGTTCCCGTTCGACGAGCCGCGCCGGGTCGAGTTCTACGAGCTGCGGCTCGCGGCGTCGAGCATCGAGGAGGCCGACGGGCACCCGCCCGGCACCGGCGAGAACCTCGTGCTCACCGCGGGGACGCTCGAGATCGACGTCGCGGGCGATACCCACCGGCTCGAGGCCGGCGACTCGATCCTGTTCGAGGCCGACACGCCGCACGCCTACCGCAACGTCGGCAAGGTCGAGGCGGTCATGTACCTCGTCATGACCTACGCCGAAGAGATCGGCTGACCGGCCGCGCGCGCCGCGCGCGTCACGCTACTGGCAGGTGCCGTCGTACGTGGTGCGGCGGTTGGCGAAGATCCCGAGCGCCGGGCGCGCGACGTGGCCATCGCGGATCAGCTGGCCGCCGCCGCCGTGGAGCCGGGTGACGTAGAGCCGGCGGACGCGCGAGGTGATCGCCTGCAGCCGGACCATGAACGCCGCGGTGCACGCCTGGTCGTGATCGTCGGGCGACTCGGTCTGGCCGGCGCCGTCCTCGGTGTCCCAGATCTGGGCGTCGGCCCAGCTGCCGCCGAGCGAGCGCAGGATGCGGCGCAGCGCGCAGCTGGCGTAGGTCGAGCAGTGGTCGCCGGCGTCGAGGAACCGGTTGGCGTCGTGCCAGCCGTGGTACGCGAAGTACTCGGGGCGGAACCCGCCGGGCAGGCCGAAGTCGGACGCGCTGTTCACGATCTCGTTCTTGTAGCGATCGAGGTAGCTCGCGGGCTGGGTGCCGGAGTTGGCGCTGCTCCTGGACTTGCAGAGCTCCGACGGCGCGACGTTATCGTTGGCGCAGTTCCACTCGAACGCGTCCCACATGTCGCCGTTGGAGGCGAAGTCGCCGGCGGCGACCTTGCAGCCGTGCTTGCGGCACGACCGCTCGGCGGCGAGGTAGTAGCGGGCGGCGACCCGGGCGTCGATCGCGACGCCGAGGCCGGTGCCGGCGTCGGCCTCGTTGTTGGGCTCGTTCCACGGGGTGAACGCGAAGCTGCCGGTGAACCCGGTCTCGGTGGCCCAGCTGGTGGCCGCGAACTTCTCGAACGCGGCGGCGTAGGTCGCGTTCGCCGGCGGGTTGCCGTGGCCCGGGGCCTTGAACGAGATCAGGGCCTCGTCGCAGTGGCCCTGGGCCTTGGCGAGCCAGTCGTCGAGATAGGCGCGCGTGGCGGGGTCGGTGACCGAGCCGTTGTGCGGGGCCTGGTCGGCGATGTTCCACGCGACGTAGGTGTGGCAGAGCCTGGGGCCGTTGTGGATTCCGGACTGGAAGAAGTCGTCGTAGTAGTTGAACTCGTCGGCGGAGCCGTCGTTGAAGCCGATGTTGAGGTTGGCGGGGTCCTCGGCGAATGGCTGGACGCCGATGTCATCGGGGCCGCCGGGGCCGTCGTCGCCATCGTCGACGGCGGGGTCGCCGATCGTGCAGCTGGTGGCGAAGACGACGAGCGCGGCGGGGATGATCCTGCGAAGCATGCGGCGCCTGTGTGCAACGGATGTACCTCGCGCAACTGCGCGCGGATCCTGGCGTGCGGCGGCGGGATTTGGAGACTCGGCTCGCAACCAGTCGTGCGCACGCGAAACTTAGCCGCCCTCAGCTCGACCGACCAACCGGCGCGGCTCCCGGCTTCGCTTCCCCCGCGCTCGCTTCCTTCTTCACGCCTCGCGCTTCGCTTCCCGCGCCCCACTTCTCGCCTCACGCTTCTCGCGCTCCACTTCTCGCCTCACGCCTCCCACTTCTCGCCTCACGCTTCTCGCCCCGCGCTCGGTATGCCCGCGCTGGAGACCTGAGGAGAACGCGGACACGCTTGGCTGCGCTACCGCGGGGCCTGGGCCCCTCGCTCGGAGAGAGCGGACCGCCGACGAGAGAACGTTACTCCATACCTAACACTCGCAAGCGGCCTGCCCTCGATGATCAACCTGTGGAAGCTATCTCGCTCGAAACCCAGCCCCGCGTCGCTTCGCCGCGCGTTGACGCCTCTCCTACCTCGCTCTGCACCCCCATCGCCACCTCGCCTTTCGCCGCGCGTTGCTCCCGCCCACCTCGCTCTGCACCCCCATCGCCACCTCGCCTTTCGCCGCGCGTTGATGCCCCCGCCCACCTCGCTCTGCACCCCCAT
>DATBBB010000039.1:0-34340 GCA_036271215.1 Kofleriaceae bacterium | reverse complement strand
GTTTTGTGCGTCGCCTCGCAGTGTGAGGTTGTCATTGATCTGCTGCTTCAGCTTGCATGGCGCGGCGTCGCTGGTGTCGTGAAAATGGAATACGCGCCAGCTCGTGACGCTCTCGAACACGTGTTGTGCAACGCCGCCTTGCTGGGAGGCCTCGGTGAGCGTGGCTTCCGCGTGACCGGCCCCAAGTGGCACTTGGTACGGTGTGTCGTACTCGGTTCCTCGAAACCACGCGCTCTCGCTCATGAAGTAGAGCGTGTCGCTGACCGTCGGGGCGAGAACTAGCTCATACCCGTTCGGTTCAAAGTTAAGCTTGAAGCTCATCTGCGGCGTGACGCGACGACCCAGATGGAGCAGCTTGTTCGCGCCGCCTTGGCGGGCCACGTGAACCGCGAGTTGACCGGCGACAATGTCGTGCAGCAACCGGAAGGCACTGACGAAGTTGCTCTTGCCGGCGCCGTTCGCACCGATCAGGATGTTGATGTCGCGTAGCTCGACCCTCTGGTCTCGGATCGACTTGTATCCGGCGATCGTGAGCTCGCGGAGCTTGTGCGCCATCTCGATCAAAGATCGTACCACCCTGCCGTCTGAATGCGGAACCGACTCGATGGCGCTCGCCGAGCGTTCGCGTGCTTGGGGAAGGTTCAGGTTAGCGATGGTGGCCGCCGCCGCGCACCGCCGCGCGCACGTGTACGCTGCCGCCGACTGGGTGGCTCGCGTGATACTGGGCATGGCTCACGGTGCCGCCGTGAACCGGGGCATGAGGGGCGTAGCCGGCGGGTCGATAGTGGGCGAAGCGCTCGGGGTTCGAGATGCCCCTGACGTGCTCGGGCACGCGATCGGCGCGCGTCCAGCCGCCGCGGTACCAGCCCGACGAGTACCAGACGCCACCGCGGTTGGCCCAGTAGAACCCGTCCGAGAAGAAGATCGGCTCGTCGTAGTCCGCGACGACCTCGACCCCCGGGCTGATCTCGACGAGGTCACCGTTGTCATCCTCTTCCGCCCCGCCCGCATATTGCGGCTGGGCTTGATCTTCGGCGTAGCAACCCGCGACCAACATCGACGACATAAGTAGTGAGTTAACGAGGAGCTTCATCCGGTTACCCTAGCCACCCTCCGCGTTGCGTCAATGCCGTGCACCGCAGCCGCACGGTCGGCGCTCGATCGTGCGCCGGCGCGCGGTGCGCCCCGAGGCGATCTGATACGGTGGGGTCGTGCGGACCATCGCCATCGCCATCGCGCTGGTGCTGCTCGCGGCGCGCACCGCCGGGGCGAACGATTGCGTTGCGGGTGACACGAGCGTGAGTAGCGCGCGGATCGGCAGCGACGGTGTCGTCGTATGCTACGACCGCTGCTGGCGGCTCGACTACGCGAGCCATGCGTGGACGGTTGTCGAGGCGCCGGAGCCGGAACCGAAGACCGACGCGCCGGCGCCCGGGCCCAAGATCGCGCTCGCGACCAAGCTCCACGTGTGCGATCCGGACTGCCGCGACCTCACATTGCCCGGCGTCGCGGTGATCACCGAGCGCGACGTGACCGAGAGCGCCGACCGCAGGCTGCTCGCCGTGCACGGTCCGGCGAACGACAAGGACACGCCGGTCTACGTGTTCGATGCGGTGGCGGGCACGCTGCGCGCCACGATCCATCCGTGGAAGACCGGGATGGGGGATCCGGCGTCGTTCCAGCGCATCGGGTTCATCGGTGGTGCGCTGTTCGTCGCGGTCTCGGCCTCGCCGGTGTGCTCGGCGGGCCGGCTCTACGACCCGCGCACCGGCCGGCAGCTCGCCGAGATCGGCGGCCGGGACGCGGTGATCGACGAGAGCGTGGCGCTCGACCTCGGCGGTAACCGCTGGGCGTTCGCGGCGTTCGACGCAGGCGAGCTCTATGTCCACGATGTCGCGACCGGCAAGCGGTTGCCGTCGATCCGATCGGGGCCCAAGGACGGCGGCTACGACGCGCTCCAGCTCGCCGGCAAGCTCCTGGTCGGTGTGCGCGGCACCGCGCGCGGCGGCGTGATGCTCTACGATGTCGGCCAGCGCAAGGCGTCCCACCACGCGGTGCCGGCGTGCAAGTGAAGCCGCTGCTCGTCGTTGCCTGGCTCGTCGCCTGGCTCGTCGCCCTGCTCGGCGCGCCCGCCCGGGCGGAGCCGTGCCGCGCCGCGAAGTCGGGCGTGGCCGACGCGCAGCTCGAGGGCGCGCGCGTCGTCGTCTGCTTCGATCGCCTCCCGCGCGCGTGCTGGGGGTTCGATTTCGCCAGGCTGGTATGGCAGCCGGTGCCGGCGACCGCGAGGCCCGCGATCGAGCCCGCGCCGCGCCCGGCGACCGCCAGCTCGGTGATCGTCACGGCGTGCGCGCCCGACGGCAGCGCGTGCCACACGGTCGCGACGCCACCCGCGACCCGCCTCCCGGTCGTGACCGGCGGCGCGCTCGTCGCGGTGGTCGAGGACGAGCGGATCACGATCGCCGATTCGCACACCGGCAGGATCCACGCAGCGATCGCGCCGTGGCCGCACCCGGAGAACCACCGGATCTGGACGTTCCGCGACGACGTCCGGTTCGTCGGAGCGAACTGCCTGGTCGCCGAGCTCGGCGATGGCGATACGACGCTCGCGCACATGTTCACCACGCACACCGGCGCGACCGTGCTCGACGTCCCCGGCGGGGTCGATCGCCTGCCGCCGGTCGCGCTCGGCCCCGAGCTCGTGTTCGCGTCCGCCGGCAGCACCGCGCTCGTGTTCATCGACCCGAACCGC
Source organism: Kofleriaceae bacterium (assembly GCA_036271215.1). GTDB lineage: Bacteria > Myxococcota_A > Polyangia > Haliangiales > Haliangiaceae > JABFXX01. Next base: position 31,591 of record DATBBB010000039.1, on the reverse strand, counting down.
TTCGCGCGCCGCTCGACCCCGCTGTTCGCGGTGCCGGCCGGCCTCGCGCTGCTCGCCGCCACGCCCACGGCGATCTTCGCCGTGCAGCGGGACGGCGACGGCACCATCGCGGTGAGCGATGGCAAGGACACCCAGCTCGTGCCCGGCCCGCCGATCTGCCGCTGATCGCGCGCCGATTCTCCCGGACGACCGGGGCGATCGCCGGCCGCGGGCTTCGCGGCGGTCAGCTCACAGGCAGTCGCCGTTCAACAACCCGCACTTGCAGCAGCAGCCCGGCGGCGGCCCGGTATACCCATCGGCGGCCGTGTACCAATCGCCACCCTTCTGATTGCAGGCTGCCTGCGTCGAGGCCGGGAAGTTGAGGTAGAACTGCCCGCCCTCGCTCTTGCAGAATGCGGCGCAGGTCTGCGCCGGGGCGTTGAGATCCGACGACGTCTCTGCCGTCGTCTGCGCCTGGCTACCGGGATCACTCGACGGCGCGACGGTTCCGCAGCCGGTACCCAACAGCATCACACACAGCGCCAGCGCACTCGACAGTACTGCCATCTTCAATATGCGATTGATCATGCTGCCTCCTTGGCTCTGCATCGTTATGGGAGGAGATCGCAAAGTCAATGTCGGTGGTTTCGCTACTTGCCGGGCGTGGTGCCGGCGCCAGCCCGGCGGCCGTCGAGCCGGCTGCGCTGCGGCGACCCCGGCGGAAACAGCAACTCGACGCGGAGGCCGGCGAGGTTCAACGCGGCATCGAACCGGCCGAAGATGCGCCGCGTGGCCGCCACGAGCCCAGGCGGGCCGTAGCGGGTCAAGAACGCTGCATCGACCACCGAGCCATCGGCGATCCAGCGCGCCAGCTCGTCGATCACCGCGTCCCGCGTCCAGCGCGCCCGCTTGGTGGTGGCCGCGGCGGGCGCGTCCGACGGCGGGGCGGCCGATGGCAGCGACGACGCGGCCGCGGTGGCCGGGCTCGCGATCGCGGTCGAGCGTTCGGTGGCGGCTGCGGTCGCCTCGGGGAGGCCCGGCGCGGGCACCATCGGCGCGCTGGCGTCGAGCCGCTCGCGTGGGGCTGGTCGTGATGGCTTGCGTGAGGCGGCGGGCGGGCCCGGCGGCGATTGCCGGGGCGAGGGGCTCGCAGCGCTCGGCTTGGCGCGCGCGCGTCCTGGCGCGGGCAGAGATGCAAGCCCACGCACACGCTCTCGCAGGATGCGCTCCGCTTCGGCGCGGGCGAGGCCTTCGATAGATTCCTGAAACCGCGCGACCACAGCTTGTAGCTGCGCGTGACTGACCGGACGCATGGCGTGCATCATCGTCGATGCGGCGCCACTTGCAAGCGGGCCGCGGCGCTCAAACCAACGACCTCGCGTCGCGCAATGGCACGCTCGCGGTCGTTGCGGCGGAAACGCTTGCCTCGGGAGCCGGCCGCGCGCTCGACGGGTCGTTCGCGATGACCGAGCGCAGCGAGCTGGAAGGTCGTCTCGTCGGGTGGTCGTGATGAGGATGGTTCGCCACGCACCGTAATCGGCCGTAATGGTCAGTCGCCGCCGCCATCTCTATGGTGGACGGGATGGGGTACGAGCTTCGCCACGGGGATCGGTCGGTGCGAGAGCGGGAGTCCAGCGAGGGCGTGGTGCTGGTACCGGGGAAGCGCACGCTGAGCGAGATGCTGCCGCCCGTGCAGCGGGTCGCAGCGAGCGCGGCGACCGAGGCCGACGTGCATACCGCGGCGCGGCGCGGCGTGTCGGGCGCCGGCGGGGCGCTGCCGCACCTCGCCACGATCCAGCAGCTGTTCGGCCGCCACGACGTATCGGGGATCCAGGCGCACGTCGGCGGCGAGGCCCGCCAGGCGAGCCACGCGATCGGCGCCGAGGCCTACGCGATGGGCGATCGCGTGGCGTTCTCCCGCGCGCCGGACCTGCACACCGCGGCGCACGAGGCGGCGCACGTGGTCCAGCAGCGCGGCGGCGTCCAGCTCAAGGGCGGCGTCGGCGAGGCCGGCGATCCCTACGAGCGCCACGCCGATCAGGTCGCCGATGCGGTGGTGCAGGGCAAGTCCGCCGAGGCGCTGCTCGATCAGCACGCGGGCTCCGGCGGCGGGGGCGGGGTGCGCGGCGTGCAGCAGCTGGCGGTCCAGCGCATCGTGCGGATCGCGCCGGCGCAGTTCCTGGCGGGTATCGGCACCGACGCGGCGCACGCGACCGCCGCGCACCTCGACGAGTACTACACGATCGCGGTGTCCGACGACTGCGAGCGCGCAGTGGGCTACGCGAACGAGCAGCAGGAGGCGACGCTGAACCAGCACCGCACGGCGGCCCTGGACGCGCAGCGCACGGTCCCGCAGCGGATCGCGTCGCTCGGGCAACTCGTCACGACGATCAACCTCGTGCTCGGGGCGCTCACCGGGCCCAACGCCAACAAGGCGACGCGCTACAAGACGGCGCCGACCAACGGCTACACCAACACCGCGCTCCCGGGTGGCCCGACGTGGGGCACCGACGACGCGATGCGCACGAAGTTCGGGACGGCGATGGGCGCCGAGCTGGACAAGACCCCCGCGCTCGGGACCCGGGACTCGGGGGGCGGCGGGCCGCCGCTCCAGCAGCTGCCGTGGGCGGACGCCAAGACGATGCTGCCGCGCTCGCTGGTCAACCTGCTGTTCGACGTCCGGTTCCAGCTCGAGGCCGGCGGCAACGGCACCGTGATCGACGAGCGTACGGCCCAGGAGCAACAGGCCCGAGAGAAGAGCCCGCACGAGGGCGGCACGCTGCGCAGCTGGCACCTCGACGCGAAGAAGGTGCTGCCGGGCAACGGCTTCGTGCCCGGCGTGCAGGGCACCGACAACGTCCCGGCGCACGGCCAGCCGCTGCACCAGCACTACGGCGCGGCCTCCCAGAACGGGTCGGGCGCGTCGATCGGGGCGGGCAAGGATCGGCCGCAGGGCCTCGCGGAGTACACCGGCACCGGCTCCAACACCGAGCACAACACGAAGATCGTCCTCGACTACATGAGCAAGCGCATCTACCTGACGCTGACGCACTACCAGTACTGGGGGCTCGGCCGGGTCGGATCGGACTGGAAGTTCATCGAGGGCGAGACCCAAGCGCAAGAGGAGGGCACGGCCAAGATCAAGGAGAAGGCGAAGGCGCTGAAGGTCGAGGAGCTCAAGGTGATGAGCCCGTGGATGGAGATCGTGATGCCGACGGCCGCGTTGCTCGATCAGCCGGCGGCGCCACGGGTGCCGATCGTGCACCCGCCGCCGGCGCCGGAGCCGGAGCCCGATCACAAGGAGGCGGTGCCCGATCACAAGGTCAAGGCGCCGGCCAAGGCCGAGGATCTCTCGAAGCTGGACGAGCGGATCGCGCAGAGCGTCGGCCAGGAGCCGACCCCGCAGGATCGCGAGGACGCCCAGGCGCTGGTGCAACGTGGTGCCCGCAGTCGGAAGCCGGCCACGGGACGGCAGCCGACCGGCCCGCAGGTGACGGCGCAGGTCGGTCAACAGCTGGTGCGCGAGCAGGCGACCGAGATGCCGCCGCCCGCGACCTTGCTGACGGTCCGCAACGGCGTGCTGCTGGCGCTGCTGCTGCTGCTCCTGGTCATCTGGCTGGCGACTCGCTGAGGCCGCTCAGTTGGCCATCTGCCAGAGCATCAGCGCGACCAGCCGCTGGCGATCGCGGAACACGCGATCGAACCGGCGATAGATCGCGTCCCACGCGGCCGCGGCGTCGGTCGCGCCGGCGAGCCGCAGGACCTCGCGGCGCGTGACCGCGTACAGCGCGGGAGCCCATAGCGGTGCGTGGTCGAACAGGTCCCATTGGAGCGGCCTCGACCAGGTCAGCTGGCGCACGACGGCCTCGCGTCCGATGCGAATCCGCGGCAGCACCGCGATGACGTCGGCGTCTTTCCACCGCGTTCGAAGGACCCCACCGATCCGGCGCGCGAGCGGCCGGCCGTCACCGGCCCCGGCTGCCTGCAGGGCCGCGAGGAACTCGCTATCGCCGAGGTCGTCCTTGTCGACCGGATCGCCGCGCCGGAGCGAGAGTCGCGCGAAGTCGTGAGACCATAGCTTGCGGCCGATCTCGCTGGTGTCGCCGAGATCAAACGCGAGCGCGGTCGCCGGCGTGTAGAGCGCGACGACCGCCGGCAGCAAGGACACATCGCGGAGCTCCGACCGCTTTTCGAGCACGGTTTCCCGTTGCACGAGCGCCTTGTAACGCTGGTCGAGCGCAACGAGCTGGTCGTGATTCGCGTGCGCGGCCTCGCTGTCCTTGGCGATCCGTTCCCGCTCCGGCGCGATCGCCGCGAGCTCCGCGTGAGGTGATGGGCCGGCCAGTGCGAGCGCCGCGTTCGCGTTCGCGGTCGCGGCCGCGAGATCACCGTCGAACACGTTGCCGACGGCTTGCCACCGCAAGCGTGAGACCTGGGCCATCATCTCGGCCGCCGGCCCCGGCGGTGGCACCGTCCTGGCCAGCCAGATGAGCGGACCACTGGCTCGGGTGGCGTAATCCGTCGGATCCGCGAGCACCGCCTCCGCCGACTCGATCTCGAACGGCTCGGCGTTCGCGCCGTCTGCCCAGCTCAGATCCACGGTGATGGCGTTGTCGATCGCGCCCGATCGCCACTTCAGCAGCTCGCGCCGCTCCTCGGCGGGTGCGATCTGCGCCAGCACCGACGCACACGCACCCGACCTGTTGGTCGCGAGCGCACGTAGCCGCCCGGCGGCGGCCGGGTCACCGGCGTAGTGGCGGAACAGCTCCGCGAGGCACGCGTGGTGGAGCGTCTGCAGCTCGTAGGCTTCCCGGTACCGGGCCTCGTGAGGCGCCTTGCGGATCGCGTCCGCCTTCGCATCCGCTGCGAGCGCGGCTTCCCGCCAGTGTCCGGTTGCGATCCACTCGGCGCCGTCGGGTAACCCCGAGATGGTTCCGCCCTCCGGATCGGCCTGCTCCGGCACGATGATCGCGACCGCCTCGTCGAGCTTGCCCTGCGCGAGCAGCGCGAGGTGCTCGGTGTGGCGATCGTCGCAGCGCCGTGCCTCGGCCACCACATCCTCGTAGCGACCGTAGGACATCCGCCGCTGGCGATCGCAGTTGTTGGTGAACCGAGCCAGCTCGAGCGTCTGGCGTAGCGTCGCCGCATCGCGATACGAATGGCGCTCGAGCAGCTCCAGCGTGGCGTCGAGGACGCGCTCGCGGCGGTCCGGCATCGCCGCTGCGAGCGCGCACGCGTGCGTATTCGTGAGCTCGATCGGCGCGTTCTCGACGGCGTCGGACCTGGGCTCGCCGTACGACGGCGCGAGCTCCCGGCAGGTGTCGCGCCACGATTCGCCCAGCATCAGCTCGACCTTGTAGCCCACGCCTGCGACGAGGCCGAGGAGCACGACGGTCGCGAGCAGCGACATGCGCGGCACTGCGACGCGCGGCGTGTTCGCCACCAGCATGATCGGCGCATCCTCCAGTGCGTGGAGCGTCAGCGCCGCCTTGCCGACGCGGTAATCCGATGGCTCGTCGCTCGCCGTGCGTTCGATGCGGCCGCGCGCGATCACCTCGTCGCCGGCCGCAACCGACACGAGCGTCGCGACCCGCAGCTTCGCGGCCCAGAAGCCGCGGACGCGGTGGAGCGCCGGCGCCGTGCCCAGCAAGGCATCGGAGGTGGCGCGCGGGACCCCATTGCGCGCCGCGGCGGCGCGGCTGCCGGTCACGACGCGGATCGCACCTTCGAGCGCGACCCGGCCATCCGCGGTCTCGATCCAGATCTCGGGGGCTCGCTCGTCGTGCGCGGGGCCCTTGTCCGCGATCAGCGTCGAGGCCAGCGGCCCGACCCCCTCGCCGCCGAGCGTGCCTCGCACGACCCCTTCGCCGGTCTCGCGATCGAGCGCGGACACGGCCGCGCGCGCGGCCCGGCGGGCATGCACCCGGCGCCACACCCCGTGCAGCAGCGCGACCAGCGCGACCAGCCCGACGAGCAGCAACTTCCACACGGCCGCGCCGTGCACGATGAGGAACGGCAGATCGTGGTGGTCGAGATCCAAGGCGGTCTCGAGTATACGCGCCGGCAGGACCGCGTATTTCCGGCGGAGCGCGGGCGGAGCGAGCGACGCGACCTCGCTCGTTCGGCACCTTGCCAGCGATAGGGTTTGGCAACAGTGGCGCGGGTCTAGCCGATCGGTCGATCGCGCGGCCTCGCGGCCGGATCACAGCATCCTGGTCTCGAGCTCGGCCAGGAGGACGCGGAGGTCGCGCGCCTGCGCCTCGACCTCGGCGGTACCGCCGGCCCAGGCGGGCAGGTTCGCCGCGGCGGTCGGGAACGGGCGGTCGAACGCGAGCAGGTTGTGGATCTCGTTCGGATCGCGCTCGAGATCGTAGAGCTCCCACTCGTCGGCCGCGTGGCCGCTCGGATCCCAGTAGCGCGCGAGCTTGTGGCCCCGGGTGACGACGCAGCGCACGTGGTTGGGCTGGATCACCGAGCCGTCCGCGATCGCCCGCTCGCCGGCCTTGTGTTGATCGGCGGCGACCGCGCGGACCGCGAGCTTGTAGGCCTCGTATTCGTTCTGGTTCCGGAACGAGTGCGGATCATCCGGGGTGTTATTGGCGAGCGGCGCCGTGATCTCGTCGTCGGTGATGAACAGCACGCCCCGGCGCGGTGCGCCGGTGCCATCGATCGCGACCTCGATCGCGGCCTCGGTCGCGGCCTCGGGTGCGGTCGGCTCGGGGGTGGCGCGCTTGCCGACCGCCTCGATCAGCGGCGCCAGGTCGCAGCCGACGAGCTCCGGGACCTCGTGGCGGGCCTGCAGCCGCCGTCGGATCCGGGCGCGCTGCTCGGCGTCCACCCCGGCGAGCCCGAGGATCGTGGGCACGAGATCGATGTGGCTGGTCAGCGCATCACACTGCTTCATGTTGGGCTCGGCGTTGAGATCCGCCGAGTGAATGACGACCGGCACGTGGAGCGCCTCCTCGTAGGCCGTGTGCCACTTCTCCATCATCATGCCGTGCGCGCCGCCGTACTCCCCATGATCGGCCATGACGACGACGATGGTATTGTCGTCCTGGCCGCTGTCGCGCAGCGCCGCGAGCACGCGGGCGATATGTTGATCGACCACGTGGACCAGGTACGCGTAGTACTGGATGAACGCGCGCGCCCAGGCCTCGGGGCTGGTCTCGGGCGACGCGTGGCGCAGATCCTGGCGCTGGAACGGCAGCCCGCTCAGCGCCATCGCCTCGGCCGCGAGCGCCCATAGCTCCGGCAGATCGCGCGTGCCGGCGTTGGGGCCGGCGCCGCCGGTGGCGGTGGCCCAGCCGAGCTTGGCCGCCAGCGTGAGCCCCATCTTGTAGGAGTAGTCGTACTGGCAGCGCGGCTTGGTCGATAGATCTTCGAACAGCGTGGGCGGTACGTTCGCGGCGCCGCTGCCCTGCGGAAACCCGAGCGGGTTCAGCGCGAACCGCATGGTGCCATGGGCGGGCGGGGCGCTGCGCCAGGCCGGGTCGGGCACGCCGAGCGGCGCGCGCAGGTAGCCGGCGTAGGTCTCGGCGCCGGACGGGAAGTTATCGGCGGCGACGATCTGCCGCGGCAACGCGGGGTACGCCGCGATGTCGTGCGGGTTGGTGAACGACACGACCGCAAACCACGGCCGCGCCGCGCCGGCGATCGCGTCGCCGGCGTCGCCGGTGAGCTCCGGGCCGTAGCCGGCCGCAGCCGCGCGCCGCGCGGTGACCGCCAGCGGATCGGCGTAGTTCTCCTCGCCGACGAACCGCGCGAACGGCACCCCGAGCCCGCGCCGCCGCAGGAAGCTCGCGCCCAGATCGGCAAACTGATGATCACGATACATCCCGAGGTTATTGAGCAGCGTGCCGTGCGGCTCCGGATAGCTCAGCTCCCAGTCGTCGAAGCCATAGCGCCGCAGGTCATGCTCGGGCGGATTGCTGACATGCCACTTGCCGAAGTAGTGAGTGCTGTAGCCGGCCTCGCGCATCCACGATCCGATGGTGGGGATGCCTGCCGGTGACAGCCATGGAAACGCCGGGCTGTCGCCGTTCTTGAACGTGCCGTCGGTCTGGGTGACGCCGGTGCGGGTGCCGTACTGGCCGGTCATCATGACCGCGCGGCTCGGCGTGCACGCCGAGGTGGCGACGCGGTGGCGGCGCAGCACCACCGAGTGCTGGCGCAGCGACCACAGCGCGGGGAAGTACTTCTCGGCCCACGCCGGATCGAGCTCGTCGGGCCGCCCCGGCTCCTGGAACCCGGTGACCAGCTTGATCGGCTGTGCGAAGCCGTGGTCCGGGCCATAGCTGAATCGAGGGAACCGGAGCTGGTCGACGAGGATGACCAGGATGTTCTTGCGATCGTGCGGCGCTCGGTCTTGCGACATGGCCCGACTGTCGAACGCCGGCGCGCCGGGCGCAATTACCTCTCATTACACGGAACACGGATCAGCCGCGCGAGATCTTGGCCCAGACGTCCTGCAGGCGCTGCGCGGACACCGGGACCGCGGTCTTGAGCTCGGGGGCGAAGGTCTGCACCCGGAGCTCCTCGATCAGCCAGCCGAAATCGGCGAGCTCGGTGAGCGGGCGGCCCTTGGCGCGGAGCTCGTCGCGCCGGGTCAGGTAGCGCTGCCAGAACGGGGCGACCTGCGTCGCCTTCTGCTGATCCTTCTGTGGATCGTGGGCCTGGCGCTGCAGCCGGATGTGGATCGCCTTGAGGTAGCGGGCGATGTGGCCGAGCCGGGTGGCCGACGTGGTGCGCAGCAGATCGGGCGGCGCGAGGTGGGTGAGCTGGCCCTGGACGTCGTCGACGACGGTGCGCGGCACGCCCGGCTTGCCGGTGAGCGCCTTGAGCGCGACGCGGACCTTGTCGAGCTCGGCGCCGAGCTCGACCGCGAGCCGGCCGAGCTGGGCCAGGGCGAGCGGCAACTCGGTGCGGCCCTCGGTGAGCCGCTCGACGAACGCTGCCCGGGTGCGCGGGATCGCGTCCGGATCGGTCAGCCGGAACGCCTCGTCGAGCGCGCGCAGCACGATCTGGCGGCGCGGCGGGATCGGCGCGCCGGCGGCGAGCGGCCCCGCGCCGAGCGAGCCGGGCAACTGGGCCTCGAGCTTGCCGAGCGAGGTGCTGAGCTGGAACAGGAACAGCCGGCGCAGGCCTTCGCGGGTGGCCTCGGCGGCGGCCACGGGCGACTCGAGCAGCCGGACGTCGACCGCGGTCTCGGTGTCGACCAGCGCCGGGTAGGCGAGCAGCCGGCGGCCACCGACGTCGATCGTGACCGAGGCCGGGAGCGCGTCGAGATCCCACGCCTTGAGGCCGGTGCGCTCGTGGCGCTCGCGCGGCGCCGCGGCCCACAGCTCCCGGGCGCGGTGACCGAGCGCGCGCTGGAGCTCGGCGAGGTCGCGGCCCTGGCCGAGCACCTTGTCGCGCTCGTCGACGACCCGGAACCCGAGCTCGAGGTAGGCGGGCAGCGCGCGCAGATCCCAGGCGTCGCGCGGCACCCGCTCGCCGGTGCGCTCGGCGATCGCGCGCTCGAGCGCGGGCAGCATCGCGCCGTCGAACGGCCGCAGCGCGGCGGCGAGCTCCGCGGCGAGCGGGTCGAGCGGGGCGAGCGCCTTGCGCAGCGCCTTGGGCAGCGCCTCGAGCAGCGCCGCGATCTTGATCGCGTGCCAGCCCGGGATCGTCCACGCGAGCACCGCCGGATCGAGCTGCGGCAGGAGCGCGAGCGGCACGGTGGCGGTGACGCCGTCGTCGTCCTCTCCCGGATCGAACTTGTAGCCGAGCGGCAGCGCGGCGCCGCGCACGGCGAGCTGATCGGGGTAGCGCTCGGGCGACAGCTCGTGGGCCTCGTCGAGCAGCACGTCGGCGACCGACAGCTCGAGGATCGCCGGGTCGGCCGCCTCGGCGCCGCGCCGCCAGTCCTCGAACGTCTTGGCGCTGCACACCGTGTCGGGCAGCCGCTTGTCGAAGAACAGCCCGACCTCGTACTCGTCGGCGAGCATGTCGCTGCGCCGCGCCTTGTCGCGCAGCCGCTGGACCTCGTCGAGCACGCGGCGGTTGTGCTCCATGAACGCGGCCCTGGTCGTGTACTCGTGGCGGACCAGCGCGTGGGTGATGAACATCGAGCGGCACAGCGCCGGGTCGAACCGCGCGTAGGCGACCTTGCGGTCCTTGACGATCGGCAGGCCGTACAGCGTGACCTGTTCTTTCGCCATGACCTGGCCCTGCTTCTGCTCCCAGTGCGGATCGCCGTGGCTGTGCCGGCACAGCGGCCCGGCGGCCTGCTCGATCCACGCCGGATCGATCTTGGCGACCGTGCGCGCGAACAGCTGCGAGGTCTCGACCAGCTCGGCGGCCATCACCCACGCCGGCGGCTTGCGGGCGAGCCCCGACGACGGGTGGATCATGAACCGGGTCTGGCGCGCGCCGAGGTAGATCCGCGGCTCGGGGCTCCACATCCCGATCTTGCTGAGCAGCCCCGGCAGCAGCGCGCGGTGGATCTGCTCGCCCGACGCCGGCGCGGCGTTGGGCGGAAAGCCGAGCTCGCGCATCACGCGGATCAGCTGCTCGTGGATGTCCTCCCACTCGCGCATCCGGTTGTACGACAGGAAGTTCTCGCGGCAGAGCTTGTGCATCTGGCTGCGCGAGCTGCGCGCGCGGGCCTCGTGCCAGAAGCTCCACATCTTGAGGTAGCCGACGAAGTCGCTGCCCTCGTCCTTGAACTTGCGGTGGGCCTCGTCGGCGCGCTGCTGCACCGCCTGCGGCCGATCGCGCGGGTCCTGCAGGCCGAGCGCGGCGGCGATGATCAGCACCTCGCGCAGCGCGCCCTCGTCGCGGCCGCCGAGGATCATCCGGCCCAGCCGCGGATCGACCGGCAGCTTGCCGAGCTGCTCGCCGAGCGGCGTCAGCCGGCCGTCGTCGTGGATCGCGCCGAGCTCCTCGAGCACGCGGTAGCCCTCGGTGATCGCGCGCGGCTGCGGCGGATCGAGGAACGGGAACCGCTCGATGTCGCCGAGCCGGAGCGCCTTCATCCGCAGGATCACGCCGGCGAGGCTGATCCGCTTGATCTCGGGATCGGTGTGGGCGGGCCGCGACGCGTAGTCCTGCTCCTCGTAGAGCCGGAAGCACACGCCGCTCTCGGTCCGGCCGCACCGGCCCTTGCGCTGATCGGCGCTGGCGCGCGACACCGGCTCGACCAGCAGCTGCGACACGCCGGTGCGGACGCTGTAGCGGTTGACGCGCGCGACGCCGGTATCGACGACGTACACGATGCCGGGGATCGTCAGCGAGGTCTCGGCGACGTTGGTCGCCAGGACGACCCGGCGCTGCGCCATCCGCTGGAACACGCGCTGTTGCTCGGCGGCCGACAGCCGCGCGTAGAGCGGCAGGATCACGGTGTGGGGCAGCGCGCGGTTCTCGAGCTCGCCCATCGCTTCGCGGATCTCGCGCTCGCCGGGCAGGAACACCAGCACGTCGTTGCGCGGATCCATCTCGGCGATCTCGTTGACCGTGTTGGCCACCGCGTCGGCGAGGTCGGCCTCGTCGTCGCGCGGCGGGCGATACAGCACGTCGACCGGGTAGGTCCGGCCCGAGACCTCGATCACGGGCGCGCCGCCGAAGAACGCGGCGAACCGCTCGGTCTCGAGCGTGGCCGAGCTGACGATGACGCGCAGCTCGGGCCGGCGCGGCAGCAGGCGCTTCAAGAACCCGAGCAGGAAGTCGATGTTGAGGCTGCGCTCGTGGGCCTCGTCGATGATGATCGTGTCGTAGCCGCGCAGCAGCGGATCGCTCTGGATCTCGGCGAGCAAGATCCCGTCGGTCATGAACTTGATGTACGAGGTGCGCTTGACCTTGTCGTTGAACCGGACCTTGTAACCGACGACCTCGCCGAGCTCGGTGTCGAGCTCCTGCGCCACGCGCGCGGCGACGCTGGTGGCCGCGATCCGGCGCGGCTGGGTGCAGCCGATCTGGCCGTTCACGCCGCGGCCCATCGCCAGGCACATCTTCGGCAGCTGCGTTGTCTTGCCCGAGCCGGTCTCGCCCGCGATGATGATGACCTGGTGGGCGTCGATCGCGTTGACGATGTCGACGACGCGCGCGGTGATCGGCAGCTCGGCGGGGAACCGCACGCGGTCGCTGAGCCGCAGCCCGGGCCGCAGCGTGGGCGCCGGTGGCGCGGCGTCGGCGCGCGCGGGATCCGGCGCGGGCGGGGGCTGGGGAGGACGGTCCATACGGCAGACGGCGGGCGCCAGACGGGCGGCAGACGCGCGGCGTAGGGTACAGGCTACCGTCGATGACGACCACGGATGAGCGCGAGTTCATCGAACCCAGCGCTCACCTGATTTGCCGGCCTCGCTTCGTCGCTTCCGCGATCTCTGCGTTGCCGCGCCCGAGTACGCCGGGTAGCCCTCGATGCCTCTTGCGTTGCGGCGCCTGTGCGCCGGGAAGGCCGGCGCGGTGTCATGAATCCAAGAGTCAGACTGGAAAGCGTGGCGATCCACCAGGCCTCGAGTCATGGACCCTCGAGGGCAACCTCGAAAGGCCAAGCATTGACCGGCAGCGCAGGCGAGCTCTGGGTCAGATGTGGGAGGGTATGCTGACCATGCAGCTCTCTGGACGCACCATCCTCTTGACCGGCGGGTCCTCCGGCATCGGCCTCGCGCTCGCGCATCGCCTCGTCGCGGCCGGCAACACCGTGATCGTCACCGGGCGCCGGGCCGCCGCGCTCGACGAGGTCCGCCGCGCGCTGCCCGCGGTGACCACCCTGGTGAGCAACATCGGCGACCCCGGCGATCGCGCGCGGCTCGCCGCCGAGGTCACGGCGCGGTTCCCCGCGCTCGACGTCGTGATCCACAACGCCGGGATCCAGCGCGCCGTCGATCTGTTGCACGCCGAGCCGTGGGACCAAACCCGCGAGGAGATCGCGATCAACCTCGAGGGCCCGATCCACCTGACCTCGCTGCTGTTGCCGCACCTGCTCGGCCGCCCACACGCCGCGCTGATCAACGTCAGCTCGGGGCTCGCGTTCGCGCCGCTCGCGCGGGTGCCGGTCTACAGCGCCACCAAGGCCGCCGTGCACTCGTATACCCAGTCGCTGCGCCACCAGCTGCGCGACACCTCGGTCGAGGTCATCGAGATCATCCCGCCGGCGGTGCACTCCAACCTCGGCGGCTCCCACGCGTTCGGCGTTCCCACCGACGAGTACGCCGACTCGGTGATCGCCCAGCTCGCCGAGGGCCGCGCCGAGATCACCTACCAGTTCTCCACCGAGGCGAGCCAGGCCTCGCGCGCCGCCCTGGACGCGATGTTCGCGCGGCTCAACCCCGCCAAATAACGATCCGCCCACGCGGTGTGACCGCCGAGCGCCGCGCTGTGCACTCGGCGCGGGCGGTCAAGTCATCTGATATCCACGCTCGCCTCGACGAGGCGGTTGACGACGGCCAGGGAACTCGCCAGGGAACTCGATCGAGTGGACCATTCGGGAGCCTGAGGCGCGGGCGTCGTGGCTGGGGCCGATCGGGCGGTCATCGCCGGCGGGGTGAGCGTCTCGGCCGCGGGGCGAGCTGGGCCAGGTAGGCGCTGAGCATATCGGCGACGGTGTCTGCCCAGGTGTCGACCTCGGCGCGCGTCGGGTTGCGCTCGGACAGCTGCTTGCCGAGCGCGGTCATCGTCATGAACACCAGCTCGGTGGCGAATCCGCGCTGGCGCGCGCTGGCGTGCGGCGCGGCGGCGGCGACGAACGCGCGCACGATCCGCTGGCTGCGCTGCCGGCCGGCGCGCGACTCGGGCGCGTCGTGGTAGGTGGGCGCGGCGGCGTCGAGCGCGAGCCGCAGCGGCGCTTCGTCGCACTCGGAGTGGAAGAACGCGCGGATCGTGGCGCGCAGGCGTTCGGCGGGCGCGCGCGTCGTGTCACCGAGCAGCGCGTCGAGCGTGGCCCCGGTCTGCTCCCACTCGTCGACCTGGAGCCGGAAGATGATCGCCTGCTTGTTCGGGAAGTACTGATAGAGCGAGCCCACGCTGACCCCGGCCTCCTCGGCGACCCGGATCGTGGTGAACCGCTGCGCGCCGTCGCGCCGGAGCACGCGAATCGCGGCCTCCAGGATGTCGGCGACCAGCTGGGTCGACCGGGCCTGGACCGGGAGCCTCCGAGGAGCAATGACCGGCGCGCGCGGCATCGCCGGATCAAACCACGGCTTGCCCCTCGCGCGTCAGCTGTAACGCAGGAGCTATCGACGGAGCCGCTTCACGGGCGCTCGACAATTCCTGCAGCTCGGCCAGCACCTCATCTCCATCAATGAGGTCGACCGTACCATCGCGAACCTCGCGGACTCGTTTGTGGAGCTCGGCGTCCCATGCGCTGTCCCATTCCTCGGCGGATAGCTTCGCCATTGGCTGCTGGGGCCCAACGAGCAAACCGACAAGATCCTCGCGGCGCTCGAGCGCGAAGAACCGGCACTCGAGCGCGCTGTGCTCACGCAGCGCGTCGCCGTGGCGACCCAACTCGACGAGAAGTCGATTCGGGATCTTGTGACGGGATTCTTCAGCATCTCCAACGCGGTGGCGACATTCGATCCGGCCGACAAGCCGCACGCGACCGAGATCTTGTTTAACTCGATCGTCGACGACCCAACGACCGAGGCGAACCGCAAAATCTTCGAGGAACGCATCGCGCGGATCTTGAAGACCAAGTCGATCGAGATCACGGGCAAGGCGTTGAGCGTCATGCTCGACAACCCGAACACGTTCCATTCGACGCGAATCGTGTCCGAGATCCGTCCGGTGTTCACCGATGACGGGCTCGAGCCCCGGGCGGCCGTGATCGTTCATCAGTTGAAGATCTCGTTCGTCACGGGCGTCGATCGCCACTTTAACGAGGCGTTCTTCGCGCTCGATCGCGACGATCTCGGGCGCCTCAAGGCCGTCGTCGAGCGCGCGCTGGACAAGCACGCCAAACTCGCGCAGCAGGTGCAACAGCTGAACCTGCCATTGCTGGAGGAGCCCTATGGAGGTTAGCGCGTCGATGGAGTGGGCCCAGCAACGTCATGCTCCGGCGTGGAAGCGTCGCGTCGCGCCCTACACCTACAAGATCGCCGGCTCGCAGCCGGACCGGATCCGCGAGGTCGCTCGTCCCACAGGACTGGCAGCGTTGCTCACCGAGTTGCTGGAGGAGCCGTTCGCTGAGCGCGCCGTAAGGCTCCCTCCGGTGCGCGAGGAGCGCGTGCTTCGCGAAGATCCGCTCGTGCGGCGGCTGATTCTCGCGTTGAAACTGGCTCGCGATGGCGAGCGCCAGATCGAGCGATTCCTCGATAACGTATTTCAGGATCTGAAGAAGGGTGAATTGTTCCGGCACTCCGAGGCCGTGATGGCGCTGCTAGTAGCGATCTGGCAAGCGGAGGTCGCTTGGTTCCCGAAGATCGCCGATGCGCTTGCGTCGTCCAACTTCGCTGAGATCGGCCGCGTGGCTCGCCTTGCCGGCCGCTTGCATCCATGACATTCCGCGAAGCGCTCGTGTCGGGATCCGGCACGCCGACGTGGTCGATTCCGCTGGCAACTCACCAGCGGACTGACATCCCGAACTTGACCATGGAACCTGCCCTCGTCCTGGCAGGACCGCGCAAGCAGGCTGAAGTCCGGTTCCACAAGTACCGGCAGCGGCGACCTCCCACCGCCGGATATAATTGCTTCGGTCACGCGTTCGCGCTTCGGCGAACGGCGATCTATGATCTCGACCGAACGTTGCTCGACACCATCCTCGACGACGACGGTTACGCTGAGGTCGCTGACCCGGACATCGAGGTCGGCGATATCGTGATGTACTTCGATGACCGCGGGGAGCCGTTTCACGCCGGCGAGGTCATTCGCCGCGAGCCCTTGCTGATCGGCCTTTCGTCGGCGATTGCCTCGACGGTACCGATTGTCCTGAGCAAGCTCGACGACATTTCCGGAGAATACGAGCACAAGATCGACGAAGCCCTCTGGCCCGATCTCGTCGAGAGCCGCAAGGTCTATCGCGCTCGCCAGCGCGTTCCTCGCCGCAAGTGGCGCGATATCGTCGCCGGGCCATAGGCGCCACCCCTGGGCGCCCGTTTGTTGCGGCGGAGAACGCGAATCGCGGCCTCGAGAATGCCGGGTGGCCGGCTGGGGCGAGCGGGCGTGGAGCGGGAGTTTCCGAGGAGCGACGGCCGGGTGTGCGGGGTTGCGGGCGTGGCGGTTCGGAACGCGAATTGCGAAGGCGAATAAACGTTCGTATTTTGCTCCCATGACCACCTTGAATACCCCGCCCGTCGTCGATCTCCTGCCGCGGCTGTTCGCCGATGCCGCGGCCAGCAACGCGAAGCTCAAGCAGCTGTTCGGCGCGATGTCGCACGAGGAGCGGCTCGCCCGGATGCGCGATCCGAATGCCGACTATCGCCAGTTCTACGGCCGCGCGAAGGAGCTGTACCTGGCCGTGGCGCCCGAGACGGCGTCGCTGTTGTACATGCTGGCGCGCATGACGCGGGCGCGCGCGATCGTCGAGTTCGGGACGTCGTTCGGCGTGTCGACGATCCACCTCGCGGCGGCGCTGCGCGACAACGGCGGCGGCGTGCTGATCGGCAGCGACCTCGAGCCGACCAAGGTCGCGACGGCGCGCGCCAACCTCGCCGCCGCCGGGCTGGCCGACCTGGTCGAGATCCGCGAGGGCGACGCGCTCGAGACCCTGGCGCGCGATCTGCCGGAGTCGATCGACCTCGTGTTGCTCGACGGCCACAAGCCACTGTACTCGCGGATCCTCGAGCTGGTCGCGCCGCGGCTGCACGCGGGCTCGTGCCTGGTGGCCGACAACGCGGATGCGTGTCCGGACTACCTGGCGCGGGTGCGCAACGGCGACGGCAGCTACCTGTCGGTGCCGTTCGGCGAGGATGTCGAGCTGACGATCAAGCTGTAACGGGCATACTGTGGGCATGGACAAGCCAACGATCGTCACCGCCGAGGCCTGGCAGCGCGCCCGCGCCGAGTTGCTCACCGCCGAGAAGGACGCCACGCGCGCGCTCGATGCGCTCGCCGCGCAGCGCCGCCGCTTGCCGATGGTGAAGTTCGACAAGCCGTACACGTTCGACACGCCGTCTGGCCCCAGGACGCTGGTCGAGTTGTTCGAGGACCGCGGCCAGCTGGTCCTGTATCAGTTCATGGACCGCGGGCCGGATGCGTACTGCCCGGGCTGCACCAAGGTCATCAACAATGTCCCGGCGACCGGGCTGGCCGGCCTGGCGGCGCGCGGGGTCACGTGGGTGACGGTATCGAACATGCCGCTCGCGCAGATCGAGGCGTACAAGGCGCGGATGGGCTGGACGCTGCCGTTCGTGTCGTCGCACGGGACGTCGTTCGCCGACGACTGCGGCGCCGGCCCCGGCTTCATGCTCAGCGTGTTCCTGCGCGACGGCGGCGACGTCTACCGGACGTACTCGACGACCTCGCGCGGCGTGGATCGGCTGGTGTTCATCCACAGCATCCTCGACCTCACGCCGTACGGCCGCCAGGAGGACTGGGAAGACTCGCCGGCCGGCTGGCCGCAGCACCCGACGTATGGCTAGCCTGTCGCCGAGCACCCTCGGGTTGCCGGCTCCCGTCGGCCATCAACTCGCGCACGCGGGGCGTCAGGTGGCGGCCGCGTGCATCGCCGCCCTGGATAGCCGGGCGAACCGGCGCTGGAGGCCGCGCACGACGGGCGCGGCGAGCCGGGCCATCCAGTAGCGCGGCTGGGAGAACGCGAGCAGGTCGTACCAGACGGTGTCGTCGGCGAGCCACTCGACCGAGAACCGCTCCTCGCCGCGCTCGGCGTGGCCGGGCAGCGTGCCGTACGCGAAGCCGAACCGGCGCGGCTCGTCGATCACGTAGACGATGCGAGCGGCGTTGAGCCACCACAGGCCGGCGGCGCGCACGATGACGCCGGCGACTTCGCCCTCGGCGATCGGGATCGCGGGCGGGGCGATCCACGCGAGCGGTGCCGGGAACATCGCCCACGCGCGGATCGCGTCGCGCGCGGCGGAGAACCCGGCCGCGCCGTGGCCCAGGCGCTGGCGGTTGTGATCGCGGGCGAAGCCGGCGGGTGGCGCGTCGTGCCGCGTGGCCCCGACCGCGGCATACGTGAACGCCAGGCCGCGCTGCGCGTCGAGGTGGCGGCGAACGTCGTGTGGGGTGGGCCGCGACAGCTGCCACATGTCTGTGTCCCTGTATCTTACCGCGCGGCGCGGGGTGCGCGACGTCGATCGACCCCGCCGCGCGTCGCAGGCACGGCCGGGCACGCTACAGTGCCCGTCATGGATCCCGTCGAGCCCGTCGCGAAGGCTGTCGTCAAGTCGATCGTCGCGAACCTGATCGTCGAGTCGATCGAGGCGTGCCTGCCGTTCTACGTCGACCGGCTCGGCTTCACCAAGACGATCGACGTGCTGCACGAGGACAAGCTCGGCTTCGTGAGCCTGGCGCGCGACGGGGTCGAGCTGATGCTGCAGAGTCGCGCGTCGCTCGCGGCAGACGTCGCCGGCCTCGAGCCCGAGCGGTTCCGCGCCGCGCTCTACGTCGAGGTCGATCAGCTCGCGCCGATCCGGGCGGCGCTGCGCGGCTGGCCCGAGGTCATCCCCGAGCGCACCACGTTCTACGGCGCCCGCGAGATCATCGTGCGCGATCCGGCCGGCAACGTCGTGGTGCTGGCGTCGCGCGAGCCGGCGTAGCCGCGGCCGGTATCGCGGCGATCTTGAAGCTCTACGACACGCCGCCGATGCCGATCGTGGTGTCGAAGCCCGCGTCGGATCCGTAGCGCGGCCGGCGCACCCGGCCGGTCGATTTCGTGTCAGGTTTGTGGGGTGAACGGGTACTGAGGGGGAGAGGTAGCCATGGGGCGCGAAGCGCCCGAGACACCATCACTCGAACAGTTCGCCGGGGTCGTCGAGGAGGCTGCGGCGTGGATCAGGCGATCAGGCCGCTCAGGTCGCGGCCTCGCCCGTGCCTCACGCGTCGTCGCTTGTCCGTGGGGCCGCCGCCTGATGGACTGCTCGCACCATGCGCCACCCATCGAGTGTGCTCGCCGCCGTGATCGTGTTGCTCGCCGTGGCCCGCCCGGCGGCGGCGTGGACCGGGCCGCAGGCCTCGTTCGACAACAAGAACGGCCGCCAGGTGCTCAAGCTGTGCGACCAGGGCGGCAGCTGCACGCTGTCGACGCCGTTCTTCCTCGCGCTCGTCAGCTCGGAGGCCGCCGCGACCTTCCTGTACGAGGCGCGCCTGCAGCTGGCCTACCTCAGCGCCAGCGCGAATGGCGTCACGCCGGTGCTGCAAGTCCACCTGGCAAGCACCGACGACGCGACGATCGCCGCGCTGGTGTCGACCCTCAACCAGCTGTCGCCCAGGCCGTATCTCTACGTGCGCTACTACATGGACGCCACGGGGACGTTCGAGACGATGCAGAACCTGAACCTGCAGGGCGTCACGCGGGCCGATACCGGCGGCGGGCTCTCGAAGTACTCGCTCAGCGAGCCCTGGCTCGAGTACCAGGAAGCGCAGATCACGCGCGTGCTGAACGCGATCGACGCCGGCTATCCCGGCAAGCTGATGGGGGTGAACGTCGGCTACGAGAACGGCGGTGAATGGTTCTTTCGGCCGTACGGATACGATCTGACGCAAGCGCAGCCGATGGTCGGCGAGGGCGTGTTGAACAACCAGTGCGTCGATCCGGCGGGCAACGTCACGCCGTGCACGACGTTCCCGTGGGTCAACGACCTGGGCACCACGGGCGGCCCGATCGGCCGCCAGCAGTTCTATGTGAGCGACTACTCGGCGACCGCGACGGCGGGGTTCTGCAGCTGGAGCGCGTTGCCGTCGAGCCTGCTCGCAGGCTGTCGCGCCGCCAACCTGGTCGAGCGCAACAACGCCGCGCCCGGGCAGAGCGGCGCCGCGCTGGGGCTCGCGCGAGGGGTGTTCCTCGATCCGGCCGATCTCGGGTCGCTCCGGGCGGCCTATTACAACCGCTACGCCGCGGTCCAGAACGTCAATGCGATCACGCGCGTCCTCGCCAAGGCAAAGCAGATCTCGGGGAACCGGATCCTGACCTCGGCATTCTACGGGTACCTGAACGACGGCCTCAACGTGGCCATGGCGAACAGCGGCCAGACGGCGCTATCCCAGCTGCTCGCGAGTAGCTCGATCGATATCGTCGCGGCGCCCTACTCGTACGCGTTCAGCCGCGCCCTGGGCAACCCGTTCACCTCGCAGGGGATCTCCGACTCGCCGCGGGTCGGCAACAAGATGTACTTCGACGAGGACGACACCCGCACCCACCTGGCGCCCCCGGGCGTGCAGCAAGTCACCACGCTGTGGGACTCGATCCGCATCCTGCGCCGAAACCTCCTGACGGCGGGGTTGCACGACCGCGGGTCCTGGTTCCTCGATCTGGGACAGACCGGCTGGTTCGGGCGCCCCGACATGGACAGCGACTCGCAGCAACTCTGGGCGAACCTGACCAGCGCGTTCAGCGCGGTCAACAAGCTGCAGCTCAATGCGCCGAATGGCTTCAAGGCGCAGGTCGCCGTGTTCACCGATGATCTGTCGCCCAGCTACGTTGCAGGGCTCAGCCCCGCCGGCGAGAACAGCTATGGATTCTCGAACGACACCGCGCTCATCTTGACCGACGCGCTCGCCCGGCTCGGTACGCCGGTGAAACACTATCTGCTGAGTGACCTGCTGCAGCCGAACCTGGATCTGAGCGCCATCAAGCTCGCGGTGCTCAACAATGCATGGAACGTCCCGACGAACCTCCGGCAGGCGATCGATGCGAAGCTGCGTACGCCCGGCCGGACCCTGCTGTTCGTCTACGCGGCCGGCTACCTGAACCAGGACGCGGCGGCGTCGCCGACCGGCATCAGCGCGCTGACCGGCATCACCGTGGCGCTCGGCACCGGCATGCCGGTGCTCGGCGAGAGCTTCAACGTCAACGGCCAGAACATCGCCGGAGGGCCGGGCTATCCGCTGACGCCGTGGTTCAAGATCACCGACGCTGCGGCGACCAGCCTGGGGACCTACACCACTGCGGGTGGGACGTCGCTGGCGCGCAAGACCATCGCCGGGCCCAACGGGACCTACACATCGATCTTTGCGGCGGCGCCGGCGCTGCCGCTTCCGGTGCTGCGCAAGCTGTCCGAGGATGCCGGCGTGTTTCACTTCACCGCGATGGGGGACATCGTGGAGGCGGCGGGGAACATGATGCTGGTCCACGCCGCGACGACCGGGTTCAAGACGATCAGCTTTCCACAATCGATGTCGCGGATCTTCGAGACCGCGCTCTACCCGTCCGACACGCTGATGTGCAACAACTGCGCGGCGCTGGCGCAGCTCCCGTTCAATGCGGGCGACACCCGGGCCTTCCGCTGGACGTCGGCTCCCACGGGCAACTTCGAGCTGATCTCCGGAACGACCCTGCAAGGCTGGGCCGTCGACTTCGACGTCCCCGATTCGTCGATCGCGATCAATACCTATATCGGCGGCCCGTTCGGTCTCGGCGGGACGTTCCAGGCCGGGTTTGCTGCGTCGGGCGCACGGCCTGACGTGGCAGCCGCGTTTGGCATCTCGCCCAACCACGGGTTCTCGTTCCAGCTGCCATCGTGCCCGAGCGGCCAGCCGATCTATGCCTACGCGCTCGATCCCGAGACCGGCGGTGATGGCTCGGCGTTCATCGGCGTCCACACCTGCCCGTGACGGCGCGCGGGAGCGGTCAGGGCGTGCGCTGAGCGAGCGCGTCGAGGCCGGCCGCGGCGCTGCGGCGCACCGCCGGGCTGGGATCGCCGAGCGCGGCGCGGAACCGGCGCCTGGCCTCGTCGAGCTCGCGGGCATCGATCAGGATCCAGCCGAGCATCGCGCTCGCCTCGCCGGCGCGGGCCGAGCGCGGGAAGCCGCCGAGGAAGTCGACGAACGCCGAGCGCGCCTCGGCGGGTTGCTTGCCGCGCGCGAGCGCGACGGCGCGCCAGAAGCTGGCGTCCTCGACGAGTGGGCTGTCCGGTGCGAGCAGCACCACGCGGGTGAACCCGCTCGCGGCCTTGAGGAAGTTGCTGGCGCGCAGCGCCTCCCAGGCCTGATCGTACGACTGCTCCTCGGGAGACCGCGGGCCGGCGCCGGCCGGCTTGCCGCTCGCAGACGGCGGAGTGGCCGGGTGCGCTTCGGCGCTGGAGGCCGGTGCACCAGGGGCAATGTGCGGCGGGATCGGGGCGTGCGTGCCGGGCGGTGGGGTCGCGGAGTCGAGCGCGGCGGGGGACGTGGCGGCGGCATGGCTCGCGACCGTGTGCGATCCGGGTGGCGGGGAGGGGTTGATCGCGGGGGCGGACGCGGCGGTGGCGCTGCTCGTAACGGTGGGCGGCGCGCCGGGGTTCGGCGGGCTGGCCGCCGCCGCCGTCGTGAGCCGCCAGGACTGGCCGGCGGTGAGGGTCGCGGCAGCCCCGGCGTCGGGCCGGACCTCGACGCGGCCGCGCGCCACGGTGACCGTGGTCAGATGATCCGCGCTCGCGCTCACGGTGAACGCGGTGCCGCGCACCTCGATCTCGGCGCCGCCGACCACGACGCGGAACCGCTCGCCGGGCCCGAGCGGCTCGACCTCGACGTCGATCGCGCCGTCCCACAGCCGGACGAGCTCGTCGGGCGCCGCGGCGCTCGCGAGGTAGCGTGCGCCCGGGTGGGGATGCACCGTGCCGTGCGCGCGGTGCGCCGGGTCCGGCGCGGCTCCGTACGGTGCCGGTACGGGTGCGGGGATCGCGAGGTAGACGGCGACCGCGGCGGCCGCGGCGCCCGCGATCAGCGGGACCAGCCACGCGCGGCGCGCCGGCCGGCGAGCCACGTGCGCCCCGGCCGCCAGCACCGCGGTGCGCAGCTCCTCGCGCCGCGCGGCCGGCGGGAGCGCCACCGGCAGCTCGCGCGCGAGCTCGATCGCGGCTGTCGTCGCGTCCCAGGTCGCGCGGCACGCGGCGCAGCCGGCGAGGTGCGCCGCGAGCTCCGGATCGGAGCCCTCGGCGATCGCGCGCGCCAGCGCGAGCTCACCGGGGCACGTCACCGGGTCACCTTCCCGGCCGGCTTCCCGGCTGGCTGCTCGGTCACCTTCTCGACCGCCTGGCGCATCGCCTTGCGAGCGGTGTGCAGCCGGCGCCACAGCGTGCCCTCGGGGATCTTGAGTACCTGCGCGACCTCGGCGCCCGGCAGCTGCTCGAGGTCGCACAGGATGAACGCGACCTGCTGATCGTGCGGCAGCGCCGCGAGCGCCTCGGCGATCCGCGCGAGCAGCTTGCGGCGCTCGACCTGGGCATCGAGCAGCTCGGGCGCGGCCGACATCCGCTCGAGGTAGTGCGCCTGGTGGACCCGGCGGCGGCGCTCGCTGCGCAGGCTGTGGCGCGCGATGTTCGCGGCGACGCCGAGGATCCAGGTCTTGACCGACGAGCTGCCGCGGAACGCGGGCGCCGCGCGCGGGATCTCGAGGAACGTCGCCTGGACCAGATCGTCGCGCGCGAGCTCGCTGGTCATCGGCAGCCGCGCGGCGAACCGGTAGACCGCGACGTGGAATCGATCGAACAGCGCGCCGAGCGCGGGCGCGTCGCCGGTGCCGCACGCGGCGAGCAGCGCCTCGTCGGACATCTCGGTGATGTCGCCGCTCAGCCGGCGCAGCGCGACGAGCTTGCCGGTCACAGCGCCCCGTAGCGCACGCCGACCGAGAACCGGCCGAACCCGCGCGGCTCGTCGGGGTACTGGGCCGTGGGCACCGCCGGTGCGGCGTCGCGGGTCTCGGTCTCGACGTGCGTGGCCTGGGTCAGCGAGCCGGCGACCATCACGTCGATCGCGACATGCGCGGTGACCGGCACCGAGAACCCGGCGTGGGTCTCGGCGCGCAGCCCGCTCATCTCGAGGCCCATCCGCTCGCTGTCCTCGTGGTGGCGGGTGAACGTGGTGCCGTAGCCGGCGCCGAACCCCAGGCTCAGCCGGTTGCGGCCGACCGCGATCGGGACGTCGATCCCGGCGTACAGCTCGCCGCCCTTGCGCGCGAAGCCGTCCCAGCGCGCCGGCCGCGACACCACGCTGCCGGCGTGCAGCCGCGCCGCGGCGCAGATCGGGCCGAGCATGACGCAGGCGCCGAGCTGCATGCCCTCCCACACCGTGCCGTCACTGGCGAGCGAGGTCTCCTCGGCCGCGAACAGCTGGATGCCGTGCGGCCCCGCGGGGATCGCGGGCGCCGGCGCGACCACCGCGAGCTCGCCCGCCGGCGCGGCGTGGGTCTCGAGCAGCGGCGCGGCGACGTCCTCGCGGGTCCACGACTCGATCACCGTGGCGGCGGTGGCGGCCTCGGTCACCGCGCGCTCGACCGGCACGCCGTCGGGCCCGTCGATGCCGACCACGAGCCAGGCCCCGCGCCGCTCGACGTGGGCGCGGACCACCGGGCACGCCGGGGCCTCGGGCGCGATGCCGCGGGCCGCGAGCTGCGCGCGCACCGCGCTGACCAGCGCCGGCTCGCCGGTGAGCGCGACCGCCGGCGGGCACGGCGCGGCATCGGCACGGCGCGCCGCGAACAGGCAGAGCGCGACGAGGAGCGCGACAACGAGCGCGATGAAGACCGGGACGCGGAGCACGGTATGCGATGAGTGGCCGATCGCCCCGGGATCCTTCGCTGAAAACATCGCGCTGACAAGACCGAAGGAAATCGCGGGCAGCGGGCACAACCACACGACCTGATGTGGCGTTCCGCGGTTGTCCTTGCGTGCTGTGCTGGATTGTCGCACCCCAGCCACGCCGACCCCGGCACGCTGCTCGCCGACGATACCTGGCGCTATCAGTCGACCGGCGCGCTCGCGGTCGACGGCGGGCTCGTGGTCGGGTTCCCGGCCGCGCTGCCGACCGGGCTCGCCAAGGGCATCGGCGCCGGCGCCACGACCGGGCAGGCGCTGACCGTCGGCGCGCGCGTGGCGTGGGTCACAGCGACCGAGTCGTCGCTGCCGTGGACCGTGACCCAGAGCGATCTGCGGATGCGGATCACCGGCGGAGTCCAGCACGCGGCCGGCCGCGGCACGCTCGGGCTCCGGCTGGGCCTGGGCGGCACGCTCGTCCACGAGTCGCGGGTCCGCAACCAGGGCATGCGGGCCGGGCTCATGGGCGACGCGCTCGAGACCTCGGCGTTCGCGCTGCTCCCGGCCGCGGATCTCGACGCGGTGATCGCGCTCCACGTCGCGGGGCCGTGGCTGCTCGTGATGAGCGGCGGGCCGTCGCTCGACGTGCTCGATAGCAAGCTGCACGCCGGGTGGAGCGCGGAGCTGGGGGTGGCGTGGCAGCCGTGATCGCGATCCGCACCTGGCGCACCTGGCGCACCTGGCGCAGCTTGACGGTCGCCGCGCTGGCCGCGGCCGGCTGCGGCAACCTGCAGGGGTTCGGCGGTGCGGTGCCGCCGCTGGCGAGCGTCCAGGTCGCGGTCACCGGTGACCTCGCCGGCGTGCAGCTCCCCGGGACCGGCGTCCCCGCGCTCCACGTCGCGCTGGTGTGGGGCGCGCAGTGGCTGCCCGAGCCGCTGTGCATCCTGCCGCCGGGCGACGCCGGCGTGGCGGCGGTGATCGCCGCGGGCTGCCGCGATCCGTTCAGCTTCGTGCCCGATCGGGTCGCGATCAACGCCCCGCTCGCGCCCGACGGCACGGCGACGCTCGAGCTGTTCGATCTGCCCGCGAGCGACGTGCTGGTCGGCGACGTCACGGCGCGGGTCGCCTACGGCAGCCTGGTGGTCTACGACGATCGCGACGCCGACGGCACGCTGACGCTCGGGCTCGCGGCTCGGCTCGGCGGCCGCGACAACGGCGGCCCCGGCGACGGCGGGATCGCGACCAGCGACACCGTGTACGCGGCGTCGTTCGTGTCGATGACCCAGCCCGACCACCGGCTCGCGTACCGCGAGGGCGGGTTCGACGCGGCCGCGGCGTTCTATCCGCGCAGCGGGTGCGGCGCGCCGCTGCCGAGCTTCTCGATCGTCGGGGCCGGTGGGTTCACCGCGGCCGCCGCGATCGCGGCGCAGCTCGGCGGCCAGCTCCCCGCCGAAGATCCGGCGACGTGCAGCCAGGCGTCGACCGCGACGCCGGTCGCGCTCGCGTTCCAGCCGCCCACCGCGCTCCACGAGGTCGCGTGCGAGGAGCGCAGCACCGACAGCAGCATCCGCTACCGCGAGCCGCCGGCCGACGCGCCCGATCTGACGGCGCGCACCACGGCCTGCGCGGCGATCCCCGATTTCGGCAGCGGCAGCGCCGCCGGCCGGATCCAGCTCGCGGTCTCGGGCCGCAGCGATGACTCGTGCGTCGGGCTCACCCACTACGTGCTGCGCGGCTGCCGCGAGGATGCGCTGTGCACGCTGCCCGACTGGGACATCACCGCCACGCCGCCCGCGTGGTGGCCGTGCCCGGCCGAGGCGACGCCGTGACGCTGCGCCTCGCGGTGATGATCGCCGCGCTGACGATCGCGGCGCGCGCATACGCCGGCGATCCTCCTGCGGCCGGACCTTCTGCGGTAGCGCCGCCCGCGCCCACGCCCACGACACCCGCGGCCACGCCCGCGCCCGCGGACATCGTCGACGAGGACGGCGAGCCGCGGCTGTCGCTGCCGACCCAGGCCGATCGCGACGCGTGGCGCACCGGCGGGTTTCGGCTCGGGCTCGGTCTGGTGTTCGGCGACCTGGTCGGGCTGCGCGGCGCGCCGAGCGGGCGGCTGATCGGGCCGGTGATCCGGGTCGGGCTCCGGCTCGACGAGCAGTGGTCGATCTTGACGTCGTTCGAGTACGCGTCGGCGTCCGCGCACGGCGGGCTGTCGGGGCTGCGGTTCGCCGGCACGATCGACCCGACGTGGCACGTGACCCCGAGCCTCAGCCTCTCGCTCGGGTTCGGGTTCGGCGGCATCGTCGAGGGCCGCACCGGCCGGATGGACGCCGATCCGCTGCCGAGCACGCTCGACACGTCGTACACGTTCCCCGACGCCCGCCACCCGATCGCGAGCTGCAGCGGGGTCGGCGCCGCGGGGCTGGTGCGGATCGCGTGGAGCTACGTGCTCGGGCCGCGCGCGCAGACCGCGGTGTCGCTCGAGGTCGTCGGGCAATGGACCGGCTGCGTCGATGACACCAACCGGATCGAGCCCGACACCGGCGTCGAGATCGTGCGCCGCCAGTTCTGGCCGCACACCGGCGGGACGCTCGGCTGGGAGATCCAGTGGCGCTGACCTGCCGCGGGTGGGTCGTCGCCGGCGCCGTGGCCGCGGTGCTCGCGCATGCGGTGCCGCGTGCGGTCGCGCAGCCGGCCCCCGCCGATCCGCCGGCCGATGCCGGGGCCAGCGCGCCGCCGGTCGCCGCGCCGTCGCCGCCGCCCGCACCGCCGCCACCGGCCGATGCCGGCGCCGGTAGCGCCGTCGCGCCGGCCGATGCCGGCGCCGGTAGTGCCGCCGCGCCGGCGTTCGAGCCACCCCGCGCGCGCGGCTCGACCGACGTGCCGTACCCGGCGGACGCGCCGCCGCACACGGTGCCGATCGTCGTCACGGTCAAGCTGACGGTCGATCCCACCGGCGCGGTCCAGAAGATCGATCCGGTCACGCAGCCGCAGCCGGTGTTCGACGAGGCGGTCGCCGCGGCGGCCCGGGCGTTTCAGTTCGAGCCGGCGACGTTCGGCGGCAAGCCGGTGCCGGTCGAGATCACGTTCACGCACACGTTCCTGCCGCCGCCACCACCGCCGCCGCCGGACGCCGATGCCGGTCCGCCGCGCAGCTCGGTCCTGCGCGGCAAGCTGGTCGAGCTCGGCACCCGCGCGCCGGTCCAGGGCGCGACCGTCACCGCCAACGTCGGCGGCCGCAACTACGCCGCGGAGGCCGATCAGAAAGGCCACTTCACGCTCGCGTTGCCCGACGGCCCGGCGAGCGTCACCGTGACCGCGCCCGGCCACAACGTGTTCATCCAGCGGGAGTCGCTCGCCCCCAAGCAGGCGCTCGTGGTCACTTACCTGGTCGAGCGCGACCGCTACGATCCCTACGAGATCGTGGTCGTCGGCGAGCAGCGCCGCGAGGAGGTCTCGCGGATCTCGTTGCGCGGCGCCGAGATCAAGCAGATCCCCGGCACGTTCGGCGATCCGTTCCGGGTCGTCCAGGCGCTGCCCGGCGTGGCCTCGGTGGTCTCGCTGCTGCCGTTCCCGATCGTGCGCGGCGCGAGCCCGAGCTCGACCGGGTTCTTGCTCGACGGCACGCGCGTGCCGCTGCTCTATCACCTGCTGTCGGGGCCGAGCGTGATCCACCCCGACTTCATCGACGAGATCCAGTTCTTCCCGGGCGGCGCGCCGGTGCTCTACGGCGGCTACACCGGCGGCATCATCGACGGCCGCACCGCCCGCGCCCGCAGCGACGAGCACCTGCTCGACTTCGACGCCAACCTCTTGCAGCTCGGCGGCCTGGTCCGCGAGCCGGTCCCGCAGCTCGACGCGACGCTCACGGTCGCCGGGCGCTACGGCTACCCCGGCCTGGTGCTCAGCCTGGCGACCAACCAGGTGTCGCTGTCGTACTGGGACTACCAGCTCCGGCTCGACGGCGGCACCGCGCGCAACGGCTGGACGATCTTCGCGTTCGGCGCCAACGACGAGCTCGACACCGTCGCGGCGAACGCCGATCCCAGCGATCCCAGTCCGCCGCTGGCGCCGTCGCTGATCCTCGGGTTTCACCGGCTCGACCTCCGGCTGCACCGCACGCTCGATCGGCTGTTCGTGCAGGCCCGCGCGGTGCTCGGCTACGACCGGACGTTCTCGATGGGCACCGACTTCAGCGTGCTGGTCGCCGAGCCGGCGCTGCACGCGACCTGGAAGCGCGATGACTCGCTGAGCATCACCGCGGGGCTCGAGGGCCAGCTCCACGCGGTGTCGCAGGGCGCCGATGCGATGGCGAGCGCCAACGTGCTGTCGCCGATCACCTCGCAGCTCGGCACGTTCCACACCGGCTCGGCGCTGCTCGACGCGGTGTGGCGGCCGACCGCCGACTGGTTGATCCGGCCCGGCGTGCGCGGCGACATCTACTCCGACCAGACCGCGACCAAGAACGCGGTCGATCCGCGGCTCACCGTGCGCTACCGGCTGGGCCAGCGCGACCTCGCCGACGTGCCGCCCGACAGCGACGACAGCGCGGTGTGGCTCAAGGGCTCGGCGGGGATCTACCACCAGCCACCGCGGTTCGTGCTGCCGCTGCCCGGGCTCGACATGATGCCGATCAAGTACGGCCTGTTGCGCTCGTTCCAGACCAGCCTCGGCGTCGAGATCCCGCTCGAGGATCGGTTCCAGCTCACCACCGAGGGCTACTTCAACTACATGGATCCGACGATCTTCGATCTGTCGGTCAACGATCCCACGGTGATCCAGGGCGCGAACTCGACGCTGTTTCCGACCGGCGTCGTGGTCAACATGCCGGGCCAGAACATCATCGACCAGCTGACCAAGCCGCAGCTCGGCCGGTCGTACGGCGCCGAGATCCTGCTCCGCCGGCAGGCCAAGTCCGGCGTGTTCGGCTGGGTGTCGTACACGCTGTCGCGCTCGGAGCGGCTGCGCGATAACCAGTGGGTCCCCTACGACTTCGATCGCACGCACCTGATCAACGTGGTCGCCGGCCTGCCGCTGCGCCGCAACTGGGACCTCGGGCTGCGCCTGCAGTACCAGAGCGGTAAGCCCGAGACGATCTCGGCCGGCTACAACCAGGCGCGCGGCACCGGCTACGTGCGGTTCGATCTGCGGGTCGACAAGCGCGCGGTGTGGCGGCGCTGGCTGCTCGACTTCTACGTCGACGTCACCAACGTCGCGCTGCTGCCCGAAGAGGTCCAGGTCGGGACGGTGATCCGCTACGTGCTCCCGACCGTCGGCCTGCGCGGCCGCTTCTAGTCCGCCATGAACCTGTCAGCCCAGGAGATCCGATGACCGAGACCGATACGATCGACGCCCAGCTGCTCGACCTGATGTTGCGCGCCGGCTCGCGCTGGATCCTGTGGCTCCTGATCCTGTTGAGCCTCGCCGCCGTGGCCGTCATGATCGAGCGGGTGTGGTTCTTCCTGCAGGAGCGGCCACCCGCCGGCCGGCTCGCCGCCACGCTGCACGCGATGCGCGACGGCAACCCTGCGCTGGCGCTGAGCAAGCTCGCCGGGGCGCGGTCGATGGAGGCGGCCGTGGTGCGGACCTGCCTGCAGCACGCCGGCGATGGCGCGTCCGCGGTCGAGGACCACAAGGCCGCGGCGATCGAGACCGAGCGGCTGCGCTACGAGAAGCGGCTCGCGTTCCTCGGCACACTCGGCAACAACGCGCCGTTCGTCGGGCTGTTCGGGACCGTGCTCGGGATCATCCGCGCGTTCCACGATCTCGCGGGCTCGGCGATGCAAGGCCAGGGCACCCAGGCGGTGATGTCGGGGATCGCCGAGGCGCTGGTCGCGACCGGCGTCGGCCTGCTGGTCGCGCTGCCATCGGTCGCGATGTACAACGTGCTGATCCGCCACGTCGAGACCGCGACCGCCGGGGCCGAGGCCGCGTCGCGCGAGATCATCGCGTACATCAAGACGCCGCCGGCTGCCGCCGCGTCCGGACGGGCGCCGGGGCCGGGGCCAGGCATGGAGGTCGCGTAGTGGCGGGCGGGGCGACCCGGCGGCGCGGCATCATCGCCGAGATCAACGTCACGCCGCTGGTCGACATCATGCTCGTGCTGCTGATCATCTTCATGCTGACCGCGCACCTGCTCACGAAGCAGGCGATCGAGGTCGAGCTGCCGCGCGCCTCGCAGAGCACGGCGCTGCCGCCGACCACGCTCGCGATCACGCTCAAGGCCGACGGCGCGCTGTTCCTCGACGATCGGCCGGTCACGCCGCAGGCGCTGCGCGCGGCGATCCAGGCCGCGGTCGCCAAGGATCCCAAGACCCAGGCGATCGTCGCGGGCGACAAGCGGGTCTCGCACGGCCGCGTGGTGTGGGTGCTCGATACCGTGAAGGCGCTGGGCATCACGCAGTTCGCGATCCAGATCGATCCGCAGGCGATCACGCCGCCGGGAGACGGTGCATGATCGTCGACCGGCGGCTCGTGATCTGCGCGGCCGTGTCGGTCGTCGGCCACCTCGCGCTCGTGACCGGGCTCGACCACCTGCCGCGCCGCACCGACACGCCGCCGCCGGTGATCGTCCAGGTCCGTGTGGTCGAGCCGGTCAAGCCGCCGCCGGCGCCCGAACCCGAGCCGGAGCCGGCCAAGCCGGAGCCGCCGAAGCCCGAGCCACCGAAGCCGCAGATCCACGAACGGCCGCAGCCGCACAAGATCGCGGCCCGCCCCGATGTCGTGCCGGTCGACACCCCGCCGGTCGATCATCCGCCGGCGCCGACGACCGACACCACGACGACCCCGGTGTTCGGCGTCACGCTGGAGTCGACGTCGCAGGCCGGCGGCGGCCCGGCGATGCCGGTCGGCAACACCACGCACCCGGCGGCGGCGGCGGCGCCGCCGAGCACCGCGGTCAAGCCGCTGGCCGCGCCGGTCGCCGCGGTCGAGGTCACCAAGATGCCGCTGCCGCAGGGCCGGTGCGCCGGCAAGTACACCGAAGAGGCTCACGCCGCGGCGATCGAGGG
>DATBBB010000038.1:0-11234 GCA_036271215.1 Kofleriaceae bacterium | reverse complement strand
GCCGAGCTTGGCGGCGACGCGGACGCGCTGTCTCGCCGTGCCGAGGGTCCACCCGACGCGCCACGCGAGCCAGTGCGCGCATGACTTGGCGCCCTGCCGATGCCAGCCGCCGCGCACATCGAACTCGCGCAGGTCGGTGAGCAAGCGATGCGTTGCTGCATCGAGGTGCGCCGCCTGTTCTGCGATCCGCTCACCCAGGAGCTCGACTTCACCATCCATCCAAACTGTCTATCACGACCCCATGACATCGAGTATTCACTTCAAGCACCACACAAATAATTAGATAACAGATTGTCACTGTCCGGTGACAATGGCTGCCTGTCCGGGCAGGTGCATCGAATGATGCAGGCTCTCTTCGTCCGGAATCCGAAACGGGATTTCATCCCGAACGGAGCATGCATGCAGGCGTCAGCGCGGTGAGATCTGTGGGTCCGGCGCGCGCCGGGAATATCGAGCGAGCCACGCGCGGCGGTCCACAGAGGTCACCGTGCGGCCACGCGATCCGCACAGCCTTGGCGGACGCCGCCGCTGAGCCCGCCGAGCGGGAGCTGCCTGAATATTCCGCTACAATCAGGCGTTTCCACCCAATGCGCCTGGCGTCCCGCTCGCTGCTCCTGCTCGGCTCGATCAGCTGCGCGAGCGCGGCCCGCTCGCCGGAGCCGCCCGTGGCCATGCCCGCGCACGCTGTCGCCGCGTCGCCGCCCACCATCGCCGCGCCCACCGTCGCCGCGCCCGCCGTCGCCGCGCCCGAAGCCCCACCGGCGCCACCGCCGCTGCGGATCGACAGCCAGGTGCTCGATGCAGTCTGGGTCGACGCGACGCACCTCGCATTCAACACCGCAGACGCGCTGTACCAGCTCGACGTCACGACGCAGCACCTCGAGCGCCAGCCCGACTTCCACCGCCGCGCAAAGCGCGATCGCTCCATGACACTGGGCACCAAGCTCGCCCAGGCATCCAGCTTCCCGATCTGGGAGCCGCACGGCTCGACCGCGCACTTCGAGACCGACATCTACGATCTCGCGACGCTGGCGCACGTCCGCACGATCGTGCACACCAGCGAGCCGATCGCGTGGTCCACCAGCCACGAGCTGTACGTCGACTCGACCTGCGACGACGATCACCATTGCAAGCTCGGCGTGTTCGACACCCGGACCAGCGTGCAGCGCTTCACCGTGCCCGGCACGGAGTGGATCCAGCCCGAGATCTCGCCCGACGACCGCTACCTGATCCTCCGCGACAGCGCGCACCGGCGGATCTACCGGCTCACCGACGGCACGCTCGCGCTCGACGCCGTGCTCCCCCGGTCCGACGAGTTCCACGGTGCGTTCGAGATGATCGAGCTCGACGGCGACCGCGCCGTGCTGACCGCCCGCAACGCGGTGTGGGTCTACGATCTCGCGACCGGCAAGCCGCTCGGCCACGTCGCCGGCAAGGTCTCGCCCACCAACCTCTACGGCCGCGCGTTCGATCCGACGACCGGCATCGTGACCTTGACCGCGCTGCCCGGCTGGACGAAGACCGGGGCCGGCTGGCTGACGGTGATCGACACCCGCAAGCTGGTCGTGCGCAGCACCGTGCGCCTGACCGGCGACTACGGCGACTGCACCGCGTGCGCGGCCTATCCGGTCGGCGACTACGTCTGGGGCCGCAACGACGAGCGGCTGCGGATCGGCGCGAAGGCGTTCGAGCCGTCGGGCGAGCCCGGGCAATGGGTGGCCGCGGCGGCGACCCTGGCGTCCGGCGAGACCTCGATCCTGGTCGGCAGCAGCAGCGTGCCGGTACACTGCACGTGGACCACCGGGCCGCGGGTGATCGACGACCTACCGTGCCCGGCGTGGTCCGATCGGTTCGAGGCCTACTTCGGCCCCAGCCAGGCCGGGATCCGGGCGATCAGCCCCGACGGCGCGCGGATCGCGATCGTCGATCGCGGCCTCCTGACGATCGCCGGCGGCGCCGAGGTCGTGACGCTGGGCGTGGCCGCCGTGCTGCCCGCGAAGTAGCTACGCGATCTCTTGCAGCGGCGAGATCAACGCGCCGGCGTGCAGCCAGCGCAGCAAGAGCTCGACCGCGCGCGCGCTGGCGTCGGTGCCGTGGATCGCGCCGAGCACCTCGCAGATGTCTGCGAACGAGATCCCGCGCGCGATCATCGGGGCGAGCTGGGCCTCGTCGGGATCGAGCGTCCGGTGCAGCACCGCGAGGTCGCGCCGCCAGACCAGCAGGGTGCGCTCGATCGGCGCGGCGTCCGGCACGGCTTGCTCGTCCTCGATCGCGCTCCACACGTCGTCGACGTTCCACGCGATCGGGACGACGAAGCTCGACGGCACCCACCGCAGCATCAGCGCGGGGAGCTCGTCCCCGAGCGCGGCGACGTCGTCCTGGGCGAGCGGCGTCGCGTCCGGCCCGTCGAACACCTCGACCCGGGCGCGCTCGAGTGCGACCAGATCGGCGGCCCACGGCGGGCCGAGCTCGCCGGGGCGCAGGAAGCTCTCGAGCGCTGCGCCGGCCTCGCGCAGCGTGAACGAATGCGGCGGATGGGCGCGCAGGTAGCGCGCGACGATCTCGTCGAACACCGGCTCGTCGAGCGCGGCCTTCAGCTTCGGGTAATCCTCGACGAGAGTGTCGTACAGCCGGGACGTGTACATCCCGGCGTAGATATCGATGTCGCCCGTCGCGATCAGGCCATCGGCCGCGCGGTCATGGACGACTCGATCAAAAAATTGCCGCTGGAGCTCGGCGAGACTCGGGTTGTTCATCGTAGCGCTCCAGCGGAGATCCGCTCGGGACTAGTTGGCCGGGGCGGGAGCCGCGGGCGCAACCGTGCCGCCCTTGGTGGTGCACTCGTCGGCCGAGGCGGTCTCGACGAAGCCAGCGCCCTTGCAGCTGTTCTGGCCCTTGCACGCGTTCTGCGCGCCCTTACAGCTACCCTGGCCCTTGCAGGCGTTGGCGCCGTTGCAGTGAACGGCGGCGGCGGTCTTCTCGCCGGCAGGCATCGTCGACTTCGACGCGTCAGGGCTCTTGCTGCCGCAGGCGGCGGCGAACAGGCTCGCCGCGGTGAGCGCGATCATGGTTCCAGTACGAACGGGATTCTTCATTGTAGGTTCTCCTCAAGTCACCGCGAGGTCAGGCCTCGCTCGCGGGTGTGGTCTCACAACTAGCCACCTCTGTTACACCCCTTTCCGCACTTTTCACTTTGCAGAAGGCCCTGTGCTCTGCGGCACAGTAGGTGAACTGGGTACATCGGCCGGCCGGGTGTTGATCGCCCGGCGGATCGCCGCCTTGGGCGCCTGATCGTCGAGCACCGGCGCGCCATCCTTCATGGTGATCCCGAGGTCGCGCCACAGCGCATCGAGATCCGGGCTGACCGGCGCGGCCTTGAGCTTCGCATACAGCTCGGTCAGCACCGGCACGCCGACCGCCTTGTCACCGACGGCGAACGCGCGCTCGATCGGCCAGGCCACCTGATCGTTGCCGCCGGCCGCCACGATCCCGCGCAGGGCATCGACCAGCCCGCGCTTGCCGCCGGTGCGCTGGCGGATCTCGACGTCGGCGAGCAGACAGAACAGCGCGCCACCCCAGTAGGTCCGGCCCCAGGTATGGGTGTGGTCGAGGCCGTGGTCGTCCGGGTGCGGCAGCCCGTTCGGCAGCCCGTCGACGAGATCGCTCCACACCCGGGCGGCCGGATAGTTGCCGACCCACGACCGGGCGAGCGGCTCGACGTAGGTCGCCGTGCCTTCCTCGATCCAGTGGTGCTCGTCGGGCTGGTCGGGGAACGCGGTGTGGACCATCTCGTGGGTCATGATCCAGTCGTGGCCGAGCTGCTCGGCGGTGGCATGCTCGCCGACCACCATGCGGGTATGCGCCCCGCCGTAGCCCCAGGTCGTCCCGCTCAGCACGCCCGACGCTCCCGAGTCTGGCTCGACCTCGACCCGGTAGTGATCGACCGGGAATCGCCCGAAGTACGCGGTGACCGCGCTCGCCGCGGTCGAGATCCACGCGATCAGCTCGGCGCGCGACAGGTCGAGGTGCCCGGCGCCGATCTCGACGGTGATCTCGGCGCCGCCGACGTGCAAGATCGTCGGCGGATCTGGGCGCGCGGCGATCGGCTTGGCCTCGGCCGCCCCCGGTGCGCAGGCCAGGCCCTCGGCGAGCATCGCCCCGGCGAGCGCCGCGATGATCGAGATCCGCATCGTCAGATCTCGTGCGGCATCGGCCGGCGCGGCGCGCGGAAGTAGCGCAGCGGCGAGTACGGCCCGAAGTTCGACACCCGCGAGGTGTAGAGGTCGGCGTAATCGTTGACCTGCTCGCCGAACCGCGAGTTCTCGTTGCCCTCGCGCAAGCACGACCCCCAGTGCGAGTTGTACGCGTGGTCGATCCGGGTCTCGAGCGAGTCGACCTCGGCGTCCATCAGCTCCGCGCGGTCGCGCAGGCCGTCGAGCGACTCGCGGGTGACCCGGCGCGCATCTTCCAGCCGCGCCCGCAGCGCCGGCTGGGTCGAGGTGTCGTCGAGCAGCCGCTGGATCTTCTTGAGCCGCAGCGACTGGTAATCGATCTCGGACTCGAGGTTGCGGTGCCGGCGGTCGAGCAGATCGAGATCCTCGATCTGGGCCTCGAGCCGGTCGCTCACCGAGATCTCGCGTTCGAGCTCCTGCAGCACCATCGCCGTCCGCCACATGTGCGCCTTGCGGAGCCGCAGGATGTCACCGTAGATGTGGTCGCCGATGTAGAGCACCTGCTCACCTTTGATACCGGTGATCTGCTCGAACGCAACCACGTTGCCGGCCTGGTAGACCTTGTCGCGCGACAGGTGCTTGACGCCATCGCCGTGGCCGTTGGTCACCGGGGCGCCGGTCACCGCGTCGATCTGCACGAACGGCCGCAGCTCGTTGAAGAATGCCGGCTTGCCGGCGCCGACCATGACGATATCGAAGTAATTGCGCCACGACGGATACGCCTTGCGCTCGCCGTCGAGTAAGTAGCTCATCACGCTCGCGGTGTAGTCGTAGAGCGAGTTGGTGAGCAGGAACAGCTTCTTGCCCGAGCTGCGAAACTTGTGCAGCGTCTCGCCGAGCAGCGGGTCCTTGACGATGAACGCCGGCAGATCGGCCTTGATCACGCTCTTCAGCGTGTCGTCGCGGTGGGCCTCGTCGATCGCGGTCCGGATGTCGGTGAACAGCTTGTCGTAGTCGACGGTGCCGGTCTGGCGGTCCGCCCAGTCGACCAGCGTCGTGTACATCACCGCCTCGGGCAGCGCGAACAGGGTGTCGATCCATTCGTAGCGGTCGCTCGACAGGTTGATCTTCTCGTTGCGGTACGTCGCCTTGCGCTCGTCGTGGCTCAGCTCGCGGAACCCGTGGTAGCAGCGGCCGACGAACGCGTGGCGGTCCATCTTGAACACGTGGCCGTACTTCTTGTCGACCACGAGGCCGCGGATCGCCCACCGCGGGTCGTACGACAGGCCCTTGATGTCCGCCGGGTAGCCGTGCTTGTCGACGAGCTTCTGGAGCGTGAGCTCCATCGACAGCTGCTCGAGTCGGTCCTGGTGGTACAGGGCGACCGTGTAGTCCATGTCGAACCCGATCATCTCGATCGTGTCCATCCGCAGGTTGCGGTTGCAGAACACTCGGTTCTTGCGCGCAACGTCGATCTCCGTGGTTGCCTCCCCCAGCAGCGCGCCGAGCTGCGGATCGAGATCGAGACCCATTCCGACCATTCGGTCCAATTGTAGCGTGCTTGGGATACATTCGGGGGCATGGCTGCGCCGCCCGCCTGGAATCGTTCCCCCGACCCGTTTGCGGAGCTCATCTCCGCGGAGGCCATCGCCACCCGGGTCGCGGAGCTCGGGGCGCAGATCACCGCCGAGTACGCCCCGCTGACCGGATCTGCCGAGATCGTCGTGATCGGAGTGCTCAAGGGCTCGGTGCTGTTCCTTGCCGACCTGGTGCGTCACATCGCGGCCCCGATCCTGATCGACTTCATCGGCATCTCGTCGTATGGCGACGCCACGGTGTCGTCCGGGGTGGTCCGGATCACCCAGGATCTGTCGCGGCCGATCGAGGGCAAGCACGTGATCGTCGTCGAGGACATCGTCGACACCGGGCACACCGTGCACTACCTGCTCGAGAACCTCGCGACCCGCCGGCCCGCGAGCCTCAAGCTGTGCTCGCTGCTCCACAAGCCGGACCGCGCCGAGCGCGACATCAAGATCGATTACCTCGGCTTCACGATCCCCAACAAGTTCGTCGTCGGCTACGGCCTCGACATTTCCCAGCAGTACCGGAACTTGCCCTTCATCGGTTACGTGCAGGGGTCATGACCCCGGAAGAGCTGCAGAAGCTGCCTGCCGCGCTGTTTGAAATCGGCAAGTTGATCGGCTCCGAGCTCGATCCGGGAACCCTGTTGACGCGGATCTCCGAGCTGATCTGCCAGCTGATCGGCGCCAAGGCGTGCTCGGTCATGCTGCTCGACGCCGACCGCAAGCGGCTGCTCGCCAAGGCAGCGTACGGCGTGCGCACCGAGCGGATGCAGTCGCTGTCGTTCCGGGTCGGCGAGGGCGTGGCGGGCTGGGTCGTCGAGCACGGCCAGCCGGCGCTGCTCGCCGACGTCGCGGCCGATCCGCGGTTCGTCGTGCTGCCCGGCGACCAGACGCCGATCGCGTCGATGATCTGCGTGCCGCTGATCGCGCGCGGCGAGCGGGTCGGGGTGGTCACGGCGACCAGCGCGCGGCCGAGCGCGTTCGACGCCTCGAGCCTCGAGCTGGTGCGGTTCATCGCGATGACGATCGCGCTCGACATCGAGAACGTGCGGCTGCACCGGGTCGCGGTCACCGATCCGCTGACCGGCGCGTACAATCGCGAGTTCCTGATGCAGCGCCTGCCGCACGAGATCGAGACCGCGGCCGAGCACGACCGCGCGCTGTCGGTCGCGATGGTCGACGTCGATCACTTCAAGAGCGTCAACGACCACTACGGCCACGGCGTCGGGGATGTCGTGCTGACCGAGGTCGCGCGGCGGCTGCGCGGAGCGATCCGGGCCGGCGACGTGCTGGTGCGCTACGGCGGTGAAGAGTTCCTCGCCGTGCTGCCCAAGGCCGATGCCGGGCGCGCCTGGGAGGTCGGCGAGCGGATGCGGCAGCGGATCTGCGAGCGCGCGTTCGAGGTCGGCGACGGGCTCGCGCTGCTGCTGCGGGTGTCGGTCGGGATCGCGCAGTGGCGGGTCGGTGAAAAGCTGCCGTCGCTGATCGAGCGCGCCGACGCGGCGCTGTACGGGGCCAAGGATCGAGGCCGGAACCGGGTCGAGGTCGCCCCGTGAGCTCGGATGTGCCCGATGATCCGCTGCTGAAGCCGGCGTCGGAGGCTGGATGGGATCAGAAGGCCGAGCCCGCCGCGAAGCCCGAGCCCGAGCCCGACGCGAAGCCCGAGCCCGACGAGCCGCTGCTGCCGGCGACGTCGAGCGAGAACGAGCTGCGCGCCGCGGTCGGTGCCAAGCCGCTGCCCGAGGCGGCCGCCACGCCTGCCGTGAGCAAGCGGCGCGCCGCGCCGGTGGCCGACGTCCACGGCGACAAGGACGACGACGATCATGACGATGACGACCCGCACCCGGCGCACAGCCGCAGGGCCGTCGCGGTCGCGGTGCTCAGCCTCGCGGTCGGCGTCGGGATCGTGACGCTGGTGTTCCTCGGCCGCGCGAACAGCGACCGCTACCTCCTGACATGCGAGGCCGAGCGCGCCGTGCCACGGCACGGCCGGGCGTTCCCGCCGTGGGGCACCCGCGCGCTCGACGGCGACGCGTGGCGGCCACTCAAGATCGCGCCCGAGACCCGCTGCCTGGCGCGCGAGACCGATGATCCGCACGTGCTCGAGCGCTGGTACCTCGACATGATCCTCGAGGCGGTCACCGCGCAGCTCACCGCGCGCGAGATCACCAAGCTCGACGACACCGAGGCGCTGCTCAAGCAAGGCCTGCTGTTGACCCGGCCGGCCACCGGGGAGGCCGAGACGGTCGCGGCCGAGCGCACCGACCATCACAAGGACATCGAGCGCCTGCTCGGCGATGTCGCGTACTGGCGCGCATCGGCCCGGCTGCGCGAAGCGGCGAACGTGCTGACCGACGCCGCGCGGCAGTTCGACAGCGCGGCCGCCCAGCACCCGCGCCACGTCATCGACGCCGCGCTGTGGGCGAGCTACGCGCGCAAGCTCGCCGACCAGCTGCACGCCGGGCCGGCCGGGGGTATGCCGGGCGCCGCGAGCGCACCGCTGGCGCCGAGCGCAGACCTCGCGGCGCACCCGGTCGCGCCGCCGGGCACCGCGCTGCCGGTCGAGCCCGAGCGGCCGAGCTCCGCCGAGCCGGGGCCGCTCGCGCCGCCGCCGGATGCCGGCGTGCCGACCGGCGGCGTGCTGCTGTAGCGGTTTGCGATCAGCTGGGCTTGCGCGCCAGCACGTTGACCAGGCAGCCGAGCGAGCCGTTGAGCCGGTAGATCGGCGACACGTCGATCGGCACCACCGCGAAGCCCTGCGCCTCGTAGAACGCGCGCGCCGCGGCATCGAGCGCCGGCAGCGCGTAGGTCGGCAGGTACACCACGCGCGTGCCGTCGGCGCGACGGTCGAACACCGCGTTGGTGTAGGTCACGAACGAGCCGCCGCCGGCGAGCACCAGCGCCGGGACGCGGACCACGCGGAACCCGCGCGCGGCGAGCTCGGCCGCGGCACGATCGAACCGCGGCGCCTGGACGTCCTCGTCGTCGACCACCAGCTTCGAATCGCCGAGCAGCGCCATCCCGGCGTGGACATCGCCGACCGCGACGGTGCGATCGTCGAGCGGCACGGCGTACATCATGATGTGGTGGCGCGGCACGTCGCCCACGGCGTCGCCGAGCCACACGATCTGCTGGCCGAACCGGCGGTGCAGCTCGGCCTCGACCGACGACCGGTCCGCGGCGCCGCGGCCGACGTTGCGCGCGACCAGGTTGGCGTCGGCGAAGATCCAGCGCGGGGTGGCGGCCAGATCGCCGCCTTCGAACACGATATCGGCGATCCGCGGAGCTCGGTGATAGAGCGCCTGCGAGATCGCGTACGGCGAGCGCGCGTCGCCGGCGCGGCTCGCGAGCTGGGTCTCGGTGCGCGGCGGCGCCAGGATCGAGCCGGCGCCGCGGTCGTCGACCATCGCCGCGTAGCGATCGCGCGACCACGTGGTGATCGCGGTGCCCACGACGATCGGGTGCAGCCGATCGAGGTGACCGACCCCGGCCTCGCCGAGCACGCCGATCAGCCGCGCGAAGTCCGGCGCCTGGGCGACCTCGACCTCGACCTCGACCTTCGCCGGCAGCACCGCGAACAGCTGGCGCCACACGCAGAGCGCCACGGCGTCGGCCGCCGGGGCGTAGTGGATCGCCACGCGCGCGAGCGGCGCGCTCGCGTCCTCGGCGACCAGCCGGGTGGTCACCGCGGCGGGCCCGCGGAGATGGCCGGCCAGCCACAGGATCGCCAGGCTCGCCGCCACGCCCGCCGCCACGCCGCGCAGCGCGCGGATCACTTGGCCGCCATCGCCGGTGCAGCGTCCGACAGCGTGAACGTGCGAGCCTCCCTGGCGCCGGCGGTCGTCGGGCCGGGCGCCTCGTCGGACTCGAACGCGCTGGCGAGGAACGTGATCTCGTGCAGCCCCGGGTGCTTCGGCGTCACGAGGAACCGCTTGGTCATCGACCCGCCGCGCTCGAACGCGGTCGCCTCGCGGGTGTCGCTGTCCTCGCTGATCGGCGCGATCTCGACCGCCGCGTCGCTCTGGTCGCCACCCTCCTTGCCCTCGAGCGCCGCCTCGGTATCGAGCGAGACGTACGGCTGGCTGACCAGCCGCTGGCCCGAGGTGTTCTTGACGTGGACCGCGATCGTGAACGGCGCGTCACCGGTCGGGCGGTCCTCGGGGTCGATCTTCATGCTGAGGTTGTTGCCGCTCCAGCCGGTGACGGCGATCGCGGCCGCGTAGCCTTCGGAGATCCCGGAGTCGTAGTCGACGCGATCCTCTTCCTCGCGCCGCGGTAGCTTCTTGCCGTGCTCGGTCACGAAGATCTTGAAGTCGTCGATCAGGGCCGGCTTGTCGGGTAGCTCGCCGAGCTTGATCGCGGTCTCCACCGGCTTGCCGCCGCCGGGCGACGCGGTCAGCTTGATCGTCTCGCGGTCGAACGGAACGTACGGCGACTCGACGCGGGATCCCTCGTAGTTGGTCGAGCGCAGCGCGCGGAGATCGACCGCGACCTGCTTGGGTGTGTCGTTGTAGGCGACCAGGGTCGCCTTGACCGTGGCGCCGGTCATGACGATCTGGCGATCGACGTCGAGCGTGATCCGCGTGCCGTCCTCCATCACGAACGCTTGCTGCAGCGGCCGCAGCCGCTTGCCGTCGGTCTGGATGTCGGCGCGGAGCGCGTGCCAGCCCGCGGGGACGATGACGGCGACGGTGACGAGGAAGGCGGCGAGGCTGGTGTTCCTGAACATGGTCCAGCAACGCCGGCTTCACGACGGCTTATTGCGGATTCGCGGGAAGCTTGCGCCAAAAGCGTCAAAATCGTGCGAGCCGCGCGCACCGAGTACGACGCGCGCCGACACGCGATCATGCGCCGGGGCCGGCCCGCGTCGTCGCGAGCCGCGCGAGCAGATCGTCGACGTCGACGTGCCGGGTGAAGCTGCACACCGGCAGCGTGAGATCGCAGCCGGGTGCGGTGGCGAGATCGACGCACAGCACGGCCTCGCAGCCGGCGCGGCGATAGCGCGCCAGCTTGGCCACCACGTGGTCCTTGGTCGAGAACCCCAGCACCTCGACGTACCACCGGGTGCCCGCGCGATCGATCGCCAGATCCGGGAACAGCAGGTGATCGTCGCTCGCGATCGGCGGTGGCTCGCGCTCGATGACGTGGCCGAGCGCGATCAGCTCGCGGGCCAGCCGCTCGGCCGGGCTCGCGGCGCGGCGCCCCGGCGGCGCGACCGGCGGCAGCAGCACCGGTGGCGCGACCTTGATGTGCCGCTCGTCGCCGCCGAGCTCGCAGCGCACGTCGAGCGCGAACCGCGGGTGGCCGGCGAGCAGCGGGACCAGCGCCGCGAGCGCGCGGCCGTACACCACCGTCGAGTGAAACAGCGCGAGCGGGCCCATGATGTCGAACACCGTGGTGTCGCCGTCGCGCCGGATCTGCGCGATCAGCCCGTAGCGCGCCGCCGCGCGCACCAGCTCGTTGGCACGGTCCCACACCC
>DATBBB010000037.1:0-16737 GCA_036271215.1 Kofleriaceae bacterium | reverse complement strand
GCAGCGGAACCGGTCGTCGCCGACGGCAGCGCGAGCCGAGGCGTTTCGCTACGAGGCGCGGAGGCAGCGGCGTGGTTGGCGCGTGTGGCTCGCGGCGCGAGCAACCGGTCAAAAGTGCCTCTGTCGTTGGCGTCATGAGAGCTTCTATTGTGCTCGTCGCGGTGGCCGCGTGCGCTCCGCGGGTCACGCCAGCTGCACCACCGGCGAGCTCCGCGATCGATATCGCCGGGCTGCTCGATGTCCATAGCA
The DNA here is from genome assembly GCA_036271215.1 of Kofleriaceae bacterium. Taxonomy (GTDB): domain Bacteria; phylum Myxococcota_A; class Polyangia; order Haliangiales; family Haliangiaceae; genus JABFXX01. The sequence continues at coordinate 16,488 of DATBBB010000037.1, read as the reverse complement.
ACCTCGACGGGGTGCTGTCGCCGGATGGGACCAAGCTGGCGTTTCGATCGAACCGCGGCGGCGCGCCGGGGCTGTATGTCTCCGACGTGGATCGGCCGGAGGCGCCAGCCCGCAAGCTGCTGGGCGGACCGGAGCGGATCGCGTCGATCGTGTGGCTGGGCGACGGCAAGACGATCCTGGTGCGGCAGGACCACGGTGGCGACGAGGACTTCGCGATCTGGGCGGTGGCGGCCGATGGCAGCGGGCCGCCGGACAACCTGACGCCAGGCAAGATGTGGCGGGATAACCCGTTTCCGGTGCCGGGCGATGATCGGATGTTCGCGTACAGCGCGCGCAAGCTGCCCGGTGACGATGCGTCGGTGATCTTCGTGCAAGCGCCGGGCGGCGCACCACGGATGGCGTTTCGCGATACCGCCGCGGGGGCGATGCTCGACGTCGCGCCGGGCGGGCACACCGCGCTGTGGTACCGCGAGGTCGTGACCGGCGGCCACGACATCCTCGAGGTCGATCTCGATCACGGCACGCTGCGGCCGGTCGAGCCGCGCGACGGCCGGCCGACGATGGCGACCTCGGCCGCGTACTCGGCCGATGGCCAGTGGATCTATGTGGCGACCGACCTCGGCGGTGAAGACCACGTGGTGCTCGCGCTCGAGCGGTCCACGCTGACCGAGGTCGCGCGCTACACGCAGCGCGATCCGGCGACGGCGCAGATCGCCTCGATCGCGAGCTCGCCGCGCGGCGACCGGCTCGCGATCACGATCAACGCCGGCAATCGCTCGACGGTGCGGCTGCTCGATGCCAAGACGCTCGCGGCCGTCGCCGACGTCAAGACCCCGCTCGGCACCGCCACCGTGGGCGCGTTCACCGAGATCGCGCTCCGGCTGACGCCGGGCGTGTTCAGCCGCGACGGCGCGCGGTTCGTCCTGGGGCTGTCGACGGCGGACGCGCCGAGCGATCTGTACCTGGTCGACACGGCGACGGCAGCGGTCACGCCGGCGCGCAGCGAGCCGCGGCCCGCGCTGGCGAAGCTGCCGCCGATCACGACGTCGATCGCGATGGCGAGGTCGTTCGACGGGCTCGAGGTGCCGGTGAACGTCTACGTGCTCGAGCCCAACATCCGCGGCTCGACCGGCTTCGGCCGCGCCTACGCCCGCGCCGACGATCACGAAAAGCGCTGGGATGCCCTGCGCGACCTCGCGGCCGTCAACGCCTGGGCGCGTGCGCAGCCGTGGTGCACCGGCGCGCTCATCGTCACCGGCGGCAGCATCGGTGGCTACTACGGCGACCCGGCGACCCAGGGCGCCTTGCTCGACGCGCTGAGCCCGATCAACGCGGTCGATCACATCCGCGCGCCGCTGTTCGTCTATCAGGGTGAGCAAGACCACCGCGCGCCACGCATCCACGCCGATCGCGTCGTCGAGGCGCTGCGCAAGCGCGGTGCGCCGGTCGAGTACATGCTGGTACCCGACGAAGGCCACACCATGGCGCGGCGCAAGAATCAGATCGAGTACCTGACTCGCGTGCTGGCGTTCCTGCAGCGCAGCTTGGCGCCATAAGCTGCGCGCAACTACCTGTTCGCAACGACCATGCGGAACACCGGCGCTGCGGGATGGGGCTCGCCGCGCAGGTACCGCAGCCACAGGGCGTCGCCGCCGTGAGCCTCGCAAGACGAGAATCCGGCCCGCGTCACGTGATCGAAGGCGGTCTCCGGGTCGAAGAACCGACTGCCGATATCGAACACGACGCGCGTACCCGAGCTGCAAAGCGCGGCGATGAAGCCGAGCGTGCGGTCGGTGGCAGCAACGCCGATATATGTGGTGACGCCCTCCCAGATGATGAAGGTCGGATGATCGCGCCGAAACCCGAGCGCTTCCAGCGACCGGGCAAGCGTGCCCTCGTAATCCGGCGCGGTGAAGTCGCAGGCGACGTACGAGACCGACGCCGGCAGCGTCACGCCGGCGGTCTCGAGCACGCCGCGCTTGCGGTCGAGTTGATCCGCGAGATCGACCTCGAACACCCGAGCGCCGTGCGCGGCGAGCGCGGGAGTCCGCAGCGCGCGGGCGTCGAACCCGGCGCCGAGCAAGACGATCTGATCGAGGCCCGCCGCGAGCCCGTCGCCGAGCGCGTCGTCGATGAACCGGGTCCGGAGCCGGATCCCGTCGCGAAAGAACGGGAGGCTCAGATACCGCTGGGTGCCGTCCTCGGCATGGGCGCCCGCCGCGCGAAACAGCGCGGCATACGGATCCTCGAACAGGCGCTCGTCCGGCGGCCGAGCCGCCTCTTCGGCGCGGACGGCCGCGATCGCGAACGCGGTATCGGCAACGGTCAACATCGCGAGCGCTAGCCTCGCATGCGCGCCCGAAACGCGAAACAGGCCGACTCGCGATCACGAGCCGGCCTGCGTCGGAATCAAGCGAGCTGTTGCTCAGTGCGACTCGGTGAACTGGACGTTCGGCGTCGAGCCACCGGCGGTCGTGCACGCGCCGGCCGTGAGGTTATTGGTCTCGCCGGTCGTGCCGTCATTCGCGATGCACGTCGGAGCGGCGGTCGAGCCAGAGCTGGCGGTGATCTCCACCTTGATCGACGAGCCCTTGTTGAACACGGCCTCGGAGCCGCCGCCGTCGCCGATGATGTTGAACTCGGACTCGTTCCAGGCGCCCGAGAGCCCCGTCACGGTGTCCTTCTCGCTGGTCTTGTACGCCGTGCTCCCGTTGGTGAACGTGAGGTTGTCATTGCCACCGCTGGCGGCGGTACCCGTCATCTTGAGGTTGGCGAGGCTGGTGATCGCGATCGTCGGAGCCGACACGGCCGCGCTGTTCTTGTAGCAGTCGCCGCCGCCCGCGTTGTTCCAGCTCGAGTCCGGGCAGGAGCCGATGCCGATCAGCCAGTTCTGGATGAACACGGCCCGCTCTTCCGACGAGTACACGAACTGCGCCCATGACAGGCAGCCCGAGACACCCTTACAAGCGGCCCTACCACTCATGAAGTTCGAGTTAAGCTGAATCGAATAGCCATTCTTCACGCCGCCATCGGTCTCCGACGTCACACCGGTGACCGTCGGGAACGAGCCCGTCGAGCTCGAGATCAGGCCGGGGACGTGGAGCGCGTAGTCAGCGCCGTCGCCGACGACGGATGGTGCCACCGCATCTTCCACGTCCGCCTTGAGCCCCACGTGGGGCGACCCGATCGGGTGATCCGGCGCCGCCGTACATGCGACCGATTCCCAGGTCGTGCTCGGGTAGGTGGCCTGAAAGCAACCGTCCGGCGTCGGCGTGGCCGCGATGGCGTCGCGCCAGTTCAGCTGCGCAAGCTGCAAATCGTCGTCGGACTCTTCACCGCCGGCGGCGGCACAGCCTACGAGAGAGGTAACCAGCATCGTGGGGATTGCGAAGGAGGAGAGCTTCATTCTGAGCGCTCCTCGTACACGCGTGATGCCAGAAGAATTTGCACATACCGCGCACGCTCGTGCTGAGACGACTCACTATCGCTGTAGCTCGTTCACCTTCGCGCGAACCGCAAGCACGGCGGCTCCGTGTTTCTTCTCGCGTGCTTGTGGCCGGTGATGACCGGGAGGGCGCCTGTCAGGCTGGAGATCGCTTGTCTTAATGCGGTCTTAAATGGTGTGCCACATAGTCACACCCGATGCCTAGCCTCAACTGAACTTGCCAGTACGAACGCACGGGCCGCATGCGCATGCTGCGCGCCGATCTCGTCGATGCACGCGAAGCGATCGGCGATCACGGCAGCGGGAACTGGAGCTTGGTCGTCTTACCCGCAGTAATGATCACCGTGCGGAATACAGTCTGGTGGCTCGGGTGCTTGAACTGCAGCGTATAGCTGCCGGTCTCGAGCTCGAGATCGACGAACGGCGTCTCGGTCAGCCGGCGGGTCCCGAGGTAGACCTCACACGGCGGCGTGGTCCGGACGGTCAGCTTGCCGGTCGGCGGCCGGGCGGAGTGCGCGCGATGCTGGGTGAACACGACGTCCTGGACCACCCGCGTGTTCTGGACGAGGTCGAGCTCGCGGTGCTCCGGTATCCAGCCGTCGTGCTCGGCATCGATCGCGTAGTGGCCGGCGGGCAAGGTGAACTGCGCCGGTGAGGTCAGCGACTGGTCGCCGATCGTGACCTTCGCGCCGTCGGGCCGGGTGCGGACCTCGAGCACGGTGGTCGCGCCGGCGTCGGGCGCGGCAGCGTCGGGCGGGGCCGGAGCATCGATCGGGATCGTCGGCGGGAGCTCGCGCGTGGCGTCGGCGTGCGCGTCGATCGGTGGTGGCGGTGGTGGCGGTGGCGCATCGACCGGGGCCGGGGCATCGATCGCACCCTGGGACGTCATCCCGAACGACCGGCCGTCGAGCGACGGCGCGGAGTTGCCGCGGACCGCGAGCGAGATGATGAACGACAGCACAGCGATCCCGATCAGTCCGCCGATCGCGAGCGCGCGGCGCGAGATCGAGGGCGCCGCGGGCGGTGGACCGAACGGCGGTCGCCCGGGGATCGCCGGTACCCCGCCGAGCGGACTCTGGCGCATCAGCACGGCCGGGCGCGAGTCGAGCAACGTCTGCGCCGCCGCCGAGGCGCTCGGCACATGCACGTTGGGTGCGTTCAGCGGTGGCGGCCCGTTGCGCGGCTGCGCGCGCGGATCGTAGAGCGTGGGTGCGACGGGCTGGCTGGTCGGCGACCTGGGGCGCGGCTCGTAGCTCACCGGCGGCGGCCCGGTGGGCGACTTGGCGCGCGGATCGTAGAGCGTGGGTGGGGCCGGCTGGCTGGTCGGCGATCGGGGGCGCGGCGGATACAAGGTCGGCGCCGCGAGCGGGCCGCTCGGGATCTGGGCGCGGAACGCGCCGCTGCGCAGGACGGTCTCGGCGCTGTCGGGCTGCTGGTTGGGCTCGCCGGTGTCGTCGTGGTCCTCGTCGTCCTCGTCGTCTTCCGGCGCAGGCGCGCGCCCGGGCATCGGCGTGGTCCGCGGCGCCGGTGCGTCCTGCTCGTCGGTCCCGGGCTCGAACCGCGGCCGGTCGCCGGCGATCACCGTCGCGGCCTCGGCCAGCCGATCGGACAGCGCGATCGCGCGGGTCTCCGACGTGGTCTCCCCGGTGGTCTCCCCCGAGCCGAGCGAGCCTGAATCCAGCGATCCCAGCGCCTCGCCCACCTGATCGCTGTGCGACTGGGTCGACGGCGCCGCCAGCGTGCCGGGCGTGCCCTGGGTGCCGCCCGCCGGATAGGCGCCGGCCTCGCCGGTCTGCTCGCGCTGGAACCGCACGCGCAGCCAGCTGCCGAGCTGCAGCGGCGTCGCCAGCTCGGGCGACGACTTGATGAACGCCTCGAGCTCCTGGGCGAGCTGCATCGCGGTCGGCCGCTGGTCGCGGTTGGTCTGCAGCGCCCAGGTGATCGCGTTGGCGAGCGGCGGTGGCGTCCACGGCGCGACCCGATCGATCGGCGTCAGCTTGCCGTCGCGGATCGCGCGCATCGCCTCGATCGCGTCGCCGCGCGGCACGATCGTCTTGCCGGAGATCAGCTCCCACAGCACGATCGCGAGCGCGTAGACGTCGCTGCGGCCGTCGAGCGGGCTGCCGGTGGTCTGCTCGGGCGACATGTACGCGTACTTGCCTTTGACGTGGCCGGGGATCGTCAGCTTCTCGCCGAGCGCGGCGGCCTTGGCGATCCCGAAGTCGCACAGCTTGACCGCGCCGTCGAACGTCACCATCAAGTTCGCCGGCGACACGTCGCGATGGACCAGGCCGAACGGCTTGCCGTTGGGCGCGCGCAGCTCGTGCGCGTAGTGCAGCGCGGCCGCGGCGTCGGCGCCGATCCGCGCGATCATCGTCGGCGACAGCCGATCGGTCTCGCCGCCGTGCTTGAACAGCTCGCCGGCGTGCACGCCGTCGACGAACTCCATCGCGATGAAGTAATCGGTCTCGACCTTCCCGAAGTCGTAGATGTGGACGATGTTGGGGTGGGTCAGCTGCGCGGCGAGCCGGGCCTCGCTGAGGAACATCTTGATGAAGTCGGGCGCGTCGGCGAGGTGGGGCAGGATCCGCTTGACCGCGACCCGGCGATCGAAGCCCTCGAGGCCGTGCTGCTGGGCGAGAAATACCTCGGCCATCCCACCACGCGCGAGGCGTCGCAGGAGCACATACTGGCCGAACCGGATGCCGGCGCCCTCGGCAGGCACGGGGCTATCTTATCCTCGATAGGGCGCAACCTGCGGTGTGCACTGGCTTCTTCCTGTGCCGCGCCGGTTTGGCGGCTGATCGCCCGGCTGCCGGAGGGCGTGACGCGGGTGTGGGCGGCTGGCATTTCGAGGCGCCGGCTCGCCAGTCCGACGCTGCGTGATACACCAACGCGAGCTACGGCCAGATGCTGGGTGCTCTTACCGTCTCGACCCATCGCGCGGCGCTCTGCCTGATCGCCGGGGCGTGGGTGTGTGCCGCTGCCTGCGGCGGCAGCGACGACCCGCCGGCCCAGGCCGCCGGCACCGATGCCCAGGCCCTGCCATGCGATCCGGTGGCCCAGACCGGCTGCATGGTGGGTGAGAAGTGCACCTGGATCGTCGACATCGACGGTGACCCGGTGCAGAAGACGAATGAAGTCGGCCACATCGGATGCGCGGCGGGCGGATCGATCAGCGACGGCGCGGTGTGCACCGACGCCGTGTCCGGGGCCAACGGCGGGGTCGATGGCTGCGTCGCCGGCGAGCTCTGCGTCGCCCAGACCTGCAAGCCGATCTGCGATCCCCAGCTGGTCGACGGTGCGCCGGGCGCCTGCGCGGCGAGCTACGCGTGCAGCACCTACGGCGGAATCTTCGAGTCGGGCGGCGATCCGGTGGCCGGCGTGTGCGAGCCGGGCTGCGATCCGCTGACCCAGCAGCTCAACTTCGGGCCCAAGACCGCGGCGTGCGGCTCGTTGAACCCGGCCCAGCCCTCGCAGACCTGCGTGGCCAGCGAGGGCTACCGGTCGTTTCACTGCGCGCCGTCTTCGCCGGAGTTCTACGCCAACACCGATCGGGTCGCGCCGTTCACCACCGCGAGCGGCGCGCTGTACAGCAACAGCTGCGCGCCCGGCTTCATCCCGTTCTATTACGAGGACGCGTCGGGCGCGATGACCACGCTGTGCACCGGGCTGTGCGCGCCGCTGCCGGCCGACGCGACGATCGTGACCGATCCGGCGCACCGCAACGATGCCAAGGGCGACGCGCGGGCGCTCGGCAAGCTGGCGGCCGACGCGGTGCCGGTCGCCGGCCACTCGACGTGCAACGTCGGGGTCAAGGGCTCGGAGGCGGCGGAGGACTGCCGGTTCCTGTGGTTCCCGCTCGCGCACGGCGACCCGAGCCACGCGCTCGACTCGCCGTACAACGACACGCTCGGCGTGTGCTTCGCGTACCAGCGCTACCTGACGGTCACGATCCCCGGGATGGCGCAGAAGGTCGCCGAGAAGAGCTGTGCCGAGCTGCCGGTCACCGCACCGGCCAACGACCCGTACGGTTCGGCGCGCGACAACGGCTGCTACCCGCTCGCGGACTCGCTCGGCGCGGACGTCCGGCGCGCCGTGCACTACCGGCTCGCCAACGGCAGTGGCGCGGTCGCCCGCCACATCTTCGACTGACCGGCCCGACTGACCGGTAGCCGGACCGGCTCGACTGGCCGGTAGCCGGACAATCCGGCGCGGCGCGGTGCGGTGCGGCGTTGCGCGCGCTGCCAAAGATTCCGTGGTGGGATACGCAACCACCACGCGGAGCTGTCGATAGGGGCGGGCAGAGGAGCAAGCAATGACCTTCTGTGAGACCCATACGCAAGAAGCGCTCGGGGGTGATGGCCGGCGCAAGAGCATCGTGGCCGGGCTGCGCGCCCGGGATGGGATCGAGTTTCCGCTCGTCGAGCAGCCGCGGCGCTGGGTGGTCGGATCCGCCACGAACTGCGACCTGGTGCTCGACGATCCGTACGTCTCGGCGATGCACTGCATCCTGGAGCGCCGCGCCGGTGGCTCGGTGCTGGTGCGCGACAAGCGATCGCGCAACGGCACGCTGATCGACGGCAACCTGGTCGAGGCGGCGGAGCTCCACGTCGGCGCGCGGCTGGCGATCGGCCGCACCACCCTGGTCGCGGTCGGCATCCCGGGCACCCGGGGGACGCGGGCGATCGACTTGTTGCGCGGCCGCGATCCGGTGCTGCGCGCCACGGTGGAGCAGGCGCTCAAGGCGGCGCAGACCGACTGCAGCGTGCTGATCATCGGCGAGACCGGCACCGGCAAGGATCTGCTCGCGCGCGTGATCCACGAGGCGTCGCGGCGGTCGACCGAGCCGTTCGTTCCGGTCAACTGCGGCGGCATCCCGCGCGAGCTGATCGGCTCGGAGCTGCTCGGCCACGAGAAGGGCTCGTTCACCGGCGCCCACGTCGACCGCGAGGGCTACTTCGTCGAGGCCCAGGGCGGCACGCTGTTCCTCGACGAGATCGGCGAGCTGCCGCTCGAGCTCCAGCCGCACCTGCTGCGCGTGCTCGAGTCGCGCCGGGTCCGCCGGGTCGGCGGCGGTGGCGAGCGCTCGGTCGATGTCCGGATCGTCTCGGCGACCAACCGGCTCGAGCACCTCGGCACCGAGGAGTCCCGGCTGCGGCTCGACCTGTATCACCGGCTCGCCACCGTGGTGCTCGTGCTGCCGCCGCTGCGCGAGCGGCTCGCCGACCTCGCCGAGCTCGTGCAGGGCATCCTCGCCGAGCTGGCGCCCGAGCACGGCGAGCGGATCGTGACCGACGCCGCGTGGAAGGCGCTCGCCGCGAACCGCTGGCCGGGCAACGTGCGCGAGCTGCGCCACGCGGTCGTGCGCGCGGTGGCGCTCGGCGGCGCCGAGCTCGAGCCCGAGCACTTCTTCCCCGAGCTGCGGATGTCGTGGCCGATCGAGGAGCCGCCGGTGCCGCTGGTGCCCTACGAGCGCGTGCTGCGCACCGCGATGGAGCGCGCGATCGCCGCGCACGGCACGATCCGCGCCGCGGCGAGCCACCTCGGGATGCCGAAGTCGACGTTCGCCGACCGCGCCCAGAAGTGGGGGCTGGTGCCGCGCGACCGGCCGCGGCTGCCGCTGCGCAAGCGGTGAGCCGGGCCGGGCGATCGGGCCAGACGATCAGGCGACCAAGGTGACGTCCTCGACGCGGGCGCCGGCGATCTCGGCGACCAGCGCGCGGTACCACCGCGTGGTCTCGGCGGTGCGGCCGGCGAGCGCGCGGGTGCCCCACACGATCGCGAGCGCGGCCACCGTGCCGTCGTGGGTCTTGGTGCGCTGCGCGTCCTTGACCGGCGTGCCGGTCGGGCCCTGCGCGTCGTACAGGCAGACCAGGCCGCCGGCGTCGATCGTCTGGCCCGACGGGTTGAACACATACGACGTGTCCGGCGGGGCGATCCGGATCGTGAGCGGGCCCGCCGGATCCAGCCGGTCGACATCGACCAGCGAGATCGGCAGCCCGCTGTGCAGCGACACCACGTTGCACGCGTCGACCAGCGCGTTGATCCGCGGGAACTCGGCCTTCGTGGCCGCGGCGCTCAGGTACTCCGACGCCGGCTTGCTGCGGCCCGACGGCTTGTAGCCGCCGTGGCGGAGCAGGTCGCGCACGGCGGCCTTGACCTGGTCCGACGACGCCACCGGCGCCTGGGCGCCGGGGACGGTCAGCGCCGCGATCGCGGGCGGCGTGGCGAGCTCGCTGCAGGGCTGCGCGGTGCGGACGACGAACGCGCCGGCCTCGAGCAGGGGATGGGATTCGACGGTGATCGCGAGCGGGCCCGAGGGCAGGATCGAGGACGGCATGGGCGGCGTGGATCCTACCCGAGCCGGCCCGGCTATGGCGCGAGCCGGGCGAGCCGCCGAACGACTCCCGGCGCCGAACTCGGTCGCGGATACCACCGCGCCGGTGGCGTCGATCCGCACGAGCTGCAGCTCCACGTCGTGGGGGCCGCCGGCTACTTCTTCAGGTGAGCCTTGAAGAACGCCATCGTGCGCTGCCAGGCCAGGGTCGCGGCGGCCTTGTCGTAGCGCGGCGTGGTGTCGTTGTTGAAGCCGTGCTGGACGCCGTCGTACGTGAACATCTGGTACGCGACGTGGTTGGCCTTGAGCGCGTCCTCGAACGCGGCGGCGCCGGCGTTGATCCGGTCGTCCTTGCCCGCGTAGTGGATCAGCATCGGCGCCTTGATGTGCGCGACGTCCTCGGCCTTGGGCTGGCTGCCGTAGAACGGCACCGCGGCGGCGAGATCGGGCAGCCGGGTCGCGAGCATATTGACGATGCCGCCGCCGTAGCAGAACCCGACCGCGCCGACCTTGCCGGTGCACTCGGGGCGCGCCTTGAGCACGCCGTACGCCGCGACGAAGTCCTCCTGGGTCTTGGTCTGGTCGAGCTTGGCGAACAGCGTGCGCGCCTGGTCCTCGTCGCCGGGGTAGCCGCCGAGCGGGAACAGCGCGTCGGGCGCGAACGCCACGTAGCCGTCGAGCGCGATCCGGCGCGCGATGTCCTCGATGTGCGGGTTGAGCCCGCGGTTCTCGTGGACGACCAGCACGCCGGGCAGCTTGCCCGCGGCGGCGGCCGGCCGCGCCAGGTAGCCGCGCATCGTGCCGGTGCCCTTGGGTGAGGCATAATCGAGCGACTGGGTCTTGAGCCGCTTGTCGTCGGTCGGCACCTGCTGCGCCTCGGCGAACTTCGGGCTCAGCATGTCGAGCAGCATCACGGCGGTGATGCCGCCGACCGCGAACTTGGCCGCCTTCTCGAGGAAGCCACGGCGATCGACGCCGCCGTGGACGTACTGGTCGAATAGATTCAGCAGCTCCTGATCGAAGTCGCTCGCCTGCTTGCGCGCCATCGGTGCACCTCCGGTGCGCGCAGCATAGCCCGGGGTTCACTTCTTCGTCTGGGCCTTCATCTGGGCGGCGCGCTGGCGCAGCACATACTGGAGGATACCGCCGTGCGCGATGTACTCGACCTCTTGCGGGGTGTCGACGCGGGCGATGACCTGGAAGGTCTTGTCGCCGGCGCGCACGGTGAGCTGCTTCTTGGGCGCCACGCCGCCGGCGATGCCGTCGATCGAGAACGTCTCGTCGCCGGTCAGGCCGTGGCTCTGGGCGGTCTCGCCGGGCAGGAACTGCAGCGGCAGGACGCCCATGCCGATCAGGTTGGAGCGATGGATGCGCTCGAAGCTGCGGGCGATCACGGCGCGGACGCCGAGCAGCAGCGTGCCCTTGGCGGCCCAGTCGCGCGACGAGCCGCTGCCGTAGAGCTCGCCGGCGAGCACGACCAGCGGCACGCCGTCGGCGGCGTACTTCATCGCCGCGTCGTAGATCGCGAGCTGCTCGGGCTGGCCGGACCTGGGGAAGTACTTGGTGTAGCCGCCCTCGACACCGGCCAGCATCAGGTTCTTGAGCCGGATGTTGGCGAACGTGCCGCGCACCATGACCTCGTGGTTGCCGCGGCGGGCGCCGTACTGGTTGTAGTCGGCGGGCTTGACGCCGTGCTCGTCGAGGTAGTGCGCGGCCGGGCTGTTCTTGGCGATGTTGCCGGCGGGCGAGATGTGGTCGGTCGTGATCGAGTCGCCGAGCACCGCGAGCACGCGGGCGCCGGCGATGTCGGTCAGCGGCCGGGGCGTGGGGCCCAGATCGTCGAAGAAGCTCGGCTTGCGGATGTAGGTCGAGGCGTCGTCCCACGCGAACGTGTCGCCGGCCGGGACCTGCAGCGCGCGCCAGTCGGCGTCACCGTCGAGCACGTGGGCGTAGCGCTGCTCGTACTGCTCGCGGTGCAGCGCCTTGCGCATCGCCTCGGCGACCTCGGCGGGCGATGGCCACAGGTCGCGCAGGTAGACCGGCTTGCCGTCGCTGCCGGTGCCCAGCGGATCGTGGTCGAGGTCGGTGTTCATCGTGCCTGCGAGCGCATAGGCGACGACCAGCGGCGGCGACGCGAGGTAGTTGGCGCGCACGACCGGGTTGACGCGGCCGTCGAAGTTGCGGTTGCCGGACAGCACCGACGTCACCACGAGGTTGCCGTCCTTGACCGCGGCGGCGATCGCGTCGTCGACCGGCCCGGAGTTGCCGATGCACGTCGTGCAGCCGTAGCCGGCGAGGTGGAAGCCCAGGGTCTCGAGGTCGGTCATCACGCCGGCCTCGGTCAGGTAGTCGGTGACGACCTGCGAGCCGGGCGCCAGGGACGTCTTGACCCACGGCTTGGACCGCAGTCCCTTGGCGACCGCAGCCCGGGCGAGCAGGCCCGCGGCCATCAGCACCGACGGGTTCGACGTGTTGGTGCAGCTGGTGATCGCGGCGATCACCACCGCGCCGTGGCCGAGCTCGAACGTGCCATGCGACGTCGTGACGGTCTTGCTGGCGGCGAGCGCCCCGGGCGCGGCGTGACCGCCCTCGTTGGACCACGCGTCGACCGCGGCGGCGTCGGCCCCGGACTTGTCGCCGAGGATGCCGTGGACGGCGCGGCGCCAGGCGCGGCGCGAGTTCTTGAGCGGCACGCGATCCTGCGGCCGCGCGGGGCCGGCGAGCGACGGCTCGACGGTCGACAGGTCGAGCGACAGCGTATCGATGAACCGCAGCTTGGCCGACGGGTCGTGCCACAGGAGATTTTCCTTGGCGTAGCGCTCGACCAGCTGGACGTGGTCGTCGCTGCGGCCGGTGAACCGCAGGTAGGCGAGGGTCTCCTGGTCGACCGGGAAGAACCCCATGGTCGCGCCGTACTCGGGCGCCATGTTGGCGATCGTCGCGCGATCGGGGAGCGACAGCGCGGCGATGCCGGTGCCGGTGAACTCGACGAACTTGTCGACCACGCCCTTCTTGCGCAGCATCTGGGTCACGGTCAGCACGAGGTCGGTCGCGGTCGCGCCGGCGGGCAGCTGGCCGGTGAGCTCGAAGCCGACGACCTCGGGGATCAGCATCACCATCGGCTGGCCGAGCATGACGGCCTCGGCCTCGATGCCGCCGACCCCCCAGCCGAACACGCCCAGGCCGTTGACCATCGTGGTGTGCGAGTCGGTGCCGACCAGCGAGTCGGGGTACGCGACGGTGCGGCCGTCGACGGTCTCGGTGAACACGACCTTGGCGAGGTACTCGAGGTTGACCTGGTGGCAGATCCCGGTGCCGGGCGGCACGACCTTCATGTTGGCGAACGCCTGCTGGCCCCAGCGCAGGAACAGGTAGCGCTCGTGGTTGCGCTGGTACTCGCGGTCGACGTTGTGCTTGAACGCGAGCTTGGTGCCGTACTCGTCGATCTGTACCGAGTGGTCGATCACGAGATCGGCGGGCTTGAGCGGGTTGATCGAGTTGCCGGGCAGGCCGAGCTTGACGAACGCGTCGCGCATCGCGGCGAGGTCGCACACCGCCGGCACGCCGGTGAAGTCCTGCATCAGCACGCGCGCGGGGCGGAGCTGGACCTCATGCTCGACGCGCTGCCTGGGGTTCCAGCTCGCGACCGCCTGGATGTCGGCCGGCTGGACCGTCCTGCCGTCCTCGTAGCGCAGGAGGTTCTCGAGCAGGATGCGAAGCGAATAAGGCAAGGTCGCGACGTCACCGACGCCGGCCTTGAGGAGAGCATCGAGCCGGTAGAGCTCGATCTTGCTACCGCCGACCGCGATCTGGGCCTTGCTGGAGAAGCTGTTGGTCGTCATGGGCCTTCCGAATCTAACAGGATGTGGGCGAAACTCGAGCGCGGTGAGCGCGACTGACGTCGTAGAGCAAGCCCCCGAGGCCATCGCGGCGATCGCGACGGCGATCGGGGGAGCGCCGCTCGTGGCGTTCGACCTCGAGTTCCTCGCACAGGATCGGCTGGTGCCGACCTTGTGTCTGGTCCAGGTCGCGTGGCTCGAGCATGGGTTGTTGGATGCATCGCAAGCGCCAATGGATGCATCGGCTCCGGGCGTGCAAGTCAGGCTGATCGACCCGCTCGCGGCCGACGTCGGGCCGGTGATCCGAGCGCTGGCGGCGCACCCGTGCGTCGTGGCGCATGCGCCCCGGCAGGACCTGGCGATCCTCGCGGCGCGGTTCGGGGTCGCGATGCCGGCGATCCTCGACACCCAGATCATGGCGGCGTTCGCCGGGATCGGCGATCAGATCGGGTTCGCGGCGCTCGCCAACGAGCTGCTCGGGCTCGGGCTCGGCAAGGAGCTGCAGTGGACCGACTGGGGCCGGCGGCCGCTGTCCGACGCGCAGCTGGCGTACGCCGCGGCGGATGTTCGCTACCTGCCGGCGATCTACGCGCGGCTCGGCGCGCGGCTCGGCGCGCGGCTGGCGTGGGCCCGCGCCGAGAGCGCCGAGGTCGCGGCCGAGGCCGAGGCGGCGGCGGGGGTGACGCCCGAGACCGCGTGGCGCCACATCGGCGGGCTACGCGGCCTCGACGCGGCGACCCTCGCGGTGGTCGTCGATCTGGCGGCGTGGCGCCAGCGGCGGTGCGCCGAGCTCGACCGGCCGCTGGGCCAGGTGCTGCCCGACAAGCTGATCCTCGATCTCGCGCGGCAGCGTCCGTCGGGGGCGGCGGCGGTCCGCGCGTTCAAGGCGATCCCGGGGCTCGGGCGCCAGCACGCGGCGGAGATCGCCGAGGTGATCGCGGCGGCGCGGCCGGGCGTGGTGCCGGTGGTCGCGGCGGGCCGCGCGCCGAGCCAGCGCGCGCAGCGCTGGAGCGAGCTCCTGATCTCGATCGTGCAGCTGGTCGCCGAGCAGCTCCGGATCGCGCCGCGCCTGCTCGCGACCCGGGCCGACGCCGAGGAGCTGGCGCGCGCGGTCGACGAGCGCGGCCTCGCGGCGGCCGACGAGCTCCCGGCGATGACCGGCTGGCGGCGCGACGTGCTCGGCCGCGCCTGGCTGGGCTGGCTCACCGGCGCCCTGGTCCTCGTCGGCGACGTCGACGCCCCGCACGGCGTCCGCCTCGCCCCGCGCTGAGCGCAGGGGGGCGTGGCGTGCCTGCTAGTTCACGTTCCATCGAGTCTGATCATGCTGCCTTGCTGCTCGCAGTGATGCTGCAACTCGTGCTTCAGTCGCCGAGAATAGTCTAATCGCGAGCGCCCTCGCTATGCCGCTATCTCGAACCTATTTTGACAGAACCGACAGATCCGCGCGTCCACCTTTACAAGCTCTGCACACTGAGGACATGTCTTCGTGCCGGCAGCCTGTGAAGGTGGGGCTCCACTGCGAGCGTTGAGGTCGTTGCTCAGAGCAATCTCGTCGAAGATCGCACGCCCTTTGTTGCCTGCGGCCTGCCGCGCAAGATCGGCGTAGCGGCGCCCGGCTTCGAGTGCTGCGATTCGTAAGTTGTTATCTGCAGGACTCAAGGCGAGTTTTGCCAGCGCCGTTTCGTATGTTGCTTTTGCTTCCTTGAGCTGCTGCGCCTTGATGACAGCAATAATTATTGCGATACCGACAATAATTCCGATAATCAGCCAGATTTCTATTTCGTTTCCCTTTGTTAAGCCCCAGTCCCGCTTCGTCGGCAGCCTATCGTCCTCAGGTCCATTTCAAGACCGTCCCACCCGCGTTAGCGACTCATTCTTGAGGACCTCGCTAACCACATTTCCACAACACAGCTCGTCCAAATCCCATACGCACCCAGAATCGCATGATCCATGCAGACGCCGTCAACGGTAAATTTGCGGCACCACGGCGCCCATTCAGTATGCGAGAGGTGCAGAGCACCGAAGACACACGGGGTTTCGGGATCCTCTCTCTCCTGAATGGAGAGGCTCCGCCGCTCCAGAGGGGGCGGGCAGGCCCCGCTCTACGACCAGCCGACCCAGTAGTAAACGAGCGCGTGGAAGCTCTTCTCGCGGTGCGCCGACTCGAGCGCCGGCGAGACCTTGTCGCGGTCCTTGGCGTCGCCCTTGACCCCCGGCCACGGGTCGATCATCACCAGCTCCTCGTCGGCCTTGGCGTCGAGCCGATCGATCGTGAGGCCGACGGCGTGCGGCAACAAGTCCTCGGGGATGTTCTCGCCGGCGGTGCCCGGGATCGGGTGGAGCTTGCGGTAGTTGGTCGGCAGCATCGCGCCGCGGTAGCCGCGGCCGGCGCGCACCCAGTCGAGGATCGCGGCGGTCGGCGTGGCGACCCGCCGGCACTGCAGCCGGTAACCGAGCGCGTGGAGCGACGACACGCGGCCGGTGAACCAGTGCTGGACCTTCTCGATCGAGCCGCCCTCGCGCGAGGTGTTGAGCTCGTGGAAGATCTGCTCCTGGATGCCGGGCGCGTAGGCGCCGGCGCGGTACGCGATCCGGCGCAGCAGGTAGGCGGTCGCGGCGCCCGCGCACGCCGACGGCGTGTGGAAGATCTCGACGAGGAAGCGGACGTCTTCCGGTCGCTGCAGAACGACGTCTTCGCGGCTCACGGCGGTCACTTCCACGAGGTGCCGCCAGCGTACACGAGCGCTGCCCGCGCGTGGTGTCCCATCACCGTTTCCGGTCCTCCACTCGGCACGTTCTTGATACGCGCCGGAGATCTCAGGGCTTCCCGATGATTGATTGACACTGTGTCAGGCTTCTTGTAC
>DATBBB010000036.1:0-16415 GCA_036271215.1 Kofleriaceae bacterium | reverse complement strand
CGCCGTCTCGAGGATCGCGACGCGGGCGCCGGCGCGCTCGACCGCGACCAGGGTGCGATCGGGCCACACGGCGTCGGCGCTGGCGAACTGGGCGTCCGCCGGGCGGGTGACAGTCAGGCCGAGCCCGCGGTTGGTGTAGCGAGCACCGTCGATCGCGTACGGCGCCGTGGCGTCGTCGGTGCGGACCGCAGACGAACCAGCCCCACCGCCGCCGGACACGCTCGCCCCACCGGAGCCTGCACCGCCGCCGGACACGCTCGCCCCACCGGAGCCTGCACCACCGGCGCCGGGTGTCCGGCCGCCGGGCGTGTAGCCGACGACGCGGATCTTGGCGCGGCCGACCACCTGGCCGAACGACGACATCGCCGCACCGGGCCCGCGGTCGGCCGCGTCGCGCGCGAGCGGGATGCGAGCCGCATCGGCCGGGCCGTCGCTCGGCAGCGCGGCGTCGAGCGGCACCCACCGGCCGCGCAGGAACGCCTCGACCCACGCGTGGCCGCCGAAGATGCCATTGGTATAGGCCAGGCCCAGGTCGAGCCGCGCCGGGATGTTCGCCGCGCGCAGCAGCGACGCGAGCAGGACCGCGTAGCCGGCGCAGGTGCCGTGGCGATCGCGCGCCAGCTCGGCCGCCGGAGCAAATGCGATCCCGGCGTCGAACGTCATGTGCGCGGTCACCCAGCGGGTGAGCCGCTGCGCCTGGTCCCACGGATCGGTGGCCTCGCCGATCGCCTCGCGCGCCAGCGCCGCGACCTGCGGATCGCCGGGGTCGATCGTCGTGCTGGCCGCCAGGAACTCGGGACCGGGCGACGCGCCCGCCGCCGCACCAGCCATCGCACCCGGCGCCGCGCCGGCCGCGCTCGCCGGCACACGAACGCGATCGATCTCGATCGACGCGTGGCCCGGCGCGCGCGATGACGTGCTCGTCGGCGCTGTCGAGTGGCGGCAGCTGTGCGGCCGGATCGTCGAACGTGAGCTCGACGACGAGCTGGTCGAGCGCGCGCGGCGCCGGCAGCCGCACGTTCGAGCGCGCCAGCGCCTTGGTGAACGCGTCGGAGGACAGCTGGCCGGAGGCCAGCGCCGGTTCGGCGTGGACCTCGGTGGCCACCATCTTGCCCAGCGGCATCGCGACCTCGCCGCGGAGCTCGCGGCCCTCGGCATCGAGCCACACGAGCCGCGGCGACGCCTCGCCCTCGGTGGTGACCTTGACGCGCAACAGCTCGCGCACCGCGCCGTCGACCTCGACGGTCTCGCGGGCCTCGGCCTGGCAGTGCACGTGCAGCGGCGCGGACTGCGGCGGCGACCAGGTGACATAGTCGAACGCGTCGCCACCAGCGTGCAGCCCGGCCTTGCCGCGCCGGATCGCCTCGGGTCCCAGGACCGGCCCGGGGAGCGCGACGGTGTGGGTGTGGACCTGGCCCCCGGCCGCGTCGCGCACGGTCGCCACCCCCGCCGCCAGTGAGACCTCCGCCGTCGTGGTCTGGCGCGACATCCGCGACTCGTTGTGGACCGCCTGCCGCGCGCCATCGGCGTCCTCTTCGAACGTCGCGTCGAACGCCATCTCGACCACGCGACCGAGCCGGCCGATCCGCAGCTCCGTCACCGAGCGCGTCGAGAACCCACCGCCGGCGCGCACCGCGTGGGTCTCGTGGACCCGGCCGACCGGCTCGCCGCCGATCGCGACCGCGTACCAGCGCGGCGGCGCCACCGGGGCCACCGGCGGCGCCGCCGGGGCCGCCGCCACCGGCACCACCGCCACCGGGGCCGCCGCGGGCGGTGGGCGTTGCGCGCAGCCATCGAGCAACGCAGACACGGTGACGAGCGCGAGCCACGCTGGCCGCACCGAGGGCAGCTTCCTGAGAACCACACGGACCTCCTGGCGATCGAAGCGATCGCAGATGCAGCGGTAGTCTGCCGGCGCGGCAAAGCCCTGACAAGCAATCTGCAGCGCCGCTATACCGGCGCCACACCGTCGCGGATCGCGCCCACGGCGTCGATCGTGTCGGCCTCGGCCGCGATCTTGTGGACAGGAAATCTGCAGCGCCGCTATACCGGCACCACGCCGTCGCGGATCGCGATCGCGCGCACGGCATCGATCGTGTCGGCCTCGGCCGCGGTCTTGTCGTCGCGGTAGCGCACGACGCGCGCGAGCCGGAGCGCGAACCCGCCGGGGTAGCGCGTGGAGCGCTGGACGTCGTTGAACGCGATCTCGGCGACGATCTCGGGCCGGACGTAGACGATGTGGCCGTCGCGATCGACCTCGCGCGCCAGGAACTGCGCGGTCTGCCAGGCGAGCATCTCGTCGGTCATGCCCTTGAACGTCTTGCCGAGCATGACCCAGCCGCCCGCCGGGTCGCGCGCCCCGAGGTGGATGTTGGAGAGCAGGCCCCGGCGCCGCCCCGAGCCCCACTCGACCGCGAGCACGACGAGATCGAGCCGGTGGACCTTCTTGATCTTGAGCCACGCGGCGCCGCGGTTGCCGGCGTCGTACGGCGCCTCGAGCGCCTTGGCCATGATGCCCTCGTGGCCGTGCGCGACCGAGGATTCGAAGTACGCGGTGGCCTCGGCCGGATCCGCGGTGACCAGCCGCGGCACCGCGAGCGCCTGCGCGAGCTGGCCGAGCGCGGCGAACCGCTCGCCGGCCGGCGCCGCGAGCAAGGTCTGATCGTCGACCAGCAAGGCGTCGAACAGCGTGACGGTCAGCGGGCCCCGGCGGCGCATCGTGTCCTGGAACGGCAGCGGCCGGCCATCCGGCCCGAACGCGCTGGCCTCGCCGTCGAGGATCAGCCGGCGCGCGCCGAGCCCCGCCGCCGCCGCGACGACCTCGGGGACCTGTGCGGTGACGTCGTTGAGCGCGCGCGAGAACACGCGGATCGCATCGCCGTCCTTGTGGATCTGGACCCGGAACCCGTCGAGCTTGAGCTCGAGCGCGGCCGGCCCGGCGAACGCGGCGAGCGCCTCGGCGGGCGTGTCCGCGGTCTGCGCGAGCATCGGCAGCACCGGCCGGAACACGGTGAGCCCGAACCCGGCGAGCCCGGCCGCGCCGTCGCCGAGCGCCGCCGCCGCGACCACGCCGATGTCGCCGGCGAGCATGTACGCCGCGCGGACCGCCCGCGGCGCGAGCCCGGCGCACGCCGCGATCGCGTCGACCACCAGCGCGTCGAGCGCGCCCTGCCGGAGCTCGCCGACCACGAGCGCGCCGAGGAACGCCTGCTCGGCCGCGGTCGCCGCCGCGAGCATCGCGCCGAACGCCTCGCGCTTGGCGGTGCCCGAGCCCGGGCCGCGCAGCGCCGCGAGCGCGGCGAACCGGTGGTCGACCTCGACTGGGCCCAGCGACGGCTCGGCCGCCGGCGCGACCTGACCGCGCAGCTCGCCGACGGTGGCGTAGCCGATCCCGAGCTTGTGGCCGAGCTCGCCCGACAGGTGGCGCGCCGCGATCGCGCGCTCGTCGGGTGCGGCGTCACCGAGCAGCCGGGCGAGCAGCTCGATCTTCTTCTTGCGCGACGCGGTCTCGACCAGCTGCTGGCTGGTGTGGGCGATCGCCGCGTAGTGCACGCTCGAAGCCTACCCGGAACCGGCGCACGGCGATGGCGGCACCGCCGAGCCTCGCGTACGGTCTGGTCATGAAACCTCGCGAGCTCGCGATCGCGCTGGCGCTGGCGGCGTCCGGCTGCGCCCACCACGGGTCGGCGACCGAAGCGGCCCAGCAGCAATCGGCCGCCGTCGCGGTCGGCGCCAAGGCGCCGGACGGCCAGCTGACCCAGGCCACGGGCACCCAGATCGCCCTGGCCGACGTGCTGCAGAAGCACGGCCAGACCGTCGTCGTGTTCTACCGCGGGTTCTTTTGACACAGCTGCACTCGCTGGCTCGGTGAGCTGGCCAAGCATGCGACGGAGCTGAGCGCGCGCGACGTCGGGCTCGTCGCGATCGCCGCCGATAGCGTCGACGACATGGCCTCGCTGCAGGCCAAGCTGCCGGCGATCACCCTGCTGTCGGACCTCGGGCTCGCGACCGCCACCGCCTGGGGCTTGCACGCTCCCGGCGCCGAGGAGCCGAACCCCGGCACGTTCGTGGTCGATCGCAGCGGCGCGATCACCTGGCGCCGGCTCGCCGACACCCGCGGCGACTGGCCGACCTACGCCGAGGTCGCCGCCGCGCTGCACTGACCCAGCGCTCACCTGATTTGCCCCGCCCTGCTTCGCAGATTCTGCGATCGCTTCGTTACCGCGCCTCGAGTTACGCCCGGTAGCACTCGCGATCCCCTCGCTATCCCCTCGCGATCCCCTCGCTGCGGCGCCTCGACCTCGCAACATCTGCTTTGCGATCCGGGCCCATCTCAAGAGGCAGATCGCCGCTCGCGGACTCGCATCTCAGGCGAGCGCTGATCGCCGAAACACCGAGCTCCCCGAGGCAATGCGCCCCCGCGGGGCAAGGTGCCGCGCCCCACGCCGGCCCGATCCGCACGTGGGATAGGCCCAGATCGCCGCCGAAAACAGGTCCGGCGCCCGAGGGCGCCGGTTCGAGGTGCCTGCGATGCAGGGGCCTCGAGATGAGGCGTGAGAATGCGCGATCTGTGCCTCGCTGTCGACACCAGGAAGTCACTGATCTGACGAGCGGCCCGCGCGGCGTGATCTGGCGCGTGCCCCTACACCTGCCCAGGCGGCGGCGAGCGCAGTGGCCGGCACCGCCATGGCATCATCCGGGGCGTGTTGTCGTCCCTCGGGCGCTACCAGGTCGACCAGCTGCTCGCGCGCGGCGGGATGGGCGAGGTCTACCTGGGCCGCGTGCTGGGGACCCACGACTTCGTGCGGCCGGTGGTCATCAAGGTCATCCGCACCGAGCTGGTCGAGAACGAGCGGATCGCGCTGATGTTCGTCGACGAGGCGCGGATCGCCGCCGGCCTCCACCACCGCAACATCGTGCAGATCCTCGACTTCGATCTGTTCGAGGCCGGCGCGTTCCTGGTCACCGAGTACATCCCGGGCTGCGATCTGCGCGCGCTGCTCCACTACCTGCGCGGCGCGCCGCCGTTCGAGATCGCGATCGCGGTGCTCGCCGAGCTCGCGACCGGGCTCGACGCCGCCCATGATGCGCGTGACACCGAGGGCGCCCCGCTGGGGCTGATTCACCGCGACGTCAGCCCGGGCAACGTGCTGCTCGGCGTGCACGGCGAGGTCAAGATCGCCGACTTCGGGATCGCGAAGGCGCGGTCGCGCAGCTACCACACGATGTCGGGGTCGATCAAAGGCAAGGCGCCGTACATGGCGCCCGAGCAGATCCTCGGCGAGCCGATCGACCGCCGCGCCGATGTATTCTCGCTCGGCGTGCTGCTGTTCGAGCTGTCGACGCGGTCGCGGCTGTACTCGGCGTACGGCAACGCGATCGCGATGAAGCACATCCTCGACGGCACGCTGCCGGATCCCGCCGAGCGCCGCCCGGACTATCCGCCGGCGCTGACCCAGATCGTGCGCCGCGCGCTCGCCCGCCACCCGGCCGACCGCTACCCGACCGCGCGGGCGTTCGCCGATGCGCTCGACGACCTGGCGCGCGCCGAGCGCTGGAACCTGTCGGCCGCCCAGATCGCCGAGCAGGTCCGGCTGGTCCGCAAGCGGATCGAGATCGCGACCACCACGCCGCTGTGGCAGTCGCTGCAGGCGCCGGGAGGCACGCCGGCGTGACGTCGCTCGCCGCCGAGGACCGCGACCAGGTCGGGCCGTACCGGGTGCTCCGGGCGATCGGCGCCGGCGGCTCGGCGCGGATCGATCTCGCGCGGATCGATCGCGCGTACGGCTTCCAGCGCCACGTCGTGATCAAGCGACCGCTCGAGCACCTGCGCGGCAACGCGAATGTCGCGGCGTCGCTGCGGCGCGAGGCGCGGATCGGCGGCCGGCTGCACCACCCCAACCTCGTCGCCGTGCTCGACGCCGGCGCCCACGACGGCTACGACTACCTGATCCTCGAGTACGTGCACGGTGCGTCGCTGCGGACGCTGATGCACGGCGAGGTCGCCGGCGAGGTCCGCGCGCTGCCGGTCGCGGTGGCGCTCGCGATCATCACCGACGTCGCGCGCGGCATGCACGAGGCGCACGAGCTGACCGACGAGCACGGCGCGCCGCTCGGCCTGGTCCACCGCGACGTGTCGCCGGGCAACATCCTGCTCGGGCTCGACGGCACGGTGAAGCTCGCCGACTTCGGGATCGCCAAGGAGACCCGGGTCTCGACGCTGTCCGGCTCGCTGCACGGCACGGTGACGTACATGGCGCCCGAACAGTGCCAGGGCCACGCGTTCGACCGCCGCGCCGATGTGTTCTCGCTCGGCGTGATCCTCTACGAGCTGATCACCGGGACGCGGCTGTTCTGGGCCGACAACGACGTCGCGTCGCTGCACCGCGTGCTGTCGGGGACGGTGCCCCGGCCGCGCGAGGTCCGGCCGGAGCTGCCCGAGGCGCTCGAGGCGATCCTCCTGACCGCGGTCGCGCACGCGCCCGACCAGCGCTACCCGACCGCGCACGCGCTCGCCGAGGCGATCGAGGGCTACGCCGCCGGTGAGGTGCTCGGCGCGCGCTGGGTGGCGCGGGCGATGGAGGAGCTCGTCGGGCCGCGCCAGGTGCCGTGGATCGCGGCCGCCACGGTGCCCGATGCCGCGCCGCGCCGCGACGGCTCGCTGGTCGATCTGATCGCGGCGGCCGGGCCCGAGGCGACGGCGCCGGCGTCGTTCGGCGAAGCCACCGGCGCGCCCGACGACGAGCTCGCCGCGGCGACCCTCGCGGTGATCGCGAGCCTGGCCGACACCACGGAGCTGCCGAGCGGCTCCGGCCTGCGCGAGCTCGTCGACGAGCTGGCGGCGACGGCCGCGCTGCCCGCGCTGCCCGACGCCCCTGGGCCGCTCGACGAGCTGGCGGCGACGGCCGCGCTGCCCGCGCTGCTCGACGCCCCCGGGCTGCACGAGGCGCACGCAGCGCATGAGGTGCCGAGCGCGACGGGATACCCGACGCCCGGTACCGGCGCGCCGGTCAGCCGGCCACCGACCGGTCCGGTGCCGCACGCGATCGCGACGCCGGTCAGCCGGCCACCGACCGGTCCGGTGCCGCACGCGGTCGCGACGCCGGCGGCGGCGTATCCGCCGACGGTCCGGGTCCGGACGTCGCCGGTCGGGCGCGCGAAGCGCCGCACGCAGAGCTGGCTCGCCGGGATCATCACGCTCGGGGTGGTCGGCGGCAGCGCCACGACCGCGATCGTGATGATGCGCCACGGCGATCCGCCGGCGAACGTCGTGCCCGGGGCGGCCGCGCCCGCGGCCGATCATCCCGCCGGCGACCCGGCGGTCGCGAGCCCGCCCCCGTCCAACCCGTCGCCCGACGTCGCGACGCCCGCGGCCGATCATCCCGCCGGTGCCCCGGTGACGCCGACCGCCGGTGCCCCGAACACGCCGACCGCCGGCGACCAGGCGACGCCGACCCCGGTCCCGACAGTGCCGGGGCACGCAGTGACGCCGGCCCTGGTCGACGCCGCGTCGGCCGACGGCGCCCAGTCCGGATCGGCGCTCGCGGCGAAGAAGCACCACGGCCATCACCACGTGCAGCCGACCGCGGACGCCAAGGCGGCCCCCGCACCGGCCGACGCACACGATCCCGCCGCGGCGACCCAGCCCTCGACCCCGACCAGCGCCCCGGCAAACGTCGAATGGAAGCCGACGTTGCTCTTGCCCACCGACGGCTCCGGTGCGAGAAACCCGAAATGAAGTGGCTCGTGATGACGGCGGTGCTGGTCGCGAGCCAGCCGCGGGCCCATGCCGGCGGTCCGTCTGCTGCTGATCCCGCCGCGGCGAACGCCGGCGCACCCGGCGCTCCCCCGGCGAGCGGCGGCACGCCCGGCACGTCCCCGGCGAATGGCGGCGCGACCGGCAGCGGCGCGGACCCCGCCGGCACGCCCGACGCCAAGGCGATCGCGGATCAGCACCTCGAGAAGGTCCGCGCGCTCTACGACAAGGGCGACTTCAGCCACGCGCGCGACGAGCTGCTCGCCGCCTATCAGGCCGACGCGCGGCCGGAGCTGCTGTTCGCGCTCGGTCAGGTCGAGCTCAACCTCGGGCACTTCCAGGCCGCGATCGACTACTACCAGCACTTCATCGCGACCGGCCCCACCGCCGAGCAGGCCGCGCTCGCCGAGCAGGCGATCGGCGCCGCCCGGGCACGGCTCACCGAGAAGCCGGCCACCGTGGCACCACCGCGCGCCCCGCAACCGCCGCACCGCGCGTGGGACGTCGCCGACAGCGCGCTCGCTGCGTTCGGCGGCACCGCGGTGATCGCCGGCGCGGGCCTGCTCGCGTACACCCGCGAGCTCGCCGAGAACCACCGCGGCACCCTGCACGCCTACAACCAGCGGATCTCGCACGCGACGATCACGCAGTGGACCGGCGCCGGCTGCCTCGCCGGCGGCGTGCTCGCGCTCGGCGGCGCGGTGCTGCGCTGGCGCCTGCACTTCGTCGACTCCGAGCTCCAGGCGATCGCAACCCCGGCGACGGCCGGCATGGCGTGGGCCGGCCAGTGGTGAGCTGCATCCATCATACGCTCGTCCACACGCTCGCCGCCTGCGCGCTCGCCAGCTGCGCGCTCGCCGCCTGCATCAACCCCGACTATCACTGCGCGACCGATCTCGACTGCAACGTCGGCACCGCCGGCCGCTGCGAGATCGACCAGCGCTGCACCGCGATCGACGCCACCTGCCCGACCCACCGGCGCTACAGCGAACACTCCGGCCCGAGCTCCGGCGCGTGCTTCGACGACCACGTCGCGCCGGCCGATCTGTGCGCCGCCGGCCAGCCGCCCGCGCTCGCCGCCGGCTGCGTCGCCGACGTGTGCACCGCGCTGCCGAGCTGCTGCGCGACCGGCTGGTCCGAGGCCTGCGTGCAGCAGGCGCAGATCTCGTGCAGCGATCTGGTGTGCGACACCCGGATCGCGATCACCGCGGTCAAGCCGGGCCACTCCGAGCTGTGGGATCTGCGCTGGGACGGCACGGCGTGGTCCGCGGTGCGCGACACCCGCCAGACCCTGCTCGCCTGGCTCGCGCCGCCGCCGGGCACCACCGTGCCCAAGCTGGCCGGCTTCATGTCCGGCAACCTCGTGACCGACGACTTCATGCTGCCGGTCGCGACCGGCAACAGCTACGTCGACGTCACCTCGGTCGACTTCGATCGCGACGGCCGGCCGACCGCGGTGCTCAGTTACACCGATCCGGCGGGCTCGCACCTGCAGGTAACCAAGCTCGACGATCTGTCGGCGCGCGTGATCGACACCGTCGCGGCGACCCGGGTATCGTGGGGCGACGTCGACCACGACGCGTACCCCGACGGCATCGCGGCGCAGACGACCTCGGCTCGCTACAGCCTGCTGTCGAACATCGAGGCCGACGACCACAGCCGCGCGGTCGACGACCGGGTGGTCACCAGCATCAACGGCGGCACGTCGACCACCAACGGCATCCCGGCGATCCGCGGGTTCGACTGGCTCGACATCGACGGCGATCACGCGCTGGACGTCGTCGCCTACGGCTACTCGGTCGACGTCCACTCGGGCAAGGGCGACGCGATCGGCACCACCGAGCTGATCCGGCTCGACTGCGATCCGCCCGCCAGCTCGGGCAGCTGCGACACCGCCACGCAGCAGGCGCAATCGTTCGGCGGCGCCGCGCTGCCCGCCGCGGCCGGCCCGGCGCTGGTGCTCGGCTCGCAACCCAACCGCGCGCTGTACCGCGCCGTGATCGGCGGCTCGCCGGTCGGCGTCACCGTGTCGCCCTACACGTTCCCGATCGAGGTGTGCGGCACCGCGTGCGCGCCGATCGTCGCCGTGGTGGTCCGCGATCTCGACGGCGATCACGCGCTGGATGTCGTCGCGATCGACGCGAATCTACAGATCTACACCGGCCTGGCCAAGGACAACCTGACCTTGCGCGCCGCGACCAAGCTCGCGACCACGCCGGCGATGCCGGACTTCATCACGGTCCGGACCTCGGTCACCGGCGCCGCGCGCTAGTTCACCGAGCGTCGAGCATGCCGGCTGGCCCGGGAAGATCGCGAAGCTGTGCGAGCAGCCGACGGCATCGAGCGCGAGCACGCGCGGGATCGCGTCGAACTTCTCGATCGCCGTCGCGAGCGCGCCGAGCAACGCGGTCTTGTCGATGCCCGCGACCGGCGTGAGGCCGCGCGCCGCGCCGAACTTCGCGAGCTCGTCGTAGGTGCTCTCGAGCGCCGCCTGCGTCGTGCGATCGTTGGGCGGCACGAGCGAGAAATCGACGCCGGTCTCCCACGCGTGGTGCAGGAGGTGCCAGCCCTGCACGCACTCGTCGTTCGACAGATCGATATTGAAGCCGGCCGCGGTCGGTCCCGCGATCACGCCGAGATCGGTGCACTCGTGGTGCGTGATGCGATCCGCGAGGATGTGCAGATAGACGCCGAGCCGCGCGTCGGCGAGGTGTGTGGCGCTCGTGGTGTGCGCGCCATCGGTCGCGATCACGGCCGCGAAGTGCGACGACAACACCTGTGCTCCGTGATCGGGATCCTCGATGATCTGGAGTCCGGTCGCGGTCGCGAACGGTACCGCGGCATTGCCGAGCGCCGAGATCGTGCCGCGGATCGGCGTGCCCGATGCGAAGCACGCGGGGCCGGTGCCGTAGTTGCCATCCGCGGTCTGGACCGTGAGTCCCGCCGTGCACGCGACGCTGCCCGTCATCGCCCACGCGCGCCAGTTCGCGAGCGTCGGCTCGGTCGCCGTATCCTGCGGGTTCGGCGTGAGGCCATTGACGTTCGGCGGTGGCTGCTGAAGACCGTGATTGTACGGCGCGATGAAGTGCAACAGGATGCCGCCGGAGTTTAGATCGCCGCGCTCGATGCCCGTGAGGTCGGCAGTCGCGTACTGGCCATTTCCATAGATCGTGGAGTTGTTGTCGTACGGCGAGAACTCGCCGGTATCGACCGTGCCGTCGTACGCCGCGATCCAGTAGGCATCGATCGGCGAGAAGCCGAGCGCCTGCGCGATGTAATAGACCGAGTCGACGTGGACGGTGCTGCGGCCCTCGGCGTAGATGCCGGACTGCGCGTTGCCATCCTCGGTGATGATCGCTTGCTTGCAAGCGTCGGTCGACGTGGGGACCGGCTGGCACGCATCAGGGAGCGGGCCGCAGCTCACGATCGGCCCGCCGCCGACGGGGTAGCAGAGGTCCTCGCCGAACGCGTGCGCGGCGGGTGAATAGAGGAGGCCAGCGAAGAGCAGCGGTTTCAGGTGCGCCATGACACGAGGATGCCGGCTCGCCACGCTATTGTCAAATTGGACAATAACTAAGGGGCGCCGAGATACGCGAACAGCATGCGCTGCAGCTCCGTGCGCAGGCGCTCGCGATCGATGCGTGCCCCGACGCCGTTCGCGAGCGACGCGCCGATCACACCCCACCCCATCACCGTCGACATGGCGAACACGAGCGCGAGCTCGAACCGCGTGCGATCGGGCTTCGCGCCCCCGGCGATCAGCGGCGCCATCAGTACGTCGACGAGCCGGCCGAGCCCACCGGCCTTGCCAAACACGGGATCGCCGCGCAGCGCCGACCACGCGATCAGCCGCACCAGCGCCTTGTCCTCGAGGAGCTCGATCAGCGCGTCGAGCAGCGGTTGCTTGCGCGGATCGAAGCCCTGCCCCAGCTTCGCGAACGCCTGCGCGCGCGCGGCGCCGAGCCTGCGCTCGAGCACCGTCGCGACCAGGTTGTCGTAGGTCGCGAAGTAGTGCGTGACGAGACCGTGGCTGATCTTCGCCTCCGCCGCGATCTCGCGCAGGCCGACGGCATCCGGCAACTCGCGCGCGAACACGCGATCCGCGGCATCGAGGATCAGATCGCGCGCGACCTCGGGGCTGCGCCGCGTGCGCTTGGCCATCGGCGGATCAGCCCGCGAGAGTCGCCACGCGCCGCTTGACGAGCGCGAACGCCGCCGACCACACGGCCGGCTGCGCCTCGTAGCTCGCGAGCTGCTTGCGGCAGAACGCCGGGACCTCGGCGTTGGGCGCGAGCTTCGCGATCTGCCCGAGCTGGTCGTTGTTCAGTTGGGACTCCATGAGCTTCACGAGTACATCGGCTTCGTAGACACGGGTTATTGCCATGCACCCACGGTACACCCAACACCTCGCTCGCTTCGTGACACGCGGCGTTCGCGCCGGATGTACGAGCCCGCCGCGGTCAGCCCTTGAGGCCGTGGCGGTGCAACAGGTCGATCAGGTGCGAGCGATCCATCTTGGCGATCCGCGCCGCGTGCGAGACGTTGCCCGCGGCCTGCGCCATCAGCCGCACCAGGTACGCGTGCTCGAACTCGCGGACCACGCCGGCGCGCTGATCCTTGTACGGCAGGAGCGGCGCGCCGGGGTCGTCCACAGCGGGCGCGGGGGCGGGCGCGCGGATCGCCGGCGCGTCGCCGTCGCTGCTCGGCAGCTGCGGCCCGACGACGAGCGCGGCCTCGACCGCGTTGCGCAGCTCGCGGATGTTGCCCGGCCACGGGTGCTTGTGCCACGCGGCGAGCTGCTCGGCGCCGAACACCGCCTCGATCGGGCCGGTCGCGCCGAGGTCGCGCGCGAAGTGCTCGATCAGCACCGGGATGTCCTCGCGGCGCTCGCGCAGCGGGGCGAGCCGCAGCACCACGACCGCGAGCCGGTGGTAGAGATCCTGGCGGAACCGGCCGGAGTTGACCTCGGCGCGCAGGTCGCGGTTGGTCGCGGCGATCACGCGGCCCTCGAGCTCGAGCTCGCTCGAGCCACCGACCCGGCGGAACCGCTTGCGCTCGAGCACGCCGAGCAGCGCGCTCTGGTCGGGGCCCGGCAGCTCGCCGATCTCGTCGAGGAACACGGTGCCGTTCTCGGCGCGCTCGAACGCGCCCTTGTGCTGGCGATCGGCGCCGGTGAACGCGCCGCGCTCGTGGCCGAACAGCTCGCTCGCGAGCAGGCTCGACGACAGCGCGCCGCAATCGATCGTGACCAGCGGGGCCGCCGCGCGCGACGAGCGGGCGTGCAGCGCCTCGGCGACGCGCTCCTTGCCGGTGCCCGATTCGCCGACGATCAGCACCGACGTCGGGGTCGCCGCCACCCGCTCGATGTCGGCGAACAGCCGCATCATCTGCGGCGACACCGCGATCATCCCGGCGAGCTCGGTCCGCGTGGCCGCGGCCGGCACCGTGCGCCGCACCGCGTCGTCGAACCGGATCGTCGTGCCGCCGAGCTTGAGCAGCGTCCCCGGTGGCACGATCGCGCGCTCGATCCGCACCGCGCCGATGTACGTGCCGTTGGTCGAGCCGAGGTCGGACACCAGGATGCCGCCCGGCCGCACGCTGACGTCGAGGTGGTAGCGCGACACCGTGAAGTCCGCGATCGCGAGCGCGTTGTCGCGCGCGGTGCCGACCGACACCACGTCACCGCCGATCACGTGCTTGCCCTTGTCGGGGCCGTCGACGACCTCGACCCGCAAGGTCGAGACGAGCTGCTCGCCGGTGCGCGGTGAAAGCTGGGTCTCGAGATCGCTCATCGCCATCGATTTACCCCGGCTACCCCGGGGTGCGGGGGATAGACCCGACGGCGTGATGGAAGTTAACGGCGACCTTCAGAACGTGTACGGATACGCGAACGATCCGCCGTTCTGGGTCTTGGCGAACACGGCCTTCTGCATCATGCCGGCGACGCAATCGCCGAGCGCCGGATCCGGCGTGTTCCGGACCGCAACGCTCGAGACGTGGCCATCGGGGCCGACCTTGACCGCGACCTTGACCTGGCCCTTGGCCTGCGACTTGTCGCCGCACGACATCACGCGCGCCTTCACCTTGCCGACGCCGTCGGAGATCATCGTGCGGTCGAGGCTATCGGGCAGATCACCACCGCCGCCACCACCGGCCGCGGGCTTGGCCCCACCGCCGCCACCGCCGCCGCCACCCTTGTTCTTCTTGAACTTCGCGCAGCACGCGCCCTCGTAGTTGTTGAGGACGCACGAGACCTCGTCGCAGCCGCCGCCGTCGGCCTTGCCGGCCGGCGGATCCTTGGGGGCCGGCGGATCGTTCTTGGCGAGCGCTGGCTTGGCGTCCTGCTTGGGGGTCTTGGGCGTCGGCGACGTCCCGCTGGGGGTCGCCGGCTTGTGGACCTGGCCCGCGGGGGGCGTGGCCGGGTGCTTGGGCTCATCCGCGGCGGCGACGGCCACCGGAGGCGTGCCGCCGGCCGGGGGTGTGCCAGCGGCCTGGGGGGTGCCGCCCGCGGGAGGCGCACCGGTTGCAGCCGCCGGGTCTGCCGCGGGGGGCGCCGGGCGCGCGGCCGAGCCGGCCGTCGCGGGCGGCGGCGTGGTCGGTGCGGTGCCGGCCGCGGCTGCCGGATCGCCGGCCGCGGGCTCGGTTTTGTCAGCCGGGGCGTTCGAGGCGACCTGGGCCGATGGCTTGCGCAGCATGACGACCACGACGACCACCGCGGCGACGGCCAGGAGCCCCACCGAGGCGATCAGCGCGTACATCAGCTTGTTGTTGCTGGCGCGCGGCGCGATCGGGACGATCACCGCGGGCTCCGAGAACCCGCCGCCACCGAACACCGGCAGATCGTCGATCGAGCCGATCCCGGCCGACGCGGGCTTGGCCGGGCCGCCACCCGGACCGCCGAGGTACGCGCTCGCCATCGAGCGGATGTCGATCAGGCCCGAGCCCTCGCCACCGGCAGCGCCGGTCGCGGCGCCCATCGCGCTCTGCGAGGCCGACGGTGAATGCGAGGCCGGCGCCGGGGCCGGCTTGTCGCTCGCGAGCTGGGCGAGGTTATTGAGCGAGAACAGCACCGAGTTCTCGTTGCGCTCGCCGCGCAGCTTCGAATTCGCCTGGCTCGACGGCGCGGCCGCGGGCTTGCTGCCGAACAGGTCGGCGCCGTCGTCGTCGCCGCGCGCCTGGCTGCCCGACGCGGCCGCGAACAGGTCGCCCGGGTCGCCGCGCGCGCCGTCGTCGCCGCCGCCGCCGAACATCGATGACACGGCCTCGGCGCCACCCCCGCCCGCGTGGGCTTCACCGGCGCCGCCGCCACCCCCGCCGGACGCTGCGAGCGCCTCGAAGGTGTCGACCTGCGACAGCGGCAGCCAGTCGGCGAAGCCTTCGCGCCAGATATAGGTCTCGGCGTCGATCTCGCCGCCGGCGAACCGGCGCTGGACCTCGACCGCGGTCATCGGCCCGACCTGATCCTGGTTGATCACGACGTGCCAGACCGCGTCGTCGCCGGCCGGCGCTTGATCGCCGCCGTCGTAGCCGTAGTCGTAGACCCGGTGGTCCTTCTCCTGCTGCGGCGCGGGAGCCGGCTCGCTCGAGGTGGCACCGCCGCGAACGACGATGATGTTGCTGCACTTCTTGCAGCGAATCTTGAAGACCTTGCCTTGGACCTTATCGTCGGAGATCGAGTATTTGGCCTGGCAAGCGTCGCAAACGATCTTCATGGGGCGCTTCCTACGCGGGGTTCAAGGGGTCGGACCCGGAAGTCCGATCGACCTTGGAAAAATCGTATCACGGCGACGCGGACGGACGCGAATTGCTGCGAATCGGCGCGCCGAATGGGGCGCCGAATGAGCGCCATGCCCCCAGATCGGGCGCCGGCTACGCAAACGGGTCGTGAAGTCGGATAGTTTCGGTGCGGTCGGGGCCGACCGAGACCAGGCAGAACGGCACCCCGGCCATGCGCTCGATCGTGTCGACGTAGGCCCGCGCCGGCCCAGGTAGGTCCTCGATGACGTGCGCGTTGCCGGGCAGCTTACCCCAGCCGGGAAAACTCGCATAGATCGGCTCGGCGCGGGCGATGTCGTCGGGATCGATCGGCGGCTCGTCGAGCTCCTTGCCGTCGACCTTGTACGCCACGCACACCGAGACCTCGGGCAGCTCGGCGAGGACGTCCAGCTTGGTCAGCGCCAGCGAGGTCATGCCGGACAGCCGTGCGCCCATGCGCAGCGCGGGCAGATCGAGCCAGCCGCAGCGCCGGGGCCGCCCGGTGGTCGCGCCGAACTCGCCGCCGGCCTGGCGCAGCCGCTCGCCGGGCGCGCCGTGGAGCTCGGTCGGGAATGGCCCGGCGCCGACCCGGGTCGCGTAGGCCTTGGTGATGCCGACCACGGCGTCGATCGCGGTCGGCCCCAGGCCCGCGCTCTGGCAGGCGCCGGCGGCGATCGTCGACGACGACGTGACGTAGGGATACGTGCCGTGATCGAGGTCGAGCAGGCACCCCTGGGCGCCTTCGAACAGCACGTGCTGGCCGCGCTGGATCGCGCGCGCGACGTGGCGGCCGGCATCGCCGCTGTACGGCGCGAGGCGTTCGCCGGCGCGGGCGGCGTCGGCGATCCACGTCTCGACCAGGGCCGCGGTCGGGCGCGTGCCGCCGAGGTGTTCGATGACCGGC
>DATBBB010000035.1:0-4496 GCA_036271215.1 Kofleriaceae bacterium | reverse complement strand
TTTAGTCCTCGAGCGCGGCCAGCGCGTGCGCGACCTCGACATCGCCGGACGCGAGCCCCGCGCCGCTGGCCAGGCCGAGCGCCACGGCGGTCCGCATCAGCGAGGTCAGCTCGAGCAGGCGGCCGAACAGCCGGGCGCGCTCGTCCTCGAGCTGGCGCAGGGTATCGAGCCCCGAGAGCAGCTCTTGACGCAGCTCGGGTGCCTCGTGGCGGGCCTCACAGCGGGCCAGCGCGCGGACCAGGGCGCCCTCGTCCAGCGAGGCAAGCTGGTCATCGAGCGCCCCGATCGCGGCCGCGGTGGAGCTCGCCAGCTCGACCAGCGGGGCCACCGGCGCGGTGACCCGGTCGGCCTCGGCGGCGCTCGCCGCGTCGCGCGCCGCCATCGCCGCCTTGGCGTCGCACAGCCGCTGGACGAGCAGCGCGAGCTCCTCGACCCGGGCGCGGACGTCGGGCGCCTTCGCGGCGGTGAGCGCCTCGGCGATCCGGGCGACCAGGGCGTCGCCAGCGGGCAGCGCCGCGGGCGCCTCGCGCAGCTGGGCGAGCGGCCGCCGCTTCGCCGCCGTCCGGGCGCGGCCGGCCCGGATCCCGGCGATCGCCGCGACGCCACCCGCGATCGGGAGCAGCACCGCGAACGCGCTCGCCGCCCCGCCGACCACCAGGCCCGCGATCCCGCCGGCGATCGCGACCAGGCTGCCGGTCAGAAGGCCGCGGAGCACCCGGCGGCGTCGCTGGATCTGGCGGGTCGTGAACGTGCGGATCTTGAACCCACGCGCGCGCAGCCGCTCGGCCAGCGCCGCCCCGGTCGCGGGATCGAGGTCGTTGATCAGGACCGCCGGCAGGCGGTGGCGCTGCGCCAGCTCGGACTTGCTGTACATCCGGGCGTCACCGACCACGAAGTTGAGCTTGGGCACCGCGGTCGCGACGGTGGCGAAGAACTCGCGCAGGCCTTCGACGAACGCCGCGTCGTCCTTGGCACTGGGCAGCACGATCGTCCACGCCTCGGGATCGTCGGGCGGGGCGCGGTGGAACTGCACCGCCTGCTTGCCGCACGCGAGGCACAGCCGCAGGCCGACCCGCATCGCCGCGCCGCACGCCTGGCAGGTTGCCCTCGAGACCACCAGCGCGACGTCGGTCCCGGCGCCGCGCAGGTTCGCCGCGACGTCGCGCGCGGTCGGCGGCCGTTGCTCGGGGGCGAGCGCGAGGCAGCGCGTGACCAGGCTGGCCAGCTCGCGCGGCAGCCCGGCGCGGAGCGCGGCGAGGTCGGGCAGCTTGGTGCGCGCCGCGACCAGCGAGGCCTCGAACGGCACCCGGCCGGTCAGCGCGCGCCACAGCACGACCCCCAGGCTGTACACATCGGCGCGCGGATCGACCACCGTCTCGAGCAGCGCCTCGGGCGCGGCGTACGGCGAGCTCTCGAGCAACAGGCTGGACGCCGTGCGCGACGACAGGATCGATAGCCGGGCATGGCCGACGTCGGTGAACCAGATCGCGCCGTCGTCGCCGACCACGACGCTGCGCGGATCCAGATCGCGCAGCACCGCGCCGATCGCGTGGAACGTCTGCACCGCGTCGGCGAGCCGGGCACCGAGCTCGACCGCCTCGTCGATCGGCAGCGGGGCCCGCGCCAGCACCTCGTCGAGCGTCCGCCCGGCCGGATCGAGCCGGACCCGCCACGGCGGCACCGCGTCGACCGCGCGCGGATCCGGCGCCGGCCCGATCGCGAGGGTCGGGGCGAGCCGCGGCGTGGGCCACGCCGCCACCCGCTCCATGTCGGCGACCCAGCGCCGGCGCAGCGCGGGCTCGGCGGCGAGCTCGGGCACCAGCTGGGCGATCACCGCGCGGCGGCCGTCGGGCAGCTCGACCGTCCACGCCAGCTCGTGGCGGACCCGGCGCGGCTCGCCGATCACGCGCTGGCCGGCGACCGCCTCGGGCGGCTCGAGGCCGATCACGCCAGCTCCTCGATCTCGGCGAGCGCCGCGATCTGCGCGCGCACGTCGTCGAGCTCGGCGCGGCCGAGCGCGCGCGCCTGGGCCATCACGGCGCGCGCCCGCATCGCGTCGAGGAACGCGGTGACCTGCAGGATCCTGGCCGCCCAGCGGTCGCGCACGTGCCAGCGCGCGCGCTGGGCGTTGTCGTCGGAGCGCAGGTCGTCGGGCGACAGCTCGGCCTCGAGCTGATCGAGCCGCGACGCCGCCAGCGCGGCGACGTCGAACAGCCGGGCGAGCTCGCCGTCGAGCGCCGCTCGGTCGGCCGGCGCGCTCCCGGCGCCCGCGGGGTCGACCGCCGCGCGCAGCGCCAGCCCGCGCTCGACCACGCCGCGCAGCGCATCGCGGTGGCGCGCCGCGGCCATCGCCGGCACCACCGCGGCGACCCGCGCGAGCGCGGCGTCGAGCGCTGACGGCAGCGCCAGGGTCCGCGCACCCGCGCGCCGCCGGGTCACCGGCCGCCCGGCCTGGCGGAACCCGCTCCACAGCGCGCCGGCCCCGACCAGCGCCAGCGTCGCCAGCGCGCCGATCACGGTGTTGCGCATCACGAAGTAGGTGCCGCTCGCGCCGATCAGCACGATCCGCCGGGCCAGCACCCAGCCCTTGGTGCGGACCTCGCGGAGCGCGAACCGCCCGCCGCGCAGCGCCACCAGCTCGAGGCCGAGCGCGCGGACCGGCGGCCCGAGCGCCGCCGCCGAGCTCTCGTCGATCCCGCTGACCAGCGCGAACGGGATCCGCGGAACGTCGCGGGTCAGCACCGCCGCGTCGAGCCCGAGCGCCGGGTTGTCGAAGATCCAGCCCAGCAGGCGCTGGCGCAGCGCCGCGTCGAGCTTGTGCGCGTGATCGCCGGGGCCGGTGATGAACACCGTCATCGGGCCGCTCGCCAGCTCGAGCTGGGCCTGGCCGCACGCGAAGCAGACCCGGACCGCGGCCGGCCCGAGCGCGCCGCACCGGGCGCACTTGCGGCGCCCCGGGTCGAGCCGGGTCGCGTCGGGCAGCGCGAGCGCCAGCGCGGCCAGGTTCGCCCCGGTCGCGTCCGCCGCGCTCGCCAGCGCGGCCTCCGCCTCGCCCGCCGACTGCGGGCGATCGGCCG
Organism: Kofleriaceae bacterium; assembly: GCA_036271215.1. Classification (GTDB taxonomy): domain Bacteria; phylum Myxococcota_A; class Polyangia; order Haliangiales; family Haliangiaceae; genus JABFXX01. Next base: position 1,419 of record DATBBB010000035.1, on the reverse strand, counting down.
GCGACTTGGCGAGCAGCCAGCGGATCGTCCGCCGCAGCGCCACCGGCACGGCCTCGAGCGCGGGCAGCGGCGCGCTGCGGTGCGCCTCGAGGATCGCCAGCGAGGTTGCCCCCTGGTAGGGCGGCGCGCCGGTCGCGAGCTCGCACAGGATGCAACCCAGCGCATATAGATCGCTCCGGCCGTCGATCGCCAGCGGATCGATCGCCTCGGGCGCCATGTAGTCCGGCGTCCCGGCCACCGCGGCGGCGTCCGGCCCGCTCGCCGCGAACGACGCCGCCCGCGCCAGCCCGAAATCGGCCACCTTCGGCGTGCCGTCGCCGGTCAACAGCACGTTGGCCGGCTTCAGATCGCGGTGGACCAGCCCGGCGCGGTGCGCCTCGGCGAGCCCGGCCGCGATCCCGCGCCCGAGCGCGATCACCCGGTCGGCCGCGATCGGCGCCTCGGCCGCGATCAGGTGCGCCAGATCCGAGCCGGTGACCAGCTCCATCAGCAGCACGGCCTCGCCGTCGATGTGGACCAGGCCGTCGACCCGGATCAGGTTCGCGTGCGCCACGCCGGCGAGCAGCCGGGCCTCGGCCTCGAACCGGCGGCGTGCCCGGTCATCGCCGCGCTGGCTCGCGTGCAGGATCTTGCCGGCCAGGCGCTCGCCATCGTCGCGCTCGACCTCGACGACGCGACCGAGCGCCCCCGACCCCAGCTCGCGTCCGATGCGGTACGCCATCGCCTCGCCATGCTACCTGGCTCGAGCGCGGCGGGCGACGAGCGCGCGACGATCGTGCACGTTCCCCGACGATCTTGCGGGCGTGACCCCGCGATGTCGCCCGGCGACACGGCGCGGGATGCGACTCGCTCTGCGTGGTCTCCGCCGCCAGCACATGATCCGGCGCCACGCCGGGCGCAGCCTCACCGAACCGCGGCTCGATCCAGATCTCGTCACTGCGCGGCGTACTGCGCGACGACGATGCTCCACGTGCCGTCCGGCACCGGTACGGCGAACAGCTGGCCCACGATGCGGTCCACGCCCTTGCCGCCCGGGCGCGGCCGATCGAGGTTCGCCTGCACGAAGCCCCATCGCGCCTGGTGGATCTCGCGGCTGCGCTGGAACACCGTCGAGCCGTCGAGCTGCCAGCCGGCGAGCGCGTCCTTGGCGCCCGCGCCGGTCGCCATCTTGTCGGGGCCCACGACGATCGAGTCGGGCGTGAGCGCGGCCGCCACGCGGGCCGGCGGGCATGGGCTCGGTCGTGGTGCCCGCGCTGGACTGGAGGCGCTGGTGCTGGTGATGCGGTATATTCTGCTGGTCAACGACCATGTCGAACCCGCGACGCTGCAAGCCTTCCTGGAGCGCGTGGCCGGTCCCGACACCAAGGAGACCATCGTGACGGCAGGCGAGCAACTCATCCAGAAGGGCGTCGAGCTCGG
>DATBBB010000034.1:0-16848 GCA_036271215.1 Kofleriaceae bacterium | reverse complement strand
CAGAAACGATACTGCCAACTGGAGTGGGTGCGTACGTCTTCGATGAGAACACTGCACGTCAGATCGATGTCGATCACTCAGGAATAGAAGTCGAGACTATTGACACTGAAATCAACGCGCTAAACCGAATCTCTAAGGAGTTATACTTCGCGTTCAACACCACAGCCAAGAGACCAGCGTGAGTCCACTTGCGGCACTTCGACTAGTTCTTGACCCCGGCCGGATCATTCGACCACCCATTGTCTTTTCAGAAGAGTCGGCCACAAGCAGCTGTGAGGACACAGAGTTGTCGGACTGCGATGACGGCTTCGGCGTGAGGCTCCGAACCAATGACCACCTGAAGGTGCTCAGGGGGAGCCCCGGACGAGCAGACGGATTTTGCAACCTGCCGGATTACATCGTCTTTCACGAAGAGCAGGATTCCCGAGGTGGAGAGCGTTGGCTTGTTAAGGCCATGCTGGCAGAGTTGAAGTCTAGTGATGCCTCGCAGGAACTCGCTGTTAGACAGCTTCAGCTCGGGGCACTCTTGGTTCAATATCTCTTGAGCATCGCGCGATTCGGCGGACAGCTATACTCCATCGTTGAACTCAGGCAGTGTGCGCTGCTGATTTCTCCAAATCTTCCCGAACCCAAAGGGCGAACAAAGCGGCAGAAGACCGAGTACGAGGCGGAGACTCTCGCCGGAGTCAAGATACCTCGATATGATGTTCCTTGTGGAGCCAAGATATCGTTCGACGAATTCGAGTACTGGTCAGCAGAAATCTAGTGTAGATGCAGATATTGCGGTGTTGCGCGTTGAACGCTCGCTCTGTCGTTCTTCGTGGTCGAACCCACGTGAGCGTTTACCTGCCGCCCCTGCCTATCCCGACCGACCTGGTTCAGATCGCATTGTTCCTACCCAGTCCCTAACTACCGGCGCCGCCGGCGGCGGAGCAACGCGAGGCCGAGGATCAGGCCGGCGCCGAGGCCGGTGCTGCCGCCGGTCGAGCAGCCGCCGCCACCGCCGCCGCCGGAGCTTGCGGCGGTCATGAGCTTGGCAGCGTCGGGGGTGCCGTAGCCGGTCGGGCCGTCCCAGCCGGGGCCGGCGTTGCACAGCTTGGCGTCGCTGTCGCTGCAGGTGCCGTTGTTGCCGCTGACCACGTCGTTGAGCTTGGCGGCGTTGGCGGCGATGAACGAGCCTGAGGTCTGGGCGCCGTTGCCGGTCGCCGCGAACAGCGCCGCGATGAACGGCGAGGCCGCGCTGGTGCCGCCGGCCTGGATCCAGCCGTTGTTGCCGGCGTTGTAGATCGCGACCCCGGTCGCCGGATCGCCGACCGCGGAGATGTCGGTGGTCGCCTTGAACTGGCACGGTGAGTCGCTCTGGTACGACGGCTTGGGGATCGAGGTGCTGCACGCGCTGCCGCCGGCGCTCTTGGTGCGCAGCCCGGACACCGACCACGCGGTCTCGGTCCAGCCGCGCGCGCTGGTATCGCGGACCAGGCTGGTCGCGCCGACGGCGATCACGTACGCCGAGGTGCCGGGGTAGTCAGGTCCTGCAGTGGTGCTGAACTGATCGTTGTAGCCCTGGTCGCCGGCGGCGGTGAACGTCGCGATCTTGGGGTGGTTGAAGTGCGACTCGGCGCCGGCGATATCGCCCTGCTCGGGGCCACCCCAGCTGTTGCTGATCACGGTCGGCTTGAGCATCGCCGCCGCATCCTCGGCGGCGAACAGGTTGTTGGCGCTGTCGTCGTTGGCCTCGACGATGAGGATGTTGCACGTCGGGCATGCCGCGCTGACCATGTCGGTGTCGAGCGCGGCCTCGATGGTCCAGTCGTCGGACGCCGGCGGGTTCGCCGGCAGCGGCGAGGCCTGGCCCTGCTGGTTGACGATCTGGAGGCAGCCGTTGGCCACCGTGCACGCCGGCAAGCTGTACGTCGAGCGATACTTCGCGAGATCGGACTCGAGCGCGGTGTAGCCGTAGGCGTTGACGAGCGCGACCGTCGGGTGGGCCGACGCGGTCTTGGTCGGGTCGATATTGTACGCCGCCTGCAGATCGGGCGCGCCGTATCCCATCGGGTTGGCCGTGTGGGCCTGGATCTGCCCGGTCGCCGCGGACGTGCGCACGTGCGCGAGGCAGCGCATCGGCCCCGAGGCGCACACCGCGACATCCGATAGCTCGCCCGGATCGGCGGTGATCGCGGCGGCCGTGTCGCCGGTGCCCGCGCCGCCGCTCGCGTCGTCCAGCGCGTTGCACGCCGGCACCGCGCCGAGCGCGAGGCCCAGCCCGAGCCCGAGCCCGAGGACCTTGACCACGAGACCCACCACGCCCCACGGAGCGCGCTGACTGATTCCGAGCATGATCATTTTTATCAGTGACCGGGCGGGGCCGCCGCCTTCACGTTCGCAACATTTCAGGTCATTTCAGTCCCCCTCGAACATGCACAACCGTGACGGAGAGCGCAGTCGATGGAACCTACAGCGGCGTATTGTCGAGCTACACACCTGCCCGATTTGCCAGGCGCCGGAGCGGCCGCCCGGCTGCTCTGCGCGTTGCGCCGAACCAGCCACGCCCGTACAGTCGACGTAACCCTATGAAGCCGGTGCAGAGCTATCTCGTCCCGACGGTCATCGAACAGACGCATCGCGGAGAGCGAGGCTGGGATATCTTCTCCCGCCTCCTCAAGGACCGCATCATCTTCCTGGGGACCCCGATCAACGACGACGTCGCCAACGTCGTGATCGCGCAGCTGCTGTTCCTCGACTCCGAGGAGCCCGAGAAGGACATCATGCTGTACATCAACTCGCCCGGCGGCCACGTCTCGGCGGGCCTGGCGATCTACGACACGATGCAGTACCTGCACTGCGACGTCGCGACGATCTGCATGGGCCAGGCGGCGTCGATGGGCAGCTTCCTGCTCGCCGCCGGCACCAAGGGCAAGCGCTACGCGCTGCCGCACTCGCGCGTGATGATCCACCAGCCGCTCGCCGGGTTTCAGGGCCAGGCGACCGACATCGACATCCACGCCCGCGAGATCTTGAAGACCCGCGACACGCTCAACGAGCTGTACTCGAAGCACACCGGTCAGCCGACCGACAAGATCAAGCACGACACCGAGCGCGACAACTTCATGTCGGCGCCGCAGGCCAAGGAGTACGGCCTGATCGACGAGGTGCTGATCACGGCGAAGAAGAAGCCCGACGAGAAAAAGTAGCAGCTGGGTGGCCCCCGTCGAACGACGTTCGTGGACGAGCGGCGCCTGCCCGGAATCTCACGGATCTATCCGTTCGGGCGGTATCGCGGCGCTCGACTGGTCCCGATGGCAACACCGCGGTACGCTCGAGCCCGACCGATGCCCATCGAGAAGCGTGACGGTACGTCGTTGACCTGCTCCTTTTGCGGCAAGGCGCAGAAAGAGGTCAAGAAGCTGATCGCCGGCCCCACCGTCTACATCTGTGACGAGTGTATCGGGCTGTGCAACGACATCATCGCCGAGGAGATCGAGAAGGAGGACCAGAGCTATGGCACCAGCTCGATCCCCAAGCCCGCGCAGATCAAGAAGGTCCTCGACGAGTACGTGATCGGCCAGGACCGCGCCAAGAAGATCCTCGCGGTCGCCGTCCACAACCATTACAAGCGCATCGATCACAAGCAGACCGGCCAGTCCGACGAGGATGTCGAGCTGCAGAAGTCGAACATCCTCCTGCTCGGGCCGACCGGCTCGGGCAAGACCCTGCTCGCCCAGACCCTGGCGCGCATCCTCAACGTGCCGTTCGCGATCGCCGACGCGACCAACCTCACCGAGGCCGGCTACGTCGGCGAGGACGTCGAGAACATCATCGTCTCGCTGCTGCAGAACGCCGATCACGACATCGAGCGCGCCCAGCGCGGCATCGTGTACATCGACGAGATCGACAAGATCGCCCGCAAGAGCGACAACCCGTCGATCACGCGCGACGTGTCCGGCGAGGGCGTCCAGCAGGCGCTGCTCAAGATCATCGAGGGCACCACGGCGTCGGTGCCGCCCAAGGGCGGGCGCAAGCACCCGCAGCAGGAGTTCCTCCAGGTCGACACGACCAACATCCTGTTCATCTGCGGCGGCGCGTTCACCGGCCTCGAGGACATCATCGAGAACCGGATCGGTCAGAAGATGATCGGGTTCGGCGCCGGCATGAACAAGAAGATCGAGCGCTCGCAGTGGGAGCTGATCCAGGAGGTCGAGCCCGAGGATCTGCTCAAGTACGGCATGATCCCCGAGTTCATCGGCCGCCTGCCGGTGATCGCGCCGCTCCACGAGCTGTCCGAGGAGGCGCTGGTCCAGATCCTGACCCAGCCCAAGAACGCGCTGGTCAAGCAGTACCAGAAGCTGTTCGAGATGGACGGCGTCAAGCTCAAGTTCGGCAAGGGCGCGCTGACCAAGGTCGCCAACATGGCGGCGCTGCAGAAGAGCGGCGCGCGCGGCCTGCGCGCCATCCTCGAGAGCGCGCTGCTCGACATCATGTACGACACGCCCGGCCAGTCGGTGAACGAGGTCATCATCAACGAGGACGTGATCGAGAAGCATGGCTCGCCGCTGATCACGTACAGCAAAGAGCCGAAGGCGACGGCCGCCGAGGCCTGAGCTAGCGCCGGCCCGGCTCGGGCGCCGGGAGCTGGACCACGAACCGCGCGCCGCCGCCCTTGCGATCCTCGACGCCGATCGTGCCGCGGTGGCCGTCGACGATCCGGCGGCAGATCGCCAGGCCGAGGCCGAGCCCGGAGCCTGCGGTGCGATCGGTCGCCCGGCCGCGCGCGAACGGCTCGAAGATCCGGGTCCGCAGCTCGATCGGTACCCCCGGCCCGCGGTCCTCGACCGCGATGACCGGGCCGTCCGAGACCCGGACGGTCACCACGCCGTCGGACGGCGAGTGGTCGAGCGCATTGCGGATCAGGTTGTCGATCACGATCCCGATCGCTTCGGGGTCGACCTCGGCGGGCACGGCGTCGCTCGCCTCGAGCTCGATCGAGATCCGGCGATCCTTGCCGATCGTCGCCGCGCGCTCGACCGCGGTGCCGGCGAGCACCCGCAGATCGGTGCGCTCCTGGTGCAGCCCCGCGCCGCCGGCGCGCGACAGCTGGAGCAGCTTGTCGACCAGCACGTGCATGCGGTGGACCTCGGCGAGCGTGCCGTCGGCGACGTGCTCCCAGTGCGGGGTGTCGCGCGGCTTGCGGCGGGCGACCTCGAGGTTGGCCGAGATCACCGCGAGCGGGGTGCGCAGCTCGTGCGACGCGTCGGCCGCGAACTGCTGCTGCGCCGCCACGCCGCGCTGGACTCGCTCGAGCACGTCGTTGAGCGCGACCGACAGCCGATCGAGCGGATCGAGGTGCGGGCTGACCGGCAGCCGCTCGTCGAGCCGCTCGCCGGTCATCCGCTTGGCGCTCTCGATCACCTCGTCGAGCCGCTCGGTGGTCGGCGTGGTCAGCCGGCGGCCGAGCACGACCGACAGCGCGACCCCGAACGGCGCCGAGATCGCCAGCGCGATCGCGCACTGCTCGATGATCTCGCCCGGCGGATCCTCGGGCACGCCCGGCGAGCACTCCTCGCCGATCTCGGTGATGTAGATGACCAGCGCCTGGATCACGGCGAACACCACCATGCCGATCACCGTCGCCACGCCGAACGATCGCCCGAGGCCGCGGCCGAGCGTTGCCGGCGCGGTCACTCGGCCACCACGAGCCGGATCCCGGCACCGCGCACGGTCTCGATCGCCACCGGGAACCCCTGCAGCTTCTTGCGCAGGTGGTTCAGGTGGACGTCGATCACGTTGGTGCCCGGATCGAACTCGTAGCCGAACGCATCGCGCAGGATCTCGTGGCGGGTGACGACCTCACCGCGGCGGCGCAGCAGGCAGCCGAACAGCGCGTACTCGCGCGGCGACAGCGCGACCGTCCGGCCACCGGACTCGATCACCAGGTCGTCGCGCATCGTCAGCGGCACGTCGGTGGCGGGGGCCCAGCGCGGGCCGGCCGCGCGCCGCGCGAGCGCCGCGATCCGCGCGACCAGCTCGTCGAACGCGAACGGCTTGACCAGGTAGTCGTCGGCGCCGGCGTGCAGCGCCGCGACCCGCGCCTCGACCGCGTCGCGCGCGGTCAGCACCAGGATCGGGACATTGATCCGCGCCGCGCGCAGCTCGTTCAGGACCTCGAGCCCATCGCGATCCGGTAGCCCGAGATCGAGCACCATCAAGTCGAGATCGCGGCGCAGCCCGCGGTCGATCCCGTCCGCCGCGGTGGTGACCACGTCGACGGCGTAGCCATCCTCGGAGAGCCCGTCGGCGATCGTCGTCGCGAGCTGCAGGTTGTCTTCGACCAGGACGATCCTCATGACGCGTCCACGAAGCTAACCACGGGCGCGATCGAGGCAAAGCAGCGAATCGTGCGTTAAATCGCCTCGCACGCCAAAGCTCACCACCTGAGTCGTTCCGACTCAGGGGCCGCGTTCGTTCAGTACCAGTTGACGCCGATCCCGATCGTTCCGGAGGTCAGGTGATCGTCGCCGCTGTTGTAGGTGCCCTCGATCAGGCGGCCTTGCAGCTCGAGTGCAAAGTTCCGCGCCGACATCAACTCGACACCGATCGCGCCCATGATGGCAAAGCCGTTGCCGAGGTCCGAGGTGAAGTACGCATCATCGGTCTGCAGGTGCGTGAACCCGATACCGCCCTTGATCCACAACATCGGGAGGAGCCAGAACTGCCCGGCGACCATCGCCGCGGACTGGGACAGCGTGGTGTCGCCGTTCTGGGTGCTCGAGTGGATCGTCTGGCCGTTGAACTGGCCCTCGAACATCAGACCAAACCGCGGGGTAAGCATCCCGCCGAGGTGTAGGTCCAGCTCGCCTGCGAGCGGGTTGTAGTCGCAGTTGTCACAGCTGGTGATCGCGCTGCCGTTGTCGCTCATGCCACCGATCCCAACCCCGACGCCGAACGTCAGGCGCCCTTCGCGGTTGTGAAAGCCGCCGGGGCCTCTCGCCTGCGACGAGCGCCCGTAGCCGGGGCCATAGTAGTAGCCCTGTGCGGACGCGAGAGCCGGGGCGCAGACGATCGCGAGGATGAGAAGGGACTTGATAGGCTTCATAAAACTCTGACCTTGAAGCGGCGAATGCCGTTAAACGGGGACTGTTCGCAAGTCTGGGGCCAAGCCCGAAACGTTCCTGGTGTACCAGGAGATGGGCAGTTAGGTGGTCCAACCAAGCCAGATCGTGCACGGATCGTGGGGCGCAAACGCGACGTTGTGGACACGCGTTCACTGAACCGGGGGCTTTTTCGGCAGTCCGTCCCGCACGTCATGCGTCTCAGGTGCCTCAGGTAACCGAAAGCAGGCGGTCGATCGCCATCCGGGCCCGCCGCGCGTCGCCGTGCATGGTCACACACGGGATGTTGCGTGCCGAGAACAGCGCCTCGACCCACGACGGTGCTCCCGACGCCGCGAGCCAGCCGGCGTCGATCAGCGCGATATCCACCGCCACGGTGCGTGCTTCCGCGCCCGCCAGCTGAGCGATCGCGCTCGGGTCCGAGCCACCGGTCGCGGTGTAGCCCGCCGCCACCAGCCCGGCCTGCAGCTCCGCGAGCCGCGCCGGCGACGCGCCGATCAGCACTCGCTTCGAGGTCCGCTTCTCGATCCGGCCGAGGAACGCCTCCCAGCGCTCGCGCTCGCTCGCCGGCATGTCGAGGATGCTGATCCCGTAGCCGGCCTGCAGCCCCGCGGCCCGCGCCTGGGCGTCGTTGATGCTGCGCACGATCCGCGCGTGGCCCGAGACCGGCGCCAGCGCGTCGTCGAGCACGGAGGTGAACGTCACGCTGGCCTCGAGCGTGAGCGCGTGGACCGGCTTGACGAACATGCCGTCGGTCGAGACGTCGAGCGCATCGGCGCGGACCGCACCGCGCACGGTGCCCAGGCAGATCGGCCACTCGACCGGGAACCGCTGCGTGCCGCGCGGCGGCGGCGGCTTGAGCGTGACCTTCGCGGCGCGCGCGGCGGTGAGCAGCGTGGTGAGCTGGCGCCGCGACGCGTCCTCGAGCTCGAACCCGACCGTGAACGTCGTCGCGCCGCTCGCCACCGCCTCCTGGCGGGTCGACAGCCTCGCCACCGTGCCGCGGACCAGCGCGCGGTGGTTGCCGTAGAGCAGCGAGATATCGACCCGATCATCGAGCCGGGGCAGCGAGCCCGCCATCAGCGTGGCGCCCTTGAGCGACAGCGCGCCGATCCGGATCGGCACCCAGCGGCCGCTGCGCAGGTAGCGCGCGTAGATCGACGTCGGCTCCGGGTTCGGCAACCGGTCGCCGGCCTCGGCCATCGCCTCGACCATCGCCGCCTGGGTCACCAGCGGCACCGGCTGCGTGGCGTTCGCCTCTTCGAGGGCACGCTGGGTCTCGAGCGGCGTCATCGTCACGGTGCTGGCGCGATGCACGCCGGACCGCGTGACGAGGTTGGCCGACAGCCGGGGCGACGCCGCGCGGTCCTGGGCCTGCCCCCGCGCCGGCGGCAGCTCGGGCGGCAGCTCGGAGGTCTCCGCCGCGGTGACCGGCCCGCTGATCGGCCCGGTGCTGGGGAACAGCGCCGGCAGCGGCGCCGCGGCCGGCGGCACCGCCGTGGCGATCGGCTCGGTGATCACGCGCTTCAGCTCGGCCTGGGGGATGCCCCGGATGAGGGCGACCGCGGCCGCGACCGCTTCGCTCTTCGGCTGGCGCACCGAGCCGCGCGCGAGGTCGCGGGTCGACTGCGGCAGCGGCTCGAGCGCGCCCACCGTGCGCGTGCCCTTCGCGGCGAGCACCAGCCGCGGGTCGTCGGGTTCGCCGCCGCGGTGCGCGCCCAGCCCGGCGCCATCGCTCGACCGCCGCGGCAGGCTCGCCGCCGCGGCCGACTTCTGGTTGCGGACGCGGCGCACCAGCTCGACCAGCGCGCCGACGATCTTGCGCTGATCGCCGACGTGCTCGGTGCAGCGCACGAGCCGCTCGGCGACGAACCGCCGGCGGTCGCCCTCCGACAGCTCGGCGGGCTGGATCATCACGGCCTCGGCGAGCACGCAGACCTCGACGATCCGTGCGAGGCCGCCGCGGCCGAGCGCGAGCTCGTCGTAGCGCAGCCCGAAGATCGCCAGGTTCGATACCGGATCGTAGTACGCGTCCATGGTGGCGACCGGCGGCGCGTCGGCGGCGTCGAGCGGCGCAAGCGCCTGCGTCCAGTACGACAGGCGCTGGCGCGGTTGCTCCACGAGGACAAAGACCTCGACGAGCGGCGGGAAGACCCGAGGAGGCATGCAGCCGAGCTTTGACAAGCAGAAACAGTGCCAGCTGTCCGGCGGGCTGCGTGGCCAGGTAGGTCCCGGCATCCGTTCGGGATTCTCCGCGGAGCACCCATGCGGTTCGACCGGGAGCGCGGTAAATCTGCCACTGGCCCCGTGGTAAATTAGCCGCATTCCCTGTGATTTGTTGCGCAAGTCCTCGTCGGAACTAAAGTATCAGCTCCATGAAAATCGATGATCGGGGCGCCGGCGGGTATCGGCTTCCTCTCCTTCCGCTGCGCGACATCATCGTGTTTCCGCACATGGTCGTGCCGCTGTTCGTCGGCCGCGACAAGTCGCTGTCGGCGCTCGAGGAAGCGATGGCCGGCGACAAGCAGCTGCTGCTCGCGGCGCAGCGGCGCGCCAAGACCGACGACCCCAACGAGGAGGACATCTTCTCGATCGGCACCGTCGGCCACATCATCCAGCTGCTGCGGTTTCCCAAGGGCCCGGTCAAGGTCCTCGTCGAGGGCCGCGCGCGCGCCCGGATCCGCGGGTTCGCGCAGAGCGAGCCGTTCTTCGTGTGCGACATCGAAGATGTCGACGAGGTCGATGACGACCTGATCGAGATCGCCGCGCTGATTCGCTCGGTCCAGGACGTGTTCGAGGACTACGTCAAGCTCAACACCCGGATCCCACCGGAGATGCTGGTCAGCGTGCGCACGATCGAGGAGCCCGGCCGGCTCGCCGATACCATCGTCGCCCACGTCGCGCTGAAGCTCAAAGACAAGCAGGACCTGCTCGAGACCCCGTCGCCGGCGCGCCGCCTCGAGCGGCTCGGCGAGCTGATGCAGGGCGAGATCGAGATCCGCCAGGTCGAGAAGAAGCTGCGGTCTCGCGTCAAGAAGCAGATGGAGAAGCAGCAGAAGGAGTTCTATCTCAACGAGCAGATGCAGGCGATCCAGAAGGAGCTGGGTGGCGAACGCGACGAGTTCAAGAACGAGCTGAACGAGCTCGAGCAGAAGATCAAGCAGAAGAAGATGAGCAAGGAGGCCAAGGAGCGCTGCCTCAAGGAGCTCAAGAAGCTCAAGCAGATGTCGCCGATGAGCGCCGAGGCGACGGTGGTCCGCAACTACCTCGACTGGGTGATCGCGCTGCCCTGGGAGGACAAGACCGAGGACCGCCACGACATCAACGAGGCGGAAGCCATCCTCGAGGCCGAGCACTACGGGCTCAAGAAGGTCAAGGAGCGCATCCTCGAGTACCTCGCCGTGCAGACGCTGGTGCCGCGCCAGCGCGGACCGATCCTGTGCCTGGTCGGCCCACCCGGCGTCGGCAAGACCTCGCTCGCGCGGTCGATCGCCCACGCGACCGGCCGGCGGTTCGTGCGCCAGTCGCTCGGCGGCGTGCGCGACGAGGCCGAGATCCGCGGCCACCGCCGGACCTACATCGGCGCGCTGCCGGGAAAAATCATCCAGTCGCTCAAGAAGGTCGGCTCGCAGAACCCGGTGTTCCTGCTCGACGAGATCGACAAGATGTCGATGGACTTCCGCGGCGACCCGGCGAGCGCGCTGCTCGAGGTCCTCGACCCCGAGCAGAACGCGACGTTCAACGACCACTACCTCGACCTCGACTACGACCTGTCCGACGTCATGTTCATCACCACCGCGAACCAGCAGCACGCGATCCCACTGCCGCTGCAGGATCGGCTCGAGATCATCGAGCTGCCGGGCTACACCGAGTGGGAGAAGCTCGCGATCGCCAAGCAGTACCTGATCCCCAAGCAGGCCGAGGCCAACGGCGTCAAGGACCTGCAGATCGACTGGGTCGACGACGGCCTGACCTCGATCGTCCACCGTTACACCAAGGAAGCCGGGGTCCGGAACCTCGAGCGCGAGATCGCCACGGTGTGCCGCAAGATCGCCAAGAACTGGCTGTCCAGCGGCCGGACGGCCTCGACCTTCGAGGTGACGCCCGAGAACATCCCGCACTGGCTCGGGATCGAGAAGTACCGCGAGATCCGGCGCGAGAAGGACGACGAGATCGGGCTCGCCAACGGCCTCGCGGTCACGATGTTCGGCGGTGACCTGTTGACCGCCGAGGTCACGATCGTCCCCGGCAAGGGCAAGCTGACCCTGACCGGCAAGCTCGGCGAGGTCATGCAGGAGAGCGCGCAGGCCGCGATGAGCTACCTGCGGTCGCGCGCCGGCACGTTCGGGCTGTCCAACGACTTCCAGAACAAGGTCGACATCCACGTCCACTTCCCCGAGGGCGCGATCCCCAAGGACGGCCCGAGCGCGGGGATCACGATGGCCACCGCGATGGCGAGCGCGCTGCTCCGGATCCCGGTGCGCCAGACCATCGCGATGACCGGCGAGGTCACGCTGCGCGGCCGCGTGCTGCCGATCGGCGGGCTCAAGGAGAAGATCCTCGCCGCCCACCGCGCGGGCGTCACCACCGTGCTGGTCCCCGAGGAGAACCGCCAGGACCTCAAGGACGTGCCCGAGAAGGTGCTCGAGCAGCTCGCGGTGATCGGCGTCAAGCACATGGACGAGGTGCTGCGCCACGCGCTCGCGCACCCGCAGCCCGACGAGTTCCTGCGCGAGCCGTCGAGCGTGGTCGACTGGCGGATCGTCGAGACCATGCCGCCGAGCGATCCGCGCGAAGCGCACTGACCGCGGCGCGCGCGGCCCCTGTGCGCCGGCGCGCGGCCGCGCACAGGTCCACGTGAGGCAGGTATTCGCGATAGGCATTCCGCGATGCCATGGCCACACTCGGGGATGGGCCTCGTCGACGAAATCTACGGACCCGCGGCTGCAGAGCCGTCTCCGCCCGAAGCCGAGCGCTGGGCATTCTTCCTCGCCCACGGCGTCCAGCCGGTGTGCACCTTCGTCCGCCGCCACGCGGGCGCCGCGTGGGGTTCGCCGCGGATCGTGGTCGCCTATCCCGGCGCGGAGCCGGCGGTGCCACCGGATCCAGTGGTGCCGTGGGAGCCGGTGCTCGAGGACTGGCTGCTGGCGCATCGCGTGGCGGCGACCAGCCCGGCGAACGAGGCCGAGCGGCTCGGGTTCGCGCTCGCGGCGCGGCTCGGGGCGCTCGAGAAGCGCGTGACCAGCCAGGCTTACACCGCGGTGCTGCTGCGCTTCCTCTACGATCACGACTGCCCGCTCTACCTGCCGCTCGAGAAGAAGCTCGGCGCGATCCGCGCCTACGAGCCGGACGCCGCCGAGGCCCGCACCGCCGCGTGCGAGGCGATCAAGGCCGTGGTCCGCGACGTCGCCGAGCTGCTCGCCGCGCTCGGCTATCCGCCGGACGTCGCCAAGCAGATCCGCGGCGACGCCCTCGCCTACTACCTGCGCGATCGGTTCGACATCGACGACCGCGCGGCGCCGGCGTCGCCTTCCAAGCCGGCGCCGGCGGTGCAGATCTGATCGCTCGGGCCCCGACCAAGGCTACGCCGGCTGCCAGCCCGCGGCGCGGGCCTCGGCGAGCGCGGCCTCGGGGGCGGTCGCCGCGACCGAGGGCCGGGCGGCGAATCGCGCCACGCGCGCGGCGAGGTGCGCGTGGCGATCGAGATCGGGCACCAGCTTGTAGTGCGCGATGTGCTGCCACATGCAGACCAGCGCGATGTCGCGGTAGTCGAACGGCGCGGGCTCGGGGTGGTGAGCGGCGTTGCGGCCGGCGTCGCTGCCGACATCGCGGCCGACGTCGCTGCCGACGTCGCGGCCGACGTCGCTGCCGACATCGCGATCAAGCCACGCGAGGCCGTTGTCGATCGCGCCGCGGAGCTTGCGGAAGTAGACGATGCCGTCGAGCCCGGTCAGCCCGCCGCGCGCGGCGAGGATCAGCACGACCTCGTTGGCCATGACCCCGCTGATCACCGCGAGCCGATTGAGGTCGGCGACCTGCTCGCTGCGCACGCCGAGCCGATCGCCGCGATCGTGGCGGCCGACCACGTGGCGTGCGATGTGGTCGGAGTCGATGATCGTGTCGGCGCCGTCGATCAGCGTCGGGACGCGTAGCAGCGGGTTGTCGCCGTAGCCGGCGGTCTCGGTGGCGAGCACGCCGGTGACCCGCACGAAGTCGTAGTCGACCCCGAGCTCGTGGAACAAGATCCGGATCTTGCGCGTGAAGTGCGACAGCGGGGTCCCGACCAGCTGCGGTTTGGCGGTCTGCATCTTCAGCTCCTGACGTCTCGGTGGGGCCGACCTGCGGCGACATCGCAGCGGCATCGGCGATGTTCGCACGCGCGTCGCGCGCGGCCCCCGAGCGACCATCACAGCCGCCGGCGCGCACCACCGTCACAGCAGTCGCAGCGACACCGGACGCCACCGTACGACGACGCGCCGGCGTCGCACCGTCGCAGCGGCACCGGACGGCACGAGCTGCCGCCGCGGTACAACGACGGACAGAAGACGCTCCAGATGAGGCCCTCGTCCTTCACCGGACGGCACGAGCTGCCGCCGCGGTACAACGACGCGCGGGCGCATACCCCGGATCGCCAGCATGCGGTAGACCTCGTCCTCTCGCCTCGCTGACGCGCGCGCTGACCTCGCCCTCGCCCTCGCCCTCGCCCTCGCCCTCGCCCCCGCCCTCGGCGCGCGCTGACGCGCTCGCCATCTTCTCTCGTCATCCGTTCACCACGCTCACCGATCATGTCCGCTGCCCTCCGCTCCGCGCGCCCGGCCCTGTCGCCGGTGTTCTGGGTCCTGTTCTGGGGCACGCTGGTCAACCGCGCCGCGAGCTTCGTCGGCGTGTTCCTCGCGCTCCACCTCACCCAGGACCTGCACGTCTCCGAGGCCACCGCGGGGTGGATCGTCGGTTGCTGGGGCATCGGATCGTGGCTCGCGTCGCCGGTGGCCGGCGTGCTCACCGATCGCGTCGGGCGGCGCACGACCATGCTGCTCGGGCTCGTGCTCGGCGGGCTCGCCGTGCTGGCGATCGCGTTCACCGCCGACGTGCGCCTGCTGTTCGTGCTGTGCTTCGCCGGCGGCGCGGTCCAGCAGCTCTACTATCCCGCGGCGAACGCGGCGATCGCCGACGTCGTCCCGAGCGCGGATCGGCCGCGCGCCTACAGCCTGATCTACTGGGCGGTCAACCTCGGCCTCACCATCGGGTTCGCGGTCGGCGGCCTGGTCCCCGATCGCTACCTGTGGCTGCTGTTCGTCGCCGACGCCGGCACGACCTTCCTGTGCGCGGGGCTCACGGCCTGGCGGGTCCCCGAGACCCGGCCCGCCGCGGCCCACCACGAGCCGGCGCTCGCCGGGCTCGCCAAGGTCGCGACCGACGGGCCGTTCATGATGTTCGCCGCGCTCCACCTGGTGGCGCTCGTGGTGTTCACCCAGTTCCAGCTCGCGCTGCCGCTCGACATGAAGGCCCACGATCAAGGCTCGCGCGCGTTCGCCTGGCTGATGGCGTTCAACTGCGCCGGCGTGGTCGTGCTGCAGCCCTGGCTCGCGCCGCGGTTGCGCCGGTTCGACGGCTCGCACCTGCTCGCGGTGTCGGCCGTGCTGTTCGGCCTCGGCTACGGCGTCAACGCCGTGGTCCCCGGCCTGGCCGACGCGCTCGCCGGGCTCGGGCTCGGCGGCGCGCACGCGTGGAGCTTCGCGCTCTACCTGCTCGGCGCGGGGTTCTGGACCGTGGGCGAGGTCGTCGGGTTTCCGGTCGCCTCGTCGCTGGTGGCCGATCTCTCGCCGGTCGCGTTGCGCGGTCGCTACCAGGGCGCGTTCTCCATGGTGTGGGGCATGGCGATGAGCTTCTCGCCGATCCTCGGCGGCCAGGTGCTCGGCCAGCTCGGCGCACCGGCGCTGTGGGCGATGTGCCTCGCGATCGGCGTCGCGGTCGCCGTGGGCCACGTCCTCGCCGCCCCGACGCGGCGCCGCCGGCTGGCCGAGATCGCAGCGACCGCGCCTGCCGAGCCCGCTGCTGCCATCGAGCCCGCCGCATAGCGCGAGCTTGCGAGCGCGTCTTCTCCGTCCCCGCTCGGTCAGCCGTCGACCACGTGCGGCACGAACCGTGCGGTGTTGCCGGTGACGTAGCCCGCGGTCTCGCGGATCCCGATGCCGGCGGGCCGGCCGCCGATCACCCACGACCCGATCACCGGGCGCATGCCGTCGTGCGCGCCGAGCTCGGCGTAGGCTTGATAGACGAACCCGGCGTCGGCGTAGGGCCCCGGCGTATCGACCTCGATGTCCGGCGCGCGGACCGAGACGTTGGCGCCCTCGCGGCCGAACACCGGCTTCTTCACCCACGACCCCGCGAGCGGCGTGTGCGCCGCGGCGAGCAAGTTGGCGTGGCCCGGGAACAGCTGCCACAGGATCGGCAGGATCGCCTTGTTCGACAGGATCAACTTCCACGCCGGCTCGATCCAGGTCACCGGGATGCTCGGCAGCATGGGCCCGAGCTCGTCGGCGGCCAGGCCTTCCCACGGATACAGCTTGAACAGCTGCGCGATCGGCTGGCCGTCGAGATCGACCAGCGCGTTGGCGCGCCGGTCCCAGCCGAGCTGCTCGATCCACAGGCCGCGGGTCGCGAGCCCGGCTTGCTCGGCGGTGTCTCGCAGGTAGCCGATCGTCATCGCGTCCTCGAGGTCGTCGACCGCCGCGAAGTACAGCGCGCCGGGCAGCCGCGGCGCGAGCGCGCGCCAGGTCGCGATCAGCTGGTCGTGGATCCGGTTGAGCTGATCGAGCGCCGGGAAGCAGTCGGCGAGCCAGGTCCACTGGATCACGCCGGCCTCGAGCAAGCTGGTCGGCGTGTCGGCGTTGTACTCGAGCAGCTTGGGGACCCCGTCGCCGAACGCCAGGTCCATCCGGCCGTACAGCGCCGGATCCTGATCGCGCCAGCTGCGCTCGATCAGCGGCACCAGCACCGCCGGGATGCCGAGCTCGGCGTAGCGCGCCTGCGCGATCACGTGCGCCACGGCGTCGAGGCAGCGCGCGTGGAGCTCGGCGGTCGCGGCCTCGATCGCGTCGGCCTCGGCGCCGGTCAGCGCGTAGTACGTGCCCTCGGCCCAGTACTCGCCCTGCTCCGGCGCGGTGTGAAACACCAGCCCCTGCGCCTCGACCCGCGCGCGCCAGTCGGGCCGCGGCGCCGCGACGCAGCGCCGCATCAGCCTCCGGCGGACCAGAAGTAGTGGCCGAAGCCGCCGCGATAGATCCAGCCGCTGCTGCCGCTGCCGAAGCACGTCCGCCGGTCGTCGATCGGCGGCAGATCCTCGAGGTCAGGCGCCTGGCTCGCCTCGGGGATGCAGCGCGGGTTGCACGGATCCTTTTGACACGCGTCGACCGTCGGCGTGAGCCCGGGCGGCGACAGCACCATCTCGGTGGACGGCGGCGGGCACTGCAGCGTGGCATCGGGCGCGGCGTGCGGCGATGCGACGCCGGGTGCGGTGGGAGCCGTCGCGGAAGCGTTCGGTGCGGCGACTGGCGCGACGGTGTCAGATACGGCAAACGGTGCGGCGGTGTCCGGTCCTGCGGTGTCCGGTCCGGCGGGTGGTGGCGCGGCGGTGTCCGGTCCGGCGGTGTCCGGTCCGGCGGTGTCCGGTCCGGCGGGTGGTGGCGCGGCGTCCGGTGCGGTGGCGTTTGGTGCGGCGGGTGGCGGCGCGGCGGGTGGC
>DATBBB010000033.1:0-7030 GCA_036271215.1 Kofleriaceae bacterium | reverse complement strand
CACGTCCGTGGCGAGATCGCGCAGCGAGCGCAGGGTCACGATCGGCGCGACCTCGTGGCGCGCGCGCAGCTTTGCCTCCACGATGTCGCGGGGCAGCGCGGCGACCTGCGGATCGTGGAGCACGAGATCGAACGCACCGCGGGCCAGCGCGGCGTGCAGCGCGGGCTCGAGATCGACCCGGGTGATGCGCGCATCGAGCCCGGCGGCGTGGAGCGCCAGGCGCACGGGCTCGACGCTGTGGATCCATTCGCGGATCAACAGGACGTGAAGCACAGGGCATGGAGCCATGCCGTAAACATTTGCATGTGGCGGGCCGGCACAAGTTCCCCGTGGCATGAGCGCACATGCCCCAACAAGGCTCGGTGGAATGCTGGTCCTGCGCGCACCATTTCGCCCCGTATGCTACAGCTGGAATTGCACATGTCTGGTTCGCGATCGATCGCCCGGCGAGCCATCGAATGGGGACCCGAGGACGGTCGTCCGCGATCCGGACCGCCGGCCTCGTCCGAGGGCGCGATGGCCGCCGCGGCCTGGCTCGCGGCGCGCCGGCTGCCATCGCCAGGGGCGCAGCGCTGGCACATCGAGGTCGCGCTCGACGTCGTCGACGCGCCCGCGTCGTTCGAGTTCGACGACCGCACGGCGACGCGGTTCCACATCGACATCTACTCCGAGGAGTGGGGCGTGTTCTTCTGCCATGCGGGCCGATCGTCGTGGATCCGGATCACCGACATCGCGTTCGTGCACGGCCGCGATGACTTCGGCCTGCTCGGCACGATGCCGCCGCTACAGAACGTCGGTACGCTGCTCCGCCGGCTCGAGCAGCAGCACGGCGTGCAGCTGCAGCGGCAACACGCGGCGGTTCGCACCAACCTCGCCAGCACGGAGCCCGCGATCCGGCGCTGGCTCGCGACGCTGTAGGGCTCATCGGAGAACCACGGACCATGGCTACCAAGACAATCGCAGTCGTGCTGGCGGGGGCGGTCGCTCGCGGCGCGTTCGAAGCCGGCGTGATCCGCGCGCTCGCCAGCGCGGATGTCCGGATCGTGCGGATCATCGCGGCGAGCTCGGGGGCGCTCAACGGGACCTTGCTCGCCGCGGCGGTGCGCACCGGCGACGTCCGCGGCGGCGCCGAGGCCCTGCACACGCTGTGGCGCGATCACGCCGAGTGGGCCGAGGTGTTCCACCCCAACCTGGGCGATCTGATCGACCGCGCCGGGAGCTCGGATCAGCGCAAGTTGCTCGCGCTGCTGCGCGACAACGTCCGGCCGTCGCAGCCGGCGATCCCGGCCGACATCAACCTGCGGATCGTCGTCGCACCGCTGCAGGGCACGCCGAGCGCGATCGGGCCGCAGGCCGCCACGACCTACGAGTCGATCTGCGAGTTCGACAGCGACGCGTTCGCCACCGAGGCCGGGCTCGAGAGCGTGTTCACCGCGGCGACCGCCTCGGCCGCGTTCCCGCTGGTGTTCGCGCCGGTCACCGTCGGCAACCTCGGGCCGTGCGTCGACGGCGGCACGGTCAACAACACGCCGGTCAAGTGGGCGATCGACGGCGCGCTCGGCGCGACGATCGACGCGGTGGTGGTGGTGTCGACCTCGGTCGAGCAGCCGGTCGCGCCGGTCGAGCTCCGCGGCATCGGCCTGATCGGCCACCTCGCCGAGATGCTGACCGACGAGCGGCTGTACCGCGATCTGCGCGACGCGCTCGACGTCAACACCACGCTCGGCAAGCTCGCGCAGCTGGTCCAGCACGGCGTGATCGATCAGGTCCAGCTCGGCCGCGTGATGGACGCGATCGGCTGGACCGGCCGGCGCAGCGTCGATCTGGTGCGGATCCGGCCGGTCGAACAGCTGTCGGGCAACGCGTTCTCGGGGTTCTTCGACAAGGCCGTTCGCGTCGAGTTGCTCGAGGCCGGGTTCCAGCGCGGCCAGACCGTGCTGCGCGAGCTCGACTGGCTGCCGTAGCCGGTCAGTGCGCCACGACGACGTCGTAGGCGTTGCCGCCGACCCGGTAGTACTTCCACGACCGATCGAACGTCAGCGCGCCGAACAGGTTGATCGCGATCCCGGCGACGATCAGGGTCTTGGCGACCCAGGTCAGCGGCCGGCCGCCGATCGCGAGCAGCATGATCAGCAGCACCAGGTAGTCGAGGCTGAACCGGTAGCCGAACTGGACCCAGCCGCTGTTCTGGTACAGCAGCGACGGCAGCGCCACGGCGGCGACGCACAGCCACAGCGTGCGGTGCAGCGGGTTGCGGTCGCGCGGCCAGATCAGCAGCACCAGCACCGGCGTGGTGAACCACAGCGCGAGGCCGTGGCCGCTGATCTGGACGTACGGCGCGCGCGGCGACAGCTCGGGGAGCAAGGTGAACGCGACGGCGAGGTTGCGCGCGAGGTAGTGGTAGCTCGCGAGGCCGAACTGCTCGATCTGCGCCTGCTGGCGGACGTCGAGGTAGGTGTGGCCGAACTCGGTCGGTGCGCCGAACCGGACGTAGTTGTAGGCGAGCCCGGCGAGCGCGAACCCGGCGACCGGCGCGGCGAACTGCAGCACCGGCCGGCGCAGCGCGCGCAGCACGGCGCCGCGATCGGTGCGCCACGCGGCGAGCCCGCCGTGGATCCGCCACGCCTCGCCGAGGAACAGCACGACCATGAACGCCATCGCGGTGCGGGTCAGCGCGGCGGCCCCGAGCGCGAGCCCGGCGATCACCGGGTGGCGGGCCTCGATCGACGCCCACGCGTAGCCCAGCGCGAGCGCCACACCGACGACGTGCGCGGTGTACCAGACCTCGCCCTGGACCGCTGCGAACCACAGCACGCTGCCGAACGCGAGGGTCGCGACCAGCCACAGCTCGTCGGCCGGCGAGCGGCGCGACAGCCCGGAGGCGGCGAGCCGGCGCAGCACGAGTAGCGCGAGCGGCAGGATCAGCGCGGCGACCAGCAGGGTCGGGATCACGTCGTTGCCGGCGCGCCCGGCGATCGCGGCGCCGGGCAGCATGAGCACGGTCGGAAACGGCGGGAACGACATGTACGCGGTCTTGCCGAGCGAGCCCCGGATCCGCGCCGCGGGCAGCTCGCGGCCATCGAGCGTGCGGAACGCCGGCCGGGTCGAGAGCCGGCGGCCCTGGGCGGTGCTGCCGTCATCGAGCGCCACGGTCTCGACCTTGGCCCAGTCGTCACCGGTCAGCGGCGGCTCGATCGCGGCCTGGCCGTGCAGCCACGCGTCGGCCTGGTAGACGAAGTGCGGCGCCGGCGACGGGTGCCACACGCGATCCCAGGCGAGGACGCCGTAGACCGCGAGGCCGATCGCGAACAGCGCTGCATACGCCCGCACGCGGCGACATTAACGTAGTTGGCCGCGCGTGGTAGCGTCAGCGCGTTGTCTGCGAGGGCCGCGTCGATCGCCGCCGTGCCGGCGCTGGTGCTGGCGGGGATCGCGTGCTGGGAGGTCTGCGCGGCGCGCCGCGACGCGACCTCGGTGCCGGGCGACGCCGCGTGGCAGGCCGCGGCCGCCGCCGTGCGCGCCGGGTACCGGCCGGGCGACCTGATCGTCTTCGCGCCGGCGTGGGTCGATCCGATCGGCCGCCGCGAGCTCGGCGATCTGATCGCGCTGCCCGACGCCGCGCGGATGGACGCCGCGCGCTACGGCCGGATCTGGGAGCTCGCGATCCGCGGCGCGCAGGCGTCCGACACCGCGGACCTGGTCCCGGCCGTCACCGAGGATCACGCCGGCGTGCGGGTGCGGCGCTACGACCGACCGCCGGCCGTCGTGGTCGGCGACGTGCTCGACCGCGCGGCCAGCGCGACGCTGTCCGCACCGCCGCCGGCAACGCTGCCGGCAACGCCGCCCGGCCCGGGCGCCCATCCCGCCGTGGTGCTCGCCGAGGTCGGGTTCGCGCCGCACCGCTGCGTCCAGGTCAGCCCGGCGCCGGGCACGCCGCTGCGGATCACGTTCCCGGCGTTCCCGCTCGGCCGGACCCTGGTCGGCTACGTCGGGATCGCCGACGTATTCACCCGGCGCGACGTCCGGTCGCCGGTCCGGATCGACGTCGAGCTCGCCGGCCGGGTGATCGCCTCGGCCGGGGCCGGGGTCGACGACGGCTGGGTCAGGTTCACCGCGACCACGCCGCCGGGCCCCGCCGACGTCACGTTCGTCGCGCGCGCGGCCGACGCCAACCGCAAGCTGTGCTTCGCGGCGGAGGCGCGGCAATGACGGTGCGCCACCGCGCGATCGGCTGGGCGCTCGCGGCGGTCACGCTGATCCTGGTCGTGGTCAACCAGCGCGGCGTCGGGATCGCGCGCGACGAGGTCGTCTACATGCAGGCCGGCGCGCGCTACGCGGCGTGGTGGACGGGCCTGGTCACCCGCGACCACGGGATCGACGAGCGCTCGGTGACCCAGACGTTCGGCGGGCCGAACCCGACCGACAACAACCGCGAGCACCCGGCGCTGATGAAGACCCTGTTCGGGCTGTCCGAGCAGCTCGTGCACGGCAAGCTCGGCCTCGCCGGCGAGGTCACAGCGTTCCGGCTGCCATCGGCGGTGCTCCACGCGGTGCTGGTGCTGATCGTGTACGGCTTCGTGCTCGAGCTGTGGGGGCTGGCCGAGGCGATCGTCGCCGCGCTGGTCCTGATCGGCCTGCCGCGCGCGGTGTTCCACGCCGGGCTCGCGTGCTTCGACGCGCCGACGATGACCCTGTGGTTCGCCACCGTGGTCGCGTACTTCCGCGCGCTCGACGGCCGGCGCTGGCCGTGGCAGGTCGGCGTGCTGTGGGGCCTGGCGCTCGCGACCAAGCACACCGCGCTGCTGTTGCCGTTCGCGCTCGGCGCGCACTACCTGGTCATCGCGTGGCGCGCCACCCGTCCGGATCCCGGACAGCCCGACCGGCCCGGGTTCGGGCGCGGGCTCGGGGCCCGGCTACGCGCGGTGCTCGGCTACCGCGGGCGCGTGATCGTCTCGCTCGCGGTGCTCGGGCCGGTCACGCTGTACGCGGTGTGGCCGTGGCTGTGGTTCGCGCCGATCCACCACGTGCGCGACTGGCTCGCGTTCCACCTGAACCACGTGCACTACAACTACGAGTACCTCGGCCGCAACTGGAACGCGCCGCGGTTCCCGTGGCACGTCGCGCTGGTCACCACGCTGTTCACCGTGCCGGTCGCCACGCTCGCCGCCGCGGCGCTCGGCGCCGGCGTGTGGATCTCCGAGCGGGTGCGCCGGCCCGCCCGCGCTCATCGTGGCGCGCCCGTGCTGCTGCTCGCGCTGTCGTTCGCCGCGTCGATCGGGCCGTTCGTGCTCGGCTCGACGCCGATCTTCGGGGCCGAGAAGCACTGGATGCCGGCGCTGCCGACGATCTGCATCGCCGCCGGCGTGGGCGTGGTGTGGGCCGCGCGGCGGGCGGCCAGCGCCGTGCGCCGGATCCCCGCGCCGGCGATGATCGCCGGGGTCGCCGGCTGCGTCGTGCTCGCCGCGGCGGCCGAGGTCGTGGTCGCCGAGCCGTACGCCTTGACCTGGTACAACACGCTCGCCGGCGGCGCGCCCGGCGGCGCCGATCTCGGGATGAACCGGCAGTTCTGGGGCGTGGCCGCGCGCGGCGTGCTCCCGGTGCTGATCGCCGACGCGGCGCCGACCGGCACGACCGCCGTGTACACCCACGACGCGTCGCCGGCGTGGTCGATCTACCAGCACCAGGGCCTGATTCCGACCACGCTCACCGACGCCGGCTGGGAGCAGGCCGGCATCGACCGCAGCCAGCTCGCGATCGTGATCCACGAGCTGCACTTCAACCGGCACGACTACCTGATCTGGGCGTCGTACGGCACGGTGCAGCCGGTGTTCGTGCTGTGCAGCGACGGGGTGCCGATCGTCTCGGTCTATCGACGACCGGGAAAATAGCCCGTGCGGATTTGCCTCACCGCGCGTGATCGCACAGTAGCATCCCGCCATAACTTCGCCCTGAAGCTTGAAATACGATTCGTGGATTCGATAACTTGGAGCCGTTCTTGTATCAGTGCCTCCGCCCTTGGCGCGGAGTGCTGGCGCGACCGAGAAAACCAATGCTGGATATTGTCGAAAACCCGCTGAATCACTCCGCCCCGACCGGCCACCTGCGGTCTAGCCTCGTGGTTGAATAACTCCCATGGCCGATACCCGAAGTATGGGACGCGTGGATACGGGTGTCCCTGGACTCGATACCATCCTCAATGGTGGCTTGTTCAAGGGCGGGGTCTATATCGTCGAGGGGACGCCCGGCGCGGGCAAGACGATCCTCGGCAACCAGATCTGCTTCCACCGCGCCAGCCGCGGCGACAGCACGGTCTACATGACCCTGCTCGCCGAGTCGCACACCCGGCTGATCTCGCACCTGCGCAGCATGGCGTTCTTCCGCCCCGAGCTGATCTCGTCGTCGATCTATTACATCAGCGCGTTCAAGGTCCTCGAGGAGACCGGGCTCGATGGGTTGCTCAAGTCGATCCAGGAATCGATCTACGCGCGCAAGGCGACGTTCGTCGTGCTCGATGGCCTGGTCTCGGCCGAGGAGTTCGCGCCGTCGGCGCGCGACTTCAAGAAGTTCATCCACGGCCTGCAGACGATCAGCGGGATGACCGACTGCACCGTGGTGCTGCTGTCGTCGACCGAGCGCGTGACGGGGTTCCGCTCCGAGCACACGATGGTCGACGGCCTGATCGAGCTCGGTGACACCCTGGTCGGCGTCCAGTCGCTGCGCTACGTGCTGATCCGCAAGCTGCGTGGCACGAGCCAGCTGCGCGGCCGCCATGCGCTCGAGATCTCGTCGGCCGGGATCAAGATCCGGCCGCGGATCGAGACCTTGCTGCGCAGCCCCGACGAGGATGATCCGCAGCCGCGCGCGGTCGAGCCGGCGGACTTCGGCGTGGTCGGGCTCGACGCGATGCTGCGCGGCGGGCTGCCGGGCGGCTCGAGCACGATCGTCCTGGGGCCCTCGGGCAGCGGCAAGACCACGCTCGGCCTGCAGTTCCTGTCGGCGGGGCGCCGCCACGGCCAGGTCGGGCTGTACG
>DATBBB010000032.1:0-30233 GCA_036271215.1 Kofleriaceae bacterium | reverse complement strand
CGTCGGCATCCTCGTCGAGTACGGCGACGCCGTCGAGCGCGAGGACATCCGGATCAAGGCCGAATGCAAGGCGCCGCCCAAGGCGGGCGACGCCGGGGACCTGCTCGCCGACCGAGAGCAGCAGCTCCAGCTCGGCAAGTCGGCGATCCAGCCGCGCCACCAGCTCACCACCCATGAAGAGCACGAGCTCGAGGCCGCCGGTCCGCCGCCCGAGCACACCAACATGTTCTTCACGATCTACTTCGCGATGACCGGCCTGCACGGCATCCACGTGATCTTCGGCATCGGCGTGTTCACCTGGCTGCTGATCCGCTCGATCAAGGGTCAGTTCACGCCGGACTACTTCGGGCCGATCGACTATGCCGCGCTGTACTGGCACATCGTCGACCTGATCTGGATCTTCCTGTTCCCGCTGCTCTACCTGATCCACTAGGAGCGCGAGAGGCCCCCATGTCAGCAGCAGATTCGCATCACGACGACGATCATCACGGCCTGTCGCACGTCGCCCCGATCAAAGTCCTGGTCGCGACCGGCGGCACGCTCCTCGTACTCACCATCGTGACCGTGCTCGCGACCAAGGTCGACTTCGGCGCGAACATCAACCTCGCGATGGCGATGGCGATCGCGGTGCTCAAGGCCACGCTCGTCATCCTGTTCTTCATGCACCTCAAGTACGACCGGCTGTTTCACACCGTCGTGTTCGTCGGCGCGATCCTCGCGGCGTCGCTGTTCGTCGGCTTCACGCTGATGGACTCGAACCAGTACCAGCAGACCAACATCTGGAACCCCGACGCGCCGCCGGCGGCGCCGTTCGGGCCGCGCCCGACCTCGGGGTAACCGCGGCCACGGACGCAGATCGCCGCTCGCGGACTCGTGGGTCAGTCGGCGAGCTGGTCGGCGATCGCCTCGGAGATCGCGTCGGCGAGCTGGGCCTGGACCGCCGGATCGGCGAGCTGGCGGCCCTCGATCGGGTGATCGATGAAGCCGACCTCGACCAGCACGGCGGGCATCGTGGCGCCGAGCAGGACGTGCTGGGCGTCCTGGCGCACGCCGCGGTCGCCGTCGGGGCCGCGCCGGTCGCGTAGCGCGTGCTGCATGCGGGTGGCGAGCTCGGCGGCCTCCCATTGCGCGGCGCCGCGCTCGACGTCGTCGAGCACCAGCGCGGTCTCCGGATCGACCCCGGGGCGCGGGGTCATCGGCTCGCCGCGCAGCGCGCGGCCGTCGACGTCGAGGCCGCGGGCGGTCACGACGTAGGTCTCGTAGCCGTGCTGGCTGCGGGTCGGCGACGCGTTGGCGTGGATCGACACGAACACGTCGGCGGTCGCGCGATCGGCGATCGCGACCCGCTGGCGCAGGGTCAACGTCCGATCGGCGGTGCGGGTCAGCTGGACCGCGATGCCCCGGCCGCGCAGCCGCTCGGCGACCCGGCCGGCGATCGCCAGCGACAGCTGCTTCTCGTGAAGCCCGGTCACGCCGGCCGCGCCCAGGTTGCTACCACCGTGGCCCGGGTCGATCAGGACCAGCGGTTGTTTGGAAGATTGCGGAGATGCGAGCGCCGATCCGGCGGCGAACAAGAGCGCCGACCCGGCCGCAAGCAGACGCGCGATGGTTATGGTCGGCTGTTTCACGACATGTAGGATAAGTCCTACCTGGGACGAGTCCTCAGTTTTTGGCGTGCAGCTTGACCCAACTGCGCTAGACGGCTACGTTTTTTGAGTTGCCACGCCGCCTCGTCGGGTTGACCGCCGTCCACGTGCTCTTGCTGGTCGCCTTCCTCGAGGTTGCGATCAACCGGGTCGCGGTCCCCATGCTGCGACCAGCGGCGACCGCGCCACCGTGGTGGCACACCTACCTCGATTACGGCGGGCTGTTCCTGTTCTACTTCGCCGGCACGCTCGCGGTGCTGGTGCTCGCGGCGCGGTGCTGGAAGGTATTCGCGGCGGCCGGCGACCCGAGCGATTCGCGTGACTCGCGCGATCCGCGCACCCTGGTCGCGGCGGGGCTGGTCGCGATCACCGCGCTGCTCGCGGCGGTGCCGCTGGTGTGCGATGCACCGGCGACCCTGAGCCTGCTGCTCGAGATCGCGTTCGCCGCGGCGGTGATCGCGCAGGGCGCGTCGGCGTTCGGCAAGCGCCGCGACGCCGGGCTGATGGTCGGGCTGCCGCTGCTCGCGGTGCCGCTGTTGCTGCACGCCGCCGACGCGATCGGCGCGCGGTTCTTGTGGCCCGACAACATGTTCGACGGCCCCGGCGTGATGCTCGAGCGGATCGGCCAGCTCGCGCTGTGGCTGGTCGCGCTGGTCACGCCGTACTGCTTCGCGCCGCGGCCGTTCGTGCGCGCGGTGATCCGGCCCGCGCCGCTGATCGTCGCGATGGCGATCGCCGGCGCCGGGGCGGTGCTCGCGCGCGGCTGGTACGCCGAGCTGGCCAAGGCCACCGCGCTCGCGACCGGCATCGAGCTGACCTCGGTCCAGCCGGATCCGCGGCTCGCGATGTACCTGCTCGCGGCGGCGACCCTGGGCTGGACCCTGATGTCGTGCGCGCTGGCCGGCACCGCGGCGCGCCGGACGATCGGCGCCGGGATCGCGCTGATCGTGCTCGGCGGCTATGCGTTCAAGTGGCCGCACCACTACCTGTTGCCGCTGCTCGGCGTGGCGCTGATCGCCGAGGCCGCGCGCACGGTGCGCGATGACGAGCTCGCGGTGACGCCGATCGCGAGCGAGACTCCACCGATCGCCGACCCGGCGTGGTCGGCGTACCTCGGGCAGGTCGCGCAGGGCTTGCGCCGGGCGCTCGGCGAGGTCCACAGCCTGACCGCGCGCGGCGAGGCCGGGTTTGCGTCGTCGGTGATCGCCGGAGATGCCGGTGGCATCCCGGTGCGCGCGCGGATCGAGCGGATCGACGGCTGCGTGCTCGCGCTCGACGTCGTGCTCGGCCGCGAGATCGACGAGCTGCGCGGCGCGACCCTCACCGCGTGGGCGATCCCGCCGCGCTCGCTCGGGATCAACCCGTCGGGGCCGCCGGCGGCGCCGGTGTTCCGCACCGGCGATCCGCAGTTCGACGAGCGGTTCCGCACCCGCGGCAGCGCGCGCGCGTTCCACAAGCTGTTCGACGACGGGCTGCGCGCCCGCGCGGTGGCGGCGATCGACGGCTGGATCGCGTACTGGGACAACGAGAGCGTGCGCTACCGGGTGTATCCCGGCCGCGGTGCGCCGCTCGATCACCCGATGCCGCTGTCGGACCTCGCGCTCGGCCGCGCCTCGGCCACCCCCGACCGGCTGGTCGCGGTGATCGAGTTGCTCGTCGAGCTCGCGCGGCGCGGCGTCGTACCGGTCCCGGTGGGCGAGGCCGCTCCCGAGCCCGCGGAGCTCGCCTGATGCGCAACTCCGTTGCGCGAAGCTGGGGCGGGCCCCTATGGGCTCTGCTCGTCGGATGGGGAGCCCTCGAGATCAATGACTAAGGCCTGGTTGCTACCTGTCGTGTTGCTCGGCTGCGCCCCGGAGCCGGCGCCCGCGCACATTCCCGCGTGGGTGTCCGAGACCAAGCCGTACGGCGCGCCGGCCCCGGCCGCGATCCCTGCGCTCGGTCCGGGCGCGGCTCCTGCCGCCGCCGCGGCGACCGCACCGCCGTCGGCGATCGCCGCGCGCTACCGCGACACCGTCGACAAGATCATCGCCGCGGCGCGCGCCGATCGCGGCGCGTACGCCAAGCTCGCGTACCTCACCGATCACATCGGCAACCGGATCTCGGGCTCGGCCGCGCTCGGCCGCGCGATCGCGTGGGCGGCCCAGGCGATGAAGGACGACGGCCACGACGTCCACACCGAGAAGGTCATGGTGCCGCACTGGGTGCGCGGCGCCGAGGCGGCGGAGCTGGTCGCGCCGGTCGCGCGGCCGCTGCGCGTGCTCGGGCTCGGCGGCTCGGTCGCCACCCCGAAGGCCGGGATCACCGCGCCGATCGTCGTCGTGCACGACTGGGCCGAGCTCGACGCCAAGCAGGCCCAGGTCAAGGGCGCGATCGTGGTCTACGACGTCGCGATGCCGGCGTGGAGCGAGGACAAGGGCTCGGGCTACGGCGAGACCGTGCAGTACCGCGCCAAGGGCCCGGCGCGCGCGGCCAAGTACGGCGCGGTCGCGGTGCTGATGCGCTCGGTCACCGCCCACAGCCTGCGCACGCCGCACACCGGCCTGACGGCCTACGAGGACGGCATCACCAAGATCCCGGCGCTCGCGATCACCGTCGAGGACGCCACGCTGCTCACCCGGCTCGCCGCCGAGGGCCCGGTCACCGTGCACCTGCGCGCCGACGACCAGATGCTGCCCGACGCCGAGTCGGCCAACGTGATCGGCGAGCTGCG
The DNA here is from genome assembly GCA_036271215.1 of Kofleriaceae bacterium. Taxonomy (GTDB): domain Bacteria; phylum Myxococcota_A; class Polyangia; order Haliangiales; family Haliangiaceae; genus JABFXX01. Next base: position 25,877 of record DATBBB010000032.1, on the reverse strand, counting down.
CGGCCGCGACAAGCCCGACGAGATCGTCGTGATCGGCGGCCACATCGACTCGTGGGACGTGGGCCAGGGCGCGCACGACGACGGCGCCGGGATCGTCACGATGATGCAGGCGCTGACCACGCTGCGCCGGCTCGGGCTCCAGCCGCGCCGGACGATCCGCGTGGTGCTGTTCACCAACGAGGAGAACGGCGTGCGCGGCGGCGACGGCTACGCCAAGGATCACGCCGGGGAGCTGGCGCGCACCGTGCTCGCCGTCGAGTCCGACAGCGGCGGGTTCGCGCCGCGCGGGTTCTCGGTCGGGACCAAGCCCGAGGTCCAGGATCGGGTCAAGGCGCGGATCACCGAGATCGCGGGCCTTCTGGCCGCGGTCGGCGCGACCCGCGTGGTCACCGGCCACGGCGGCACCGACATCGGCCCGATGGAGCCGGCCGGCGTCCCGACGCTCGGGCTCGACGTCGACGGCCGGACCTACTTCGACATCCACCACACCGACGCCGACACGCTCGACAAGGTCGATCCGGCGGCGCTCGCCGCCGACGTCGCCGCGGTCGCCGCGCTCAGCTACGTGGTCGCGGACCTGCCCGACCGGCTCGACGCGCCGTAGCCGGCGGGGCCACGACCGGACCGGTCACACCGCCTGGCACGCGGGACCGTTGATGCTCACGCAATTCGGATGGTCCCCCGTAATACAGTTATCAGGGTTCAATCCACTATAGCCACCTACAACAGCTTTGAGCTCTTGGTTCCCCAGGCTGCGGAGTGTTTCCTTCGAGAACGAGAGCCGTTTCTTCGTCGGTTGTCGCTTGGTCATGGCTCACACCGCCTGACAGGGACCGATGAAGCTCGTGCAATCCGGAGTATTCTTCGTGACACAAACATCAGGGTTCGCACTAAAGCCGCCCACAACAGCTTTGAGCTCCTGGTTCCCCAGACTGCGAAGCGTCTCCTTCGAGAACGACAGCCGTTTCTTCGTCGATTGTAGCTTGTTCATGGTGGCAAGCATGGTTGCGAGACGCACGCAGTGTCAATCGCGTCAGCTCGTACTCCCCGAAAGCCCACCTCACGAATGACGTGCTCAGCCTCCGGGTAACAGCGACGGCTCGCCAGCCGGGCGCACCGTCGGGTTCGCGCCGGGCGCCGATCCGGCGGCCGTCACGGCAGCGGTGTCGCGCGCGGTGGCCGCCGCCGGCGGGATCGTCGGGGCGGATGCCGGAGTGGGCGCCGGGGCGAGTGCTGGAATGATCGTCGGGGCGAATGCCGGAGTGGGCGCCGGGGCGAGTGACAAGGTTCGCGCCGGATTGGCGATCGAGCGGATCGAGCCGCTGGCGGTGATGCACGCCGCGCTCGACGATCACGTCCTCGTGATCACCCGCGCGGCGGTCGTGCTCGCCGGCATCCTGGCGCTGGTCGGCCTGCTCGGGCTCGCCGCGGCGCTGGTCGTCAGCGTCCTCGAGCGCACCCGCGAGATCGGCATGATGAAGGCGATCGGCGCCAGCAGCGGCCGGGTCGCGCGCCGGTCACCCACCACGTCGATCACCTGCTCAGCGGCCAGGGCTTCATCGCCGCCCGGTTCGTGATCTCGCCGCTCGCGATCGCCGGCTGGCTCGCGGTGGTCGTGGTCGGCAGCGTGGCCGCCAGCTTCCTGCCGGCGCGCCGGGCCGCCCGGCTCACCGTGCGCGACGCCCTCGCCGAGACCTGACCTGCGTCGGGATCGGTCAAAGAAGCTCCTACGGAGAAGCATTCATACGCCTTCCCGTTACATTTGAGCCCCTCACACGGTGCGGCATCCGTCTAGTTTTCTTGGTGAAATATTTCTCCAGCGATCTCAAATGGTTGAACTTGCGTCCGGCGCATTGTCACCACATACTGGACCCATGAACCGTCGCATCACCAAGAAGGTTGAGCGGCGCGACTATCCCTGCTGGGCCATCGTGGAACCAGCGCCGGATGTGGCGGGGAAGTGGGTCGCCCATTGTCTCGAATTCGACACCCTGGCCCAGGCCGATGATCCAGGCACGGCGATCAGACTGCTGCTTGAATCGACGAACGAGATCGTTCTCGAAGATCTACGTGCTGGTGTAGATCCGTTGGAGAGACGGACCGACCCCGATGATGAAGGCTGGGCGTTGCTTCGCTTCGTCGCTGAACAACCCTCGAATCGCTTCGGAACGCTCCAGGAAGTATTGAACGATATCTCCCATGAAAATTTAGACGCTAGCAAGGTGGTGATCGCGGCGCAGTTTTTCCTTCGCTATCAGCGTTCAATGACGTCGTCGCACCTCTCATCTGAGGGGGCGCGCGAGACGTTTTTCCAGGCGCGAGAGCGTGGTATCGCGCTGACCGGCTGAAGCGTAGTGCATCGGAGGATCGCGAATGGCAATGCGCGCCAGCGAGCTGAAGCGTATCCTTCAGGAATTGGGCTTTGAGTGGGAATCTGCCACCGGCGGTGGATCCCATTTCAAGATCAAACGGGATGGCCAGCGAACTGTGCCCATTTCATTACATCACGGACTGAGGGAAGAGGTCTCGGACATCCTCCTCAAGAAGCTCGCCCGTCAACTGGGGCTCGCTCCTGAAACATTCGACTGTAAGTGAGCGATGGATGAGGAGTGGCTGGTGATGCGCCTCGCGGCGTGCCTGGTCGCGGGCCCCGCGGCGTGCCTGGTCGCGGGCCCCGCGGCGTGCCCGATCGCGTGATCGATCGCGTGGCGACCTGGCTCGAGCGGCCGCTGGTGATGCGCGAGCCGCTGCAGCCGCTCGATGCGATCGTCGTGCTCGGGGCGGCGCTGACCGAGGACGGAGCGTTGTCGGTGGCGGCCGCGGAGCGGGTCGAGGCCGCGGCGGCGCTGTGGCATGCCGGGGGCGGCGCGTTCGTGCTCGCGACCGGCGGCGTGACCCGGGGCGCGCCGAACTCCGAGGCCGACGCGATGGCCGACGGGCTCCGCGCGCTCGGTGTTACCGACGTCAAGGTCGAGCGCGTCTCGCGCTCGACCTTCGAGAACGCCCGGTTCAGCCGGCCGCTGCTCGAAGCCCGCGGCGTGCGCTCGGTGTGGCTGGTGTCCCAGCCGTACCACGGCCGGCGCGGTGCGCGGCTGTTCCGCGACGCCGGCTTTGATGCTCACGTCTGGCACATCGAAGATAGCGTCGAGTACCGCGACCGCCGGCGCGCGGTGCGCTGGCTGGTCCGCGAGTATGCGGCGTGGGCCCGGCTGCTGGTGCGCCCGGGCAAGCTCTGAAAACTACCCAGCTTCCTGAAGCAGCTCGGCGATAACAATGAGCTCGTCTCGGAGTTCGTCGAGATCATCGGGTTCATGTTCAGGTGAGGGATGCGCGAGCACGCGGGTAATCTCATCCTTCAATTTTGTAAGCATATCCGTGCTCGCGGACTTGAGCTGGCGATAAAAACGCATACACCGCAAGGCACGTCGCCCACTACTGGTAATCGTGACGCGTATCGCTTCGTCATTGCGTAAGCGGAGCCGACCCGCTTCCTCGGTGGCCGGATCGGCCAACAAATCACCCAACGCTCCCAATTGATGAGGATCCAGCCAGCCTTGTTTGAGCGCATCGACGATCGCATCTGCAATCTCGGGTGCATGGTCCGGCTCGATGAGCGAGGGGCTGAATGCCGGTGTCCCCCTGAACCCTTCCAGCCATTCAAGGACTCTCGAAGTCCAGAAGGTCGGGGAGTCAGATAGATCCTGTGGCGCCTTCGGAAGGGATAGTGGATAAAAGCTAGTCAATGAGCGGCTTGCCTTCGTCTCGACTGCTTGGCACGAACACTGAGGACGCCGGCTGCTGTACCTTTGTCTCCTGGAACAGCCGGCGCGGCAGCTGACCGAGCAGGACGACCGGGCGCGGCGATACGCGCATACCGAGCTCGTAGGCGAGTTGCATGCCAGGGTTCCGCCGGTCTAGCTGGATGCTCTCGCATACGTGAAACGAGCCGGGACGCGCGGAGCCCCGCATGTGGCGGATCGCGTGTTGAACAACCAGTCCGTCTTGTCGGATCGACTTGGCGTGGGTCTCCGACGTGCCGTGCGCAAACGTGAAAAATGGTGGGTCTCCGATCGACCCGACTTCCCGAGGCTGCACGACCGCCTACGACGATACGGAGCCCGAACATCAAGGCTCTCTCTCGGCGGCTCCGTGAATAAGCTGCGGGCGCCGGTCGTTGATGTTCCATGCGCGGTCTCGCTGTCGTGATGCTGCTTGCGGCGTGTGGTGCGGCCTCGGCCGCGCCCGCAACGTCCGGGACGCCCGGTGCCGGACCGGCCGACAAGGTCACGCCGGCCAAGCTGCTGACGGTCGCGGATCTAGCGGCGGCCGGCGCGAAGATCACCAAGATCAGCGACACCGAGTCGCTGGTGTGCGGCACGAGTGGTTGCATCTGCATGAAGGATCTCGCGTGCGGCACCAAGGGCTGCGTCACGCTCGCGGACAACCTCGCGGCGTTTCGCAAGGCGCTCGCGCGCGACACCCAGCCGGTGTACTGCGAGATCGCGGATACCGGGCAATTCTGCGACCTGTCGTACTTCCGGTTCGAGGGCGACATCGATCGCTGGGAGACCCGGTTCTTCGACGCGAGCGGCCAGCTGGTCGCGCAGCGCAACGGCACCGACTACCCGGCGTACTGCGGCGGCAAGGCGCACCTGCAGGTCGCCGGCCGGATCCCCGACTGCGCGATGAAGCCGCGGCACGTCGAGCTGATCTGCGCGCAGCGCAACTTCAAGAGCAAGGCAGGCGTGCTGCCGAACCCGCGCGAGCTGGTGCTGCCGTAGCGGCTACGGCTTGATGGCGGGCGTCGCCGCCGCTGCGGGCTTGGCGGGTGGTGGAGTCGTCGGCTTGGCAGCCGGAGACGCCGCGGGGCTGGTAGCCGGCGCCATCGGGGGCTTGGCGGGCGTCGGCGCCGGGGGCTTGGCGGGCGTTGGGGCTGGTGTTGGTGGGGCCGCTGGTGCCGCCGCCGTGGCGGGCGGCTTCACGATCAGCTCGAAGCTGACCGGCGGCGCCTTGTCGCGCAACTTGAGCGCGGCGCCGACGCTGGTCGCCAGCCGGTCCTCGATCACGCCCTGATCGACGAGGTACCACTTGATCGCATCGGCGCGGCGCTTCGCGAGATCGTCACCGGGCGCGCCGGCGCGCTCGGCGTGGCCGATGATCGACAGCCGGATCGAGGGGTGGGCCTCGAGCATCGCGATCAGCGGGCGCAGCGCGGTGCCCGCCGGGCGGGTGACCCGGGCGCGCCGGGCCTCGAACTTGATCGGGGTGGCGAGCGCGGCGGTCACGTCGGCCGGCAGCTCGTCGGGGCAGCCGTCGTCGTCCTCGAACCCGTTGCGGGTCTCGGGGACCAGCGGGCAGGCGTCGCGCGGGTCGGGGATGTCGTCGTTGTCGTTGTCGAGATCGGGGCAGCCGTCGGCGTCCTGGAACCCGTCCTTGTCCTCGGGCTCGTTGGGGCACTGGTCGAGCCGATCGATGATGCCGTCGCCGTCGGTATCGGGCTCGGGCGCGACCTCGGGGACGCGCTCGGGCTCGGGCGGTGGCGGCACCACGACGACGTGCGCGACCGCGGGGGCGGCAGCCGCCCCGAACGATGTCCCCAGGCCGAGCTGGAGCTCGAGCGCCGAGGTCAGGCCGCCGTCGCGCGCGGCCATGATGCCGTGGCGCAGGTCGATCCGCAGCCGCCACGCGGTCGAGACCGGCACGCTGACGCCGAGGCCCCAGTAGACCACCGGCTCGGTCTCCTTGGCCATGAACGGCGACGACGAGGCGATCGTGTCACCGCCGGCACCGACCAGGAGGTGGGGCGACATCAGGCGCTCCCGGGGCAGCCGCAGCAGCGCGTGGGCGCGCCACTCGTAGACCGGGGCAAAGTAGGTCATCCGGCCGTCGAGCACGCTATCGCCGGTCGACGCCGCCGCGAACGCAAACTCGGCCTCGACCGCGAGCTGCAGGTGGCCCGGCAGCGACGGCGCCACGAGCCAGCCGAGCCGGCCGCCGACCAGCGGCGAGGTGTCCGGGACCTGCTCGCGAGCCCAGGAATTCCCGAGCGCGGTGTGGATCCCGAACCGATCGACCCCCACGAAGCCGCTCGCCTCGAGCTGGGGCTCGGCGTGCGCGGCGGCGGCCGCGAACACCGCGGGCGCAAGACTACCGATGGCAGCGAATCCCCAGCGCACGGTGAAAATCATACCAGTGGTTTTGCGGCGGATCACGAAACCAGCATCCGGCGCCCCCGCGAAGCCCTCGGTCAGCGGCCGGGCGGCTGCCGGGCGGCCGCCGGGCGGCCAAAATGGCTCGCCGAAATGGCGATGCAGGGCGGCTTCCCCCGACGTCATGGTGAATAATCGAGGTCAGGTCGATGCTTACCTTCAGCAGCAACCCCGACGTCGCCGAGCAGCAGATGAATGCCATCATCTTCTACCTCACGGCGTTCGGATATATCGACGGCGAGTTCGACTTCACCGAGAAGACGTTCGTCCGGATCTACATTCGCCAGCTCGTCACCGCGCGCGCCAAGGCCGCGATGCCCGACGCCGACACCCGGACCCGCGACGAGGTGATCGGCAAGTTCGTCACCCACTTCCTCGAGGTGTTCGAGCAGGTCGACCGCAGCGTCAAGGAGCTGTTCGACGAGGCGGTCGCCGACGGCGAGGACGTCGAGAAGTTCGTCTACGCCAAGCTCAAGCTCAAGAGCTACGAGATCTTCCAGACCTTCGACCCGGCGAACCAGCACGAGCTGCTCGCCACGGTCGACGAGCTGATCTACGCCGACGGCAGCGTCCACCCCGCCGAGCAGAAGTTCCGCAACGAGCTCGAGGCGCTGCTCGACACCACGACCGCGATCGGCCCCGACGAGCTCGAGATCGTGCACGAGAACCGGATCGCGATCGGCGACCCGGCGCTGCTGCAGTCGCGCCACGACAACCACCCGTTCTTCGCCGGGTTCGAGCAGCACTACTCGGCCGATCCGGCCCTGATCCGGACCCAGGTCGCCTCGGATCTCGATCTGATGCGGCGGTTCGTCGCCCAGCTCAACGTCCAGCGCGCGATCGGCCGCGGCAAGCTCGCCGGCAAGAAGACCATCGCGGAGTTCGCGGGCGAGGCTCCGTTCCTCGATGGCCACGTCTACATTCACCCGGCGGCGCCGGGGCGGAGCTACGAGCTCACGGTGCTCGGCGACCTGCACGGCTGCTACAGCTGCCTCAAGGGCGCGCTGCTCCAGGCCGACTTCTTCGCCAAGCTCGAGGCGTGGCGGCTCGATCGCCGCCAGCCCGAGCCCAAGCTGGTGCTGCTCGGCGACTACATCGACCGCGGCCGGTTCTCGTACAACGGTGTGCTGCGCGCGATCATGGAGCTGTTCCTCGCCGCGCCCGACCACGTGTTCCCGCTGCGCGGCAACCACGAGTACTACATCGAGTACCGCGGCCGGATCTACGGCGGCGTCAAGCCGGCCGAGGCGATCAACACGCTGGTCAACCACATGCCGGGCGAGGTGTTCGCCGAGTACATGAAGCTGTTCGAGGAGCTGCCGAACATGCTGTTCTTCGACGACATGATGTTCGTCCACGCCGGGATCCCGCGCGACGTCGACATCAAGACCCGGCTCCACGACTTCGCGGCGTTCAACGACCCCGAGCTGCGGTTCCAGATGCTGTGGTCGGATCCATCGACCGCCGACGTCATCCCCGAGGATCTGCAGGCGCAGAACGCGCGGTTCCCGTTCGGCCGGCTGCAGTTCGAGGCGTTCATGCAGAAGCTCGGCTGCTCGATCCTGATCCGCGGCCACGAGAAGGTCGACGAGGGGTTTCGCCCGATGTACGGCGACCTGGCGTCGCTGATCACGCTGTTCTCGGCCGGCGGCGCCGACAACAACGACCTGCCGCCCGAGTCGAGCTATCGCGGGGTGACGCCGATGGCGGCGACGATCCGGCTCGAGAACGGCACCGCGCAGGTCACGCCGTGGCTGATCGACTACGGGCGGTTCAACGATCCGCGGCGCAACCGGTTCTTCGCGTCGCCGCCCGAGATCGAGCACAAGATCGGCTGACGCGTGGCCGCGGCCTGGTACGTCTACGTCGCGCGCTGCGCCGACGGTACGCTGTACTGCGGGATCGCCCGCGACGTCGCGCAGCGGATCGCCGCGCACGACGCCGGCACCGGCGCGCGCTACACGCGGGGCCGTGGCCCCCTGGTGGTGGTGCTGGTCCGGCGCTGCCGCGATCACGGCCGCGCGCTGCGGCTCGAGTACGCGATCAAGCAGCTATCGCGCGCCGACAAGGCCGCGCTGGTCGCCGAGCCGGCGCGGCTCGCGCGGCTGGTCCGCCGGGTGAACCGCACCCGGCGCGCGGCAAAGCTCGCACCGCCGGCGTCGCGCGTGCGCCGGACCGCTGCCAGGAGTCCGTATGGCATACGGACTCCTAGCCTCGATCGCCTCGCGAAGCGCTCGGCTATACGGACCCGGACGCGCTCGCATGCTCGCGCTAGCGCGCGCGCCGCGTAGCCGGCGCCGATCCGGATCGGCATACTGGGCGCCGTGCCTGCCGAGAACGTCTCTGTCGTGCCGGTCGTGGATCTCGCGGACTGGACCCGGGGCGGCGAGCCGCGCGCCCGGTTCATCCGCGCGGTCGGAGAATCGCTCACCGCGATCGGGTTCTTCGCGGTGCGCAACCACGGCGTGCCCGACGCGCTGACCCGGCGCGCGTACGAGGTCGCGCGCGCGTTCTTCCACCTGCCGGCCGCCGACAAGCTGCGCTACCACGACGCCGCCAAGCACGGCCAGCGCGGCTACACCGGGTTCGGCACCGAGCACGCCAGGGATTCGCCGGCGCCCGATCTCAAGGAGTTCTGGCAGATCGGCCGGCCCGACGTCCCCGACGATCACCCGGTGCACCGCGCGTTCGGCCCCAACGTGTGGCCGCGCGAGCTGCCGGCGTTCGGGCCGACGCTCGTCGAGCTGTACCGCCACCTCGATCAGCTCGGCCAGATCCTGCTCGAGGCGTGCGCGGCGTACCTCGACGAGCCGGCGCGCCGGTTCGCCGACATGGTGCGCGACAGCGACACGATCATCCGCGTGCTGTACTACCCGCCGGTCGCGCCGAGCACGCCGCCGGGCGCGGTCCGGTCCGCGGCGCACGAGGACATCAACCTGATCACGCTGCTGTCGGGCGCGACGGCGGAGGGCCTCGAGCTGCTGCGCCACGACGGCAGCTGGATGCCGGTCCACACCGGGTTCGACACCATCGTCGTCGACGCCGGTGACATGCTGCAGAACGTGACCAACGGGCTGTACAAGAGCACGACGCACCGGGTGGTCAACCCCGGCGACGCGGCGAGCGAGCGGTTCTCGATGCCGTGCTTCGTGCACGCCCGCGCCGACGTCGATCTGACGCCGCTGGCGAGCTGCGTCGCGCGCACCGGCGGGGCGCCGCGGTTCCCGGCGATCACCGCGGGGGCGTACCTCGCCGAGCGGCTGCGCGAGATCGGGCTGGCCAAGTAGCGTCGGTCGGCGTCGGGGGCCGCGCCGGGCGAAACGTGATGCCGGCCACGTGGTTCGCGCTCGCGCGGCGACCGGCGCGCGGTTACCCTCGGCGAATGGCCTGGCGTACCGCGCTCGCATGTCTCCTCGTCGCTGCGATGGCTCGTGAGGCGTCGGCGAACGGCCGCCCGCCGGCGACCTCGTCGATCAACTTCCGCCAGGGCAAAGATAGCGAGATCGCGATCGGCCTGACTTTCGGGCTGGTGCTGTCGCACGACGGCGGCAAGACCTGGTCGTGGATGTGCGAGGACGCGATCGGCTACAAGGGGATGTACGACCCGCACTATTCGTACTCGACGACCGGCGCGCTGTTCGCGTCGACGTTCGTCGGGCTCAAGGCGATGCGCAACGGCTGCACGTTCGACGCCACGGCGGCCGGCGCCTCGTTCGTCTCGGCGGAGACGCTCGGCCCCGATCACGCGTTCTACTACGCGGCGTCGGACCCGGGCGACGCATCGGCCACGCCGCCGACCTCGCCGAACTTCAAGATCTTCCGCAGCGCCGACGACGGCGCGACGTTCCCGATGCCGAGCGTGCCGACCGCCACGGTGACGTGGTGGCAGACGATCGTGGTCGCGCCGTCGAACCCGCAGATCGTCTACCTCAGCGGCTACGCCTACGTGCCGGGGCCCCCCGACGCCGGCATGGTCCGCCAGCACCTGCTGTTCCGCAGCGCCAACGCCGGTGCGACCTGGGCGGCGCTCAGCATCGCCGACCTGACCTTGATGTCCAACTCGACGATCGACGTCGTCGGGGTCGAGAACGACAACCCCGCCAACGTCTACATCCGGGTCGAGCTCGACGACAACCTGCTCAGCGATTCGATCTACCGCAGCACCGACTCGGGCACGAGCTGGGGGAGGATCGATCACAAGCCGACGGCGATCCCCGGGTTCGTGGTGCGCGCGGCCAAGAACAGCCTCGGCAACCACGATCTCGTGGTCGCCACCCAGTCGGTCGGCAGCGAGGTCTCGCACGACAACGGCGCGACCTGGACCGCGCTGGCCAGCCCGCCGCACATCACGTGCCTGACCGAGAACGCTGCCGGCGAGCTGTGGGCGTGCACCCAGAACTACGGGTTCAACAGCGCGCCGTCCGACGACGCCGGCGTCATGAAGACCACCGACCTCGCGGCGTGGACCAAGGTCCTGCGCTACCAGGACCTGACCGACGCGGTCACCTGCGCGGCCGGGACGCCGCAGCAGGACTCGTGCGTGACCCAGTGGTGCGCGGTGTGCGCCCAGCTCGGCTGCACGCCGCCGGCGTCGTATAGTTGCCCGGCGATCTCCGAGGCGCCCGTGGCGATGCCACCGCCCAAGAGCGGCGGTGGTTGTTGTGATGCCGGATCGAGCGGCGCGGGTGCACTGGCGCTTGGGCTGGTGATTGGTACGGTGGTGTTGCGACCGCGGCGTCGCACGGCGGCCTGACCATGCTCCACTCGACCACGACCCCACCGGCGGTTCCACCGATCCCACCGACGACCCCGCCCGCGGCGCCCACGCCGCCCGCGCTCGGGGCCCTCGATCGCTTCGCATATCGCTCGCAGCACTGGTCGCTCCTGATCCAGGCGACGCTGGTGCAGGAGGCGGCGCGGCTGATGTCGCGCATGCCGCGGCCGAAGCTGTCGGCCGCCGAGCTACGCGCCGTGCTGCGCCGGCGCCAGGCGCTCCACGCGCGCGACCTCGCCAACGTCGACGCCGGGCTGTACCCGCGCGAGCTGCTGTTCGATATCCCGCTCGGACGCTATATGCGGCTGCTGCCGCGGCTACTGCGCGACACCCCCAACGTGGTGCGCCGCCGGCGCGCGGGCGCCTACCAGGACATCCCCGCGGTCGACAAGCAGCGCTACCCGGCCTACTACCGCCGCACGTTCCACTGGCAGACCGACGGTTACTTCAGCGAGCACTCCGCCGAGGTCTACGAGCTGGGCGTCGAGCTCTTGTTCCGCGGCACCGCCGACGTGATGCGGCGCCAGATCATCCCGCCGATCACGCGGTTCGTGCGTGCGGCGGGCCAGCCGCGCGCGCTGCGCCTGCTCGACGTCGCGTGCGGCACCGGGCGGACCCTGCACCAGATCGCGCTGGCGCACCCGGCGCTGCGGCTGTACGGCGTCGATCTGTCGCCGGCCTACGTGCGGCAGGCGCGCAAGCAGCTCGCCGATCTCCCCGAGGTCGCGCTCGCGGTCGAGAACGCCGAGGCCCTGCCGTACGCCGATGCCACGTTCGACATCGCGACCAGCGTCTACCTGTTCCACGAGCTGCCGCGCAACGCGCGCCGCAGCGTGCTGCGCGAGCTGTTCCGCGTGGTGCGGCCGGGCGGCCTCGTCGTGCTCGAGGACTCGGCGCAGCTCACCGAGAGCGCGGAGCTATCGGCCGCGCTGCGCTCGTTCCCCGGCGAGTTCCACGAGCCGTTCTACAACGACTACCTCGAGGACGATCTCGGCGACGCTCTGCGCGAGGTCGGCTTCGTCGTCGAGTCGTCGGAGCCCCAGTTCGTGGCCAAGGTCGTCGCCGCCCGCCGCCCGTAGCGGCGGCGGCCGCCGCGGTCATCACCCGGCAGCGCGCACACCCGAAAGGTAGTCCTCCAGCCGTGATGCCTCCGTATTCAGCAAGGACTTTGCAAATAGATAGAAATGGTAGGCATCCCGGAAATTGGAACCGAAGCCGAACGAGAGCCGAACAGCGCCGCAGACTCCCTTGCTGAGGATCGCATCATCGAAGCCCTTGCAGTCGATGATCTTATCCTTCTTGTCGAGCTCGCAGTGCTCCGAGCCTGCGGTGACGTAGGTCGCGTGCTGCACCACCCCCAGGTTGCAGAAACAGCCATTGCGAATCGTGATGCCGAAGGCGCTGGCGGCCTCCCTGATCAGGGAGTGCGGGACGATCGAGTTATAGTAGTCATAGAAGTTCAGCATGATCGTCGCGCCCTTGTTCCCCGACGCTGAACCATAGATCCGGCAGAGGCTGGTCTTGGCCTTGATCTCGTGCTGCAGCAGCTGCAGCTGGGTCTCCAGCCAGCGCGCGAGGGCGTTTGCTCGGTATCTTATATTGTCGATCCCGGTCTTCGAGATTAGCTCGAATCCTTGAGCAACAGAATGGTAAGATGCGTAGTTAGGTGTGCCAACTTCGAATCGCCTGCCCTGGTCGTGGTGCAAGATTCGATCGGTCGGAGACCACGGTCCGGAGAAGTAACATACCGATCCACCCGCGAAGGCTGGCGGGGTCAGCTTCAGCAGGGATGACCGCTTCGCGAGGAGACAGCCGACGCCGGTCGGATACCCGAAGATCTTGTAAAACGATACCGGGATGAAATCCGGTTGATAGGAGTCGCCGTCGAACCCGGACAGCGGAGCGTAAGCCGCTGCATCACACAGGACCATCGCCCCTCGATCTTGAGCGATCTTGATCCACTTCAGATCGTGGATCGTACCGGAGGCATTGGACTGCGCGGGAAACGCGAGCAAGTGGGCTTGCCCGCGGTCGAGCTTGTCGAGCGCGCGCTGCAGCGAGCTGTCCACGAGCGTCAGTTCGTTGGTCAGAGGAATGTATTTAACAGAGGCGCCTTTGGCTTTCGCATACTCTCTGATTCCGTGAACTGACGTGTGATTGTCCTTGGCGAGGATCAACTCCGAGCCACTCTCGAACGGAAACGACTCCGCGACGAGCCTGATGGCAGCGCTGGCGTTCGGCGTGAAGATGATCTCGTAGTCCTCCGGCGAGCAGCGGAAGAAGCGATAGATCTCCGAGCGGGCCTTCTCGTAGAACTGTTCGGCGGGCTTCGAGCCGGTGTGAGGATTGCCGAAGATCGTTCCGCTCAGAACTCGATAGTTATGATCGAGGAGACTCTGCGGCGCGATCCCGGCACCCACATGATCCAGATAGGTTTCCTGCTGTGCGTCGAGCCGAGCGAATTCGCGGCGCCTCAGCGCTTCGACGTCGTCGTGGTCATACCGAGGATAGTCGGCCAGGAAGCTCGACTTCATCGCGTGATAGTGCCGCGAGATGCTCGCCTCGGAACCCACGACCAAGCGATCACCGCTGCTCTCGCCGTGCTCCGGCGTCATCGCACGGAAGGTGCTCGCCTCGAGGAAGTCGGGGAGCGCGCTCGTCGCTACCGACGCTTTGCCTGCGTGATCGACGACGCCGCGCAGGAGCCACGCCTGGACCTCATAGCTCCGGGTTGGGGCGTGCGACCCGAGCTCCGCGAGGATCGTATCCAGATACCCCTCTCGGGTTGCGGTATCGCATTGATTGAACTCTTCGAGCAGGATGCAAGAGTTGAAGAGGAACTCCCTGGTGTCGCTCTCGTCCAGGAAGAACCGCGAGGGAAACAAGGTCACGGCCTCGGCCACACCTCGGTGAAGCTCCTCCTGGGCAAAGGCGCTCGAGATCGCCGAGTGATCGCTCAGGCTGAGGGCCCGATCCAGGATGGCCGAGGGTACGCCGAACAGCTGCTCCGACTGCTGGCGAGTCAGGTCGAACAGCTGGTTTCGATGGAACACGGTGCCATAGATCTTCCCGCCCGGACGCAGCACCCGCTTGAACTCCCGCGCGACCTTCGCCTTGTCCGGCGGGAACATCAGACCAAATCCGCATACGATGATGTCGAAGCTGTCATTGCCGAACGGCAGATCCGCCATATCGACGTCGGCCAGGAAGGTCACGTTCTGCCGGACCTCGTCGCTGACCACCTCCATGCACACGTCGATCGCGGCGCGCGACAGGTCCGTCGCGACCAGCTGCAGGTTCAGCGGCCCGGCGAGGTCTCTATAGAGATAGCTCGTGATCCGGCCCGTCCCACACGCGACCTCGAGGATCCGCTCGATGGGAGCATCCGGATTGATCTCTTTGCGGATCTCCCGGACGAGGAGCTCACCGTAAGGCTCGAACAACTTTGGCCCCAAGACACGGTCGTAGAACTCCATGAACGTGCTGATGGACCAGGTCTGATCTGAAACGACCTTACAATGATGTTTTGCTGTGCTGTTCATCACCGATTTCGAGCTCCCGATCTCGCCGGCACGGACACTACAGCAGAACAGCTTACCTCCAAAGCATTCTCGTTATCCTGGGCTATGAATCGCGCTCTGTGCACCGGATCACTGTATGCCCAGGCGAAGCTGACGGACGCGCCCGGAGGGCGGTTCACGGCGGATCTTGACATCTTCGCCGGATGGCGCGACGGTGGGCTGTGTGTGAGCGCACGCCAGCTAACAGAATATCGAGGCGGTGCTCATGTTCGTCGTTCAACGCGAGGCGCTGGAAGAATTGGCGTTCGCCGTGAAACCCGAGTGTCGTGGCCGCGCCTCGGATGACGCATTTACCATTGCGGTCGCAGAGTAGATATAGTGATCACGCACGACCATACGTACTCATCACTCGTTACACTGAGTGAACGCGCCTGCTGGAAGCTGGATGAGATTTTCCCGGATAACACCGTCCTGGATCTGAGCCGGCCGTTTCTTCCAGAGAAGTACATGCGCGCCGCTGGCGTCCCGGGGCTGAGCGCGCAGGAGCTGCTTCGCTTCAACCAGATCTCCGGCAACGGCTACTGCCACCTGTTCGATGTGACAGAGGAGTTCGTGGTGATCAATTCGCTGGCAGAGGCCACGCAGCGCCTGCACGGCGACCGTTCCAGCGCGCGCGCCTGGCTCCGATTCTCGGACGAGGAGTGCAAGCATCAACAGCTGTTCCGGCGCTTCCAGAAGGCATTTGCCCGGCAACTCTCCATCTCGCCAACGATGTTCCCGGGCCACGCCGCCGTGGCGGCCGCGGTGCTCCAGAACTCGCCCATCGCGGTGATCCTCATCACCCTGTATCTGGAGGTCTCCACGCGCCTGCATTACACGGACGCCATTCGCGATGACCAGGAGCTGGAGCCCGTGTTCGTCAGGATGCTGAAGGCGCACTGGCAAGAGGAGTCCCATCACGTGAAGGTAGATGTCCTGGCGCTGGCGGACCTCCTGGAGAAGGCTTCACCCGAGGAGCAGGACCAGAGCATCGAGCAGTTCTTCGGTGTGCTCGGGGCGCTGGACACCATGGTGATCTCGGCCCAGGCGCAGATGGACCTCCAGACCCTGGAGCGAACGATCGGTCGCCCGCTGACCGAAACGCAGAAGACCACCCTGCTGGAGCTCCGCCCGCTGCGCTACGTCTTCATCGAGCTGGCGCTGCAGAACCCGGTGTTGCTCAGCCGTCTCGAAGAGATCAAACCTGGCCTGTCGCAACGGGCCATCGCGTTCGCGACCAGCGCGCCACCGCCGGTGGCCGCCTGAGCTCGATCGGTCACCCGGGCGGCTGAGCAGCGAAATCGCGCGGTTCGCAAGCCGGCGGCGTAGGCGTCAGGCGGCGGGGGCGGGCGCCTCGGCGTCGAGCGGCTCGGCGAGCACGGCGCCGTGGGTCTCGATCACCCGGGCGTAGTAGCGCGCGCTGTCCTTGGGCGTGCGGCGCTGGCTCGCGAAGTCGACGTGGACGATGCCGAACCGCTTGGAGAACCCGAGCGACCACTCGAGGTTGTCGAGCAGCGACCACACCATGTAGCCGCGCAGGTCGACGCCCTGCTGGATCGCGGCGTGCGCGGCGCGCAGGTGAGCGCGCAGGTACGACACGCGCAGCGGATCGTGGACCCGGCCGAGCTCGGCGACCGGCGGATCGTAGAACGCGGCGCCGTTCTCCATGACGTAGAGCGGCAGGTTGCCGTAGCGCTCGCGGACCCACACCAGCAGCTCGGTGAACGCCTTGGGATAGACCTCCCAGGAGGTCTCGGTGTACGTCGACTGCGGCTGGCGAACCACCGCGGCGCGCAGCGGGTAGCCGTTGGGATCGTGGCGGCGCACGCTGCGCGTGTAGTAGTTGACGCCGAGGAAGTCGATCGGTTGCTTGATCAGCGCGAGGTCGCGATCGGGCCACCGCGGCCACGCCTCGCCGAAGATCTCGGTCATCTCGTCGGGGTAGCGCCCGAGGCACGCCGGGTCGAGGTACTGGCGGTTCATGTACGCGTCGACCCGGTTGGCGGCGGCGATGTCGGCCGGATCCTGCGACGCCGGGGTCTGGGGCTCGAGGTTGACGACCAGGCCGATCTGGTGCTTGCCGACCGCGCGGTAGGCCTGGACCGCGGCGCCGTGCGCGCGCATCAGGTGGTGCGACGCGATCGGCGCCTCGAACTTGTTGCGGTGACCGGGGGCGAGCGCGCCGTGCAGGTAGCCGCCGTCGGACACGACCCACGGCTCGTTGAGCGTCGCCCAGCGCTGGACGCGATCGTCGAGCCGGCGGAACACGACCTGCGCGTACTCGGCGAACCAGCTGGCGATGTCGGGGTTGAGCCAGCCGCCGCGGTCGTCGAGCGCCGCCGGCAGGTCCCAGTGGAACAGCGTGATGATCGGCGAGATGCCGCGCGCGGCGAGCGCGTCGACCAGGCGGTCGTAGAAGTCGAGGCCGGCGGCGTTCACCGCGCCGGTGCCGCCCGGCAGGATCCGGCTCCACGAGATGCTGAACCGGTAGGCCTGCATGCCGAGCGATTGCATCAGCGCGACGTCGTCGGTGTAGCGGTTGTAGTGATCGCAGGCGACGTCGCCGGTGTCGCCGTTGTGGGTGAGGCCGGGCGTGTGCGTGAACCGTTGCCAGATGCTGGGGCCGGCGCCGTCGGCGAGCGGCGAGCCTTCGATCTGGTACGCCGAGGTGGCGCAGCCCCACAGGAAGCCTTCGGGAAACAGGAACGACTCGGTCATAGGTGCTTGGGATCTCCGGATCGGGACAGGACCAAGGTGGCGGGACGTTGCTTGACGTGAAGCGAGAGCGCGCCGGGCGCCGACCACGGCGAGGCGACGACCAGGCCGCCGGGCGGCATGGCGCCGGGGCCGATGTGCAGGGTGATCTCGCCCGCGGCCTGGGTGACCTCGTAGGACAGCGGGCCATACGGCGTGGGCAGGTCGTGGATCGCAAACCCGTCGGCGAACCAGGCCTCGGGGATGCCGGCGGCGAGCACCAGCGCGTGGTCATCGCGCTCGTAGGCGAACATATCGAGCACCGCGCGGGCGTAGTCGGAGTGGACCCAGGCGTGCGGCAGGTCGCCGATGAACCGCGGCTCGCGCGGGTTCTTGCCGACGACCTCGGCCCACTGGTTCCACGCGCGCGGCCGCTGGTCGGCGAGGTACCAGGTGAGCGCGTCGAACGCGCGGGCGCGCCAGCCGAGCCGGATGAACGCGCCGACCAGCCGGAGCTCGTACGGCGTGTAGGCGTCCCAGCTCGGGGCGTGCGCGGTGGGCCGCGGGCCGGGGTGGCGATCGACCAGCGCCTGCCACGCGCGCTCGAACGTCGTGGTGACCAGCGCCGGCGGCAGGGCGTGCAGCTCGCCGCCGGGCGACAGCGCGATCGTGGTCGAGGTCGCGTCGAAGTCGCCGAGCTCGGCGGCGCCGGGGATGTAGCCGACGTGGTGATCGGCCGCGCTCGCGGCGATCGACGCCAGCAGATCGCGCTCGAACGCGTCGCGCGCGGCGGCGAGCTGGGTGGCGGCCGCGGTGTCGCCGAGCTCGCCGGCGAGCCACGCGGCGTCGCGGTAGCCGGTGAGGCCCCAGAAGTCGTCCCAGTACGAGTACGCCGGCTTGGCCGAGTAGCCTTCGTGGCTGATCGACGGCGGCAACAGGCCGTACTGGGCGCGGCGCGCGGCGGTCTGGTTGGCCGGGGTGCGCTCGGTGGCGCGCAGCTCGTCGAGCGCGCGGGCCGCGGCCTGGACGTGCGGCCACGCGGCGGCGAGCGCGTCGCGATCGCGGGTGTAGCGGTAGACCTCGGCGGCGAGGTGGATCAGCTCGCCGTGGCTGTCGTGCTCGGGGACCGGCACCGCGCCGTGGGCCTCGACGCAGCACGGGACCTTGCCCGACGCCGCCTGGTACGGCGCGTACCAGCCAAGGAACGCCGCCGCGACGTCGGGGTGGCCGAGCCGGAGCAGCGCCTCGCCGATCATCGCGCCGTCGCGGATCCAGGCGCGCGCGTACGATCGCGTGCCGGGCCGCAGGATCGCGCCGTCGCGCGAGATCAGGATGTACGCCAGCGACGATCGCAGGGTGTCGGCGAGCGCGCGGCCGGCCGCGGGGACGCGGAGCCCGACGCGATCGAGCTTGGCGTGCCACGCGGTGCGCGCGGTCGCGAGCTGGGCGTCGAACCATGCCGCGGCCGCGCCGGGCTCGGGCGGCACCGGATCGCCGGCGAGCGGCGCGGCGATCACGACGCTCGCGTCGCCGCCGGGCGGCAGCGTGAGGTCATATGCGAGCGCGCCCGACGCGAGCTCGGCAGGATCGGTCACGGTCAGCGGCGTGCGCGCGATCGGCGCGAGCGGATAGCCCAGCGCGTGGAACGGCCACAGGCTGACCTGGGT
The DNA here is from genome assembly GCA_036271215.1 of Kofleriaceae bacterium. Lineage (GTDB taxonomy): Bacteria > Myxococcota_A > Polyangia > Haliangiales > Haliangiaceae > JABFXX01. The sequence continues at coordinate 6,973 of DATBBB010000032.1, read as the reverse complement.
GGGCGGCGCCAGCGCGAACAGCGCGATCGCGCCGTCGAGCGCGATCGCGCTGTCGCCCCACGCGATCCGCGCGATCCGTCGCACGCCGCCGGCGCGGTTGAGGAACTGCCTGGGCGGGTTGACCTGGAACGGCCGGATCGCGAGCACGAGCCGCGCCGGCAGCGCGGCCGCGGTCCGGTTGTGCAGGGTGTAGCGCGCGGCGAGTTGCTGGCGCGCCGGCTCGCCGAGCGCGAGCGCGGTGATCGTCAGGTCCCACGCCCCGGCGTGCCAGGTGACGCTCGGGATCGGCAGGTAGCCGTCGGCGAGCGCCTGGGTGATGTCGCCGGCGGTGGCCCAGCTCGTGGTCGTGCCCGCCGCCTCGACGAACGGCTCGACCGACGCGCCGCTCGCCAGCTCGAGCGCGCCGTCCTCGGACACGAGGCTGTTGTGGGCGCCGCCGCCATCGACCCCGGCGATCGTCCAGTACGGCTGCTCGCCGGAGAACCCGCGGGGCAGGCTGCCGCGCGGCAGCTGGCGGGCGAGCGCCTCGATCAGCGCGTTGGCGGGCGCGTCGCGCGTGGCGGCGTCGCCGAGCTCGACGACCGCCAGCTCGGCGAGCTGGTAGCCGCCGGTACCGCCGGCACCGGTCAGCTGCAGCCGGACGTAGCGCGCCGACGCCTCGGGGATCAGGATCGGATCGAGGCCGCCGTTGCCGCCGCGGACGTCACCGGCGGGCTGCCAGGTGGTGCCGTCGCGCGACAGCTCGACCCGATAGTCGGTGGCGTAGCCGGGGCCCCACTGGACGATCAGCCCGCCGAAATCGCGCTCGCGGCCGAGATCGAGCGTGAACCGCTGCGCCGGGCCGGCCGCCGGATCGCTGCGCCACATCGTGTGCAGGTCGCCGTCGATCGCGAGCCCGGGCGCGCCCGCCGGCTGCTCCGACGACGCGGTCGCGCGTGGCATCGGGATCGGACCGTCCGGCGCCCGGACCCGGCGGATCGCGAGGTCGTCGATCTCGACCCAGCCCTTGCCGCCGCCCTTGCCGGTGCTGACCACCAGCTCGATCGCCGCGATCCGGCGCAGCGTGTGGTCCGCGGCGGGGCCCCACGCGAACTCGATCTGCCGGCGCCTGACGACCATCCGGCGCCAGCGCGCCGGGAACGCGAAGTCGGCGCGGCGGAACCACCACACGTTCTCGGCGACCGGGTCGGTCGGGCCGGCCGGGCCGGCGGCGGTCACCGCCGTGCCATCGCGATCGATCAGCTTGAGCTCGAGGTTGTCGAGCGGGACATCGCCGCGCAGCTCGAACGACAGCTCGAAGTCGCCGGGCAGCTCGAGCGCCAGGTCGCGCCGCGCGACCGCGTAGCCCGCGGTCCGGCCGAGATCGAACGCGAGCCGCATCGCGGTGCCGTGCACGCCGGGCATGCGCTGGATCGTCGCCGTCACGCCGTCCGAGCCGGTCGCGTGCCACGCCGCGAGGTCATCGAACGCATCGAGCACGCGGACGTCGTCACCGCGGCCTGCGCCGCCGCCGCCCGCGCGGTCGCCGCCACGGCACGCCGAGACCACCGCGAGCCCCGCGAGGACGAGGCCGCGCACGTGCGCCGCGCGCGTCATCCCTTCACGCTCCCGCTGAGCAGGCCCTGGATGTAGTAGCGCTGCAGCGCCAGCACCACGCCGAGCACCGGCAGGATCGTCACCACCGAGCCCGCCATCATCAGCTCGTTGTCGCCGGCGTGCTCGCGGGCGAGCGCGGCGATCGCGACCGGCAGGGTCTGCCGCGCGTCGTCGGCGAGGATGATCAACGGCCACAGGAAGTCGTTCCACGACGCGAGGAACGCGAAGATCGCGAGCGTCACCAGGATCGGCCGCAGCACCGGCAGCACCACCGACCAGAAGATCCGCCACTCGCCGGCGCCGTCGATCCGCGCCGCCTCGAGCAGCTCGTCGGGGATGCCGAGCGCGTACTGGCGGACCAGGAAGATCCCGAACACGTTGGCCATCGCCGGCAGCAGCACGCCGGCGTAGCTGTTGACCAGGCCGACCTGCTTGAGCATCAGGAACAGCGGGATCATCGCGACCTGCGCCGGGATCAGCAGCACGCCGAGCAGCAGCTTCCACACCAGGTCGCGGCCGGCGAACCGCAGCTTGGCGAACGCGTAGCCGGCGGTGACGTTGAACGCGAGCGAGAGCACCGTCGCGGCGAGCGCGAGCCCGACGCTGTTGGCGAGGTTCCTGGCGATGTGGCCGCGGGTGAACAGCTCGCGGTAGCTCGCCAGGGTCGGCGCCGCGGGCAGCAGCGGCGGCGGCGACGTGCTCGCCTCGCCGGGCGCCATCACCGAGACCGAGATCATCCAGACCAGCGGGAACACCGCGACCAGCGCGACGGCGATCAGCGCGCCGTTGACCAGCCAGGCCTCGAGCCGGGGCCGCGCGGTCATGCCCGGCTCCACCGCCGCGCGACCGCGAGCTGGGCCAGCGTCCCGGCGAGCATCAGCGCGAACAGCACGAACGCGACCGCCGACGCGTAGCCGAGGTTCCACCACTTGAAGCCCTCTTCGAACATGAAGTAGAGGACGCTGGTGGTGCTCTGCGCCGGGCCACCCTGGGTCATCACGTAGGGCTCGGCGAACAGCTGGAAGTAACCGACCATGGTGAGGATCGTGACCAGCAGCATCGTCGGTGCGAGCGATGGCAGCGTGACGTGGCGGAACTGCGCGAGCCGCCCGGCGCCGTCGATCCGCGCCGCCTCGTACAGATCGCCCGGGATGCTCTGCAACCCGGCGACGAAGATGATCATGTTGTAGCCAAAGTTCTTCCACACCGCGAACCCGATCAGCGCCGGCATCGACCACCGCGGATCGCCGAGCCAGTCGACCGCGCCGATCCCGAACCAGCCGAGCACGTAGTTGAGGAACCCGTAGCGGGTGTGGAAGATGTAGCGCCAGATCACCGCGACCGCGACCACGGTGGTCACCACCGGCGCGAACAGCGCGGTGCGGAACGCGCCGCGCGCGCGGACCACGCGGGCGTCGAGCAGCACCGCCGCGCCGAGCGAGGCCGCGATCGACAGCGGCGCGCCGACCACGACGAAGAACAGCGTGTTGCCGAGCGCGGACCAGAACAGCGGGGTCGCGAGCAGCCGGCGGTAGTTGTCCAGGCCGATGAACCGCACGTTGTGGACGTCGGCGACGCCGTAGATGTCGAAGTCGGTGAAGCTGAGCGCGAGCGCGGCGATCACCGGCACGATGAACACCACGGCCACCGCGGCGACCGCCGGGGTCACGAACGCCCACCCGGCGCGCGGCCGCGCGGTCACGGCGCGCTCCCGGCGGCGCGGTCGAGCATCCAGCGCCGCTTGTCGAGCATCTGATCGGCGCGGGCGTCGAGCTCGGTCACCGCGGCGTCGACGATCGCCGCGAGCTCGGCCGGGGTGGTCGCCGGCGACACCCGGCGCGCGGCGCGCTCGGACACCACGCGCATCTCGGTGACGATCCGCTCCCACTCGGGCACCGGCGGCGTGCGGCGCACGCGCTCGAGCTGATCGCGGAACGCGCGGACCTGGTCGTCGCCGGCGAGCCGCGGATCGTCCCACGCGGTGCGCCGCGGCGGCAGGTCGGCGGTCAGCGCGTAGAACTGGCGCTCGACCTCGGGCCGCGACAGGTACTCGATCAGCTGCCACGCCTCGTGCGGGTGGGTGGTGCGGCGGAACATCACGAGGCTCGATCCGCCGGCGGTCGCCGCGCCGGGGCCGGTCGGGCCGGGCAGCGCCGCGGTCGTCCACAGCGCCTGCTGATCGGCGGGCAACCGGCGGCGGAACTCGCCGATGCTCCACGGCCCGTGCAGGAAGCACGCGAAGTAGCCGCGCGCCAGCTCGTCCCACGGGTTCGAGACCTGGACCTCGGTCGCGATCGGCGCGAGCTGCTCGACGAACATCTGCAGGTAGAACGTCAGCGCGCGGCGAAACCCGGCGCTGCGGAAGTTGCCCCACCGGCCGCGATCGCGGAGCAGCGGGTCGCCCTGCTGCAGCGCGAACGCCAGGAGCTGATCGAACTCGTCGAGCGGCAGCAGGATCGCGTAGCGATCGGCGCCGGCGCGGGCCTTGATCGCGCGCAGCACGGTGAGCCAGTCGGCCCAGCTCGTGGGCGGCGTGGCGGCGCCGGCCGCGGCGAACAGATCGCGGCGGTAGAACACCAGCCGGGTGTCGACGTACCACGGCACGCCGTACAGTGTGCCGTCGATCTGGTTGGTGTCCCAGATCCCGGCGAAGTAGTCCGCCGGCCGGACGACCGGCGACGCGGCGACCTCGGCGTCGAGCGGCGCCAGCGCGCCGAGCGCCGCCAGCTCGGGCAGCCAGGTGTTGCCGAGCTGGGCGACGTCGGGCGTCGCGTCGCCGACGAACCCGGTCAACAGCTTCTCGTGCGCCGAGGTCCACGGCAGCTGCTGGACCTCGACGTGGATCGCCGGGTGCTCGCGCTCGAACCCGGCGACCAGCTCGGCGGCGACCTCGCCCTCGCGGCCCATCGCCCACAGCCGCAGGGTCGTCGGCGCGCCGGGGTCGCTGCACGCCGCGAGCCCGGCTGCGGCGGCGCCCACCGCAGCCACGGCCGCGATCGCCGCTGCACGGATCATCGCGCCGCCGGCGCCGCCGCTGGCGCCGCTGCCGCCGCTCCTGGCTCGAGCCAGCCGCCCGTGAACCCGGCGCGGCGCAGCCCGCGCTGCAGATCGCCGCTCCGGCGCATCACGTTCCACACCAGCTGGCTGCGGTAGTTCTCGATCATCCCGATGATCGGGCCCTGATCGATCCCGAGCGCGTCGGCGTCGACCCAGCCCGCGCCGGGCACCACGCGGCCGGCGGCCGGCGTCGCGCGGTCCGGGAAGCTCGGGTTGAACGCGTCGACGAACCCGTCGTCGCGGTAGATCTGCGCGCCGTAGCGGCGCAGCAGCGCACGGATCCCGGGCAGCACGATCTCGGGCGCGAACGGCAGCGAGCTGATCATCGCGGTCGGCGCGAGCGTCCCGTCGTCGTACGACGCCATGCCGCGCGCCGCGTAGCCCCGGATCGTGCGCGGCGCGCCGGCGATCGTCAGCGTCATGTCGCCGGGGCCGTCGCACGCGGTCAGGCCCCACACGTCGGCGCCGTAGCCGGTCCAGCCGTCGGGGTTGGCGATCGCGTAGCCGCGCTGGGCGTAGGTCGCGCGCCGGCTGTTCTCGAAGTAGTCGAGGCCGTGCGCGCGCATGTAGCGATCGCGGATCCCGCGGAAGTCGACCCACAGCTGGCTGTACTGGTGGCCGAACAGCGGCGGGAACCCGAGCAAGGTCTGGCCGTACGCGGTGCCCCAGGTCGTGTCGTAGCGCGCCGACCACGCGTCCCACGCCGCCGGATCGACCGCGTGCGACGGCGAGCCCAGCGCGAGCAGCACCACGATCATGCCCTCGTTGTAGCCGACCCAGTCGTAGTCGAGGAACCCGTGCTCGGGCTGCCAGCCCATCGCGATCGCCGGGGCGCGCGGTTGCATCCAGCGCCAGTCGACGCGCTCGACCAGCGCATCGGCGATCCGCCGGAGCTCGGCCTCGGCGGGGTCGTCGCCGGCGAAGTACTCGCGGCAGAACACCACGCCCGCGAGCAAGAGCGCGGTGTCGACCGACGACAGCTCGACGTCGCGATAGCGCCGGCCGGTCGCCATGTCGAGGAAGTGATAGTAGAACCCGTGGTTGCCGGTGACCTCCGTGGCGGCGTCGCCCTGGGGCGCGTCGCGGAAGAACCGCAGCGTGGTCAGCACGCGGTCGCGGGCCGCGGCGCGCGAGACATAGCCGCGCTCGGCGCCGATCGCATACGCGGTCAGCCCGAAGCCGACCGCCGCGATGCTCGAGAACGACGGGGTCGGCGCGCGGTCCGGCACCAGCCCGGTCGCCGGATCCGCGGTGGTCCAGAAGTAGTTGAACGTGCGGTGCTCGAGGTCGTCGAGCATCTGGGTATCGGCCGCGCCGGCATCCGGCGCCGAGGGCGGCGCGGGCCGCGTGGCCTCGGCGCCGGCCCCGCTGCAGCCCACCCACACCGCGATCGCGAGCGTCGCAATCCGGGCGAGCCGCTCAGAATCCATACGTGAGGCCGAGCTGGAAGCTCCGCGTCGGCCCGGCGAGGATCCCCGGCATCCCGTAGTTCGGGTTCGGCATCGCGCCGGCCGGCGGGATCAGGCCATCGGCGGAGTGATAGTCGTAGTTGTACCAGTTGAACAGGTTGAACACCTCGACGAACGCCGACATGTGGTGCTTCGGCGCGACCGTCAGCAGCTTGGTCAGCCGCAGATCGATCTGCTTGAACTGGATGAAGTCGTCGTTGCGCCCGGCGTCGCGGCGGAGCACCTGCAGCGGCCCGGTGCCTGCGGTCTGGTCGACGACGGTGAACGGCGTGCCGGTGCCGAACTGCATCAGGGTCGATAGCATGAACTGCTGCGGCAGCGTGACGATCCCCGACAGCACCAGGCGCTGGCGCTCGTCGGCGTCGCTCGGCGTCCACGGCGTGTCCTTGATCGTCGGGAAGTCGAAGTTGAACGTGTCACCGCGGATCTTCGACCAGCCGAGCGTGTAGGTCGCGCTGGCGCTCCACGGCGACGCCGGGGTGAACGGCTTCTCCGCCGTGACGTAGACGCCGGTGAACCGGGTCTCGATGTCGTCGGACGAGATCTCGACGTTGCCGAACCCGCCGGGCACCGGCAGGAAGTCGCGGTTGCCGGTCTTCTCGCGGTTCGCCGGATAGAACCCCAGGCCGTTCGCGCTGCGGATGTAGCTGAACGTCGCGCTCAGGTTGACCGGGCCGACCACCTGGCGCAGGCCGGCGCTGAGCTGATCGGTGTGCAGCGGCTTGGTGTCGTTCGCGAGCAGGAAGATCTCGGGCGGCGGCGCGGTGCCGCTGTTGATCAGGCCCTGCAGGCCCTGCTTGCTGAGGTAGCTCGGGTCCCACATGATCGTCGACTGGCCGTTGCGCGGCAGG
>DATBBB010000031.1:0-17389 GCA_036271215.1 Kofleriaceae bacterium | reverse complement strand
CGCGTACTGCAACCCCGAGCTCAAGCGGATCCTGCGGCGCGTACTGCTCAGCTGCGGGCTCGGCGACAACAGCTCGGTGCGCGGCTGCCAGCCGGTGCAGGCCAAGAACGTCGCGACGATGAGCGGCCACGACTTCAACGCGCTGTTCCAGCCGATGAAGGATCGCGGCGGCATCATCGAGTTCGACAAGGACAAGTCCGAGCTCGATCCGGCCGACCTCGCGATCGTCGATCAGGTGTTCGCCGATCAGCGCGGCGCGAGCTGGTTCTTCGTCGTCGCGCGCGCGTCGCCCGAGGGCTCGGTCGAGCACAACCGCGAGCTGTCGAAGGCGCGCGCCGAGGGCGTGATGGATCACCTGCGCACGCAGTTCAAGGATCCCGATCTCGACAAGGAGGTCGGCATGCTATGGCTCGGCGAGGAGTACGCCCAGCTCGAGGCCGAGTTCTGCGACTGGAAGCGCAGCCAGACCGGCTCGTGCAACACCGACCAACTCAACCGGAGCGCGTTCGTCGCATGGATCGACTGTCAGCTGTGAGGCTCGCGCCCGCCGCCGGGCGGCTCGCCGTTCACCAGCGGAGGAGACGCCAGCAATGCCGAAGCTTGGAGCAACTTTGCCGCGTCGAACGATAGGGCTCGTCGTTGTCCTCGGCGTCATCGCCGGCGGGGCCGGAGGGCTCGCGGCGTGCGATCGCGCGCCTGACCCGGCCGGCGCGCCGGCGTCGCGCACCGACGTGGCCAAGGTCGCCACCGGCCAGGCGGTCTCGACCGATGCGTTCTGCGATCTGCACACCAGCGACGCGGCCGGCCAGGCGTTCCACTGGCCCGAGCTGGCCGGCGGGGCCAGCGCGCCGGCGCCGCCGGCCACGTGGCGCTGGGTCAACATCTGGGCGACCTGGTGCAAGCCGTGCATCGAGGAGATGCCGCGGCTGCTCGCGTGGCGCGACAAGCTCGCCGCCGCCGGCAAGCAGGTCGAGCTGACGTTCGTCTCGGTCGACGACACCGACGCCGAGGTCACCGCGTTCCGCGCGGCGCACCCGAGCACGCCGCCGACGCTCCGGATCACGAACGCCGCGACCCGCACCGCGTGGCTCAAGACGTTCGGGCTCGACGACGGCGCGATCCCGATCCAGCTGTTCGTGAGCGCGGCCAACAAGCTCCGCTGCGCGCGCGCCGGCGGGATCCGCGAGAAGGACTACGCCGTGGTCGACAAGCTGCTCGGCGAATAGCCGGCGGGGCCGCCTGAGGCGCGACGGCCCGAGGCGCGGGCGCGAGGGTCCGGGGCTCAGGCGCAGCTGGCCAGCGCGCCGTCGAGCGTCGAGTGGGTCCATTCGAACCCGAGCGCGCGCAGTTGCGCCGGCACGACGCGCCGGCCGGCCAGCAGATACTCGGCGAGCTCGCCGGCCGCGGCGCGCAGCGCGAACCCCGGCACCGGCAGCCAGCTCGGCCGGCCGAGCCAGCGGCCGACCGCGCGCGCCAGCTCGGCGTTGCGGACCGAGCCGGTGGCCAGGTTGATCGGCCCGGTGTAGCGGTGATCCGACAGCGCCGCGGTGTACGCGCGCACGGCGTCGACGCGGTGGATCCAGGTCACCCACTGCCGGCCGCTGCCGATCCGGCCGCCGACGTATAGCTTGAACGGCGTCGCCAGCTTGGCGAGCGCCCCGCCCGGCCCCAGCACGATCCCGGTCCGCATGCAGACCACGCGCAGCCCGGCGCGCTCGGCGGCGTGGGCCTCGGTCTCCCAGTCGCGGCACATCCGGGCGAGGAACGAATCGCCCGCCGGATCGGCCTCGGTGACCTCGTCGTCATCGAACTCGGTGTCCGGCGCGAACGGGTAATAGTCGGCGCCCGACGCCGAGATCAGGATCCTGGGCCGCTGCGGCTCGGGGAGCGCCGCGATCGCCTCGACCACGGTCCGCGTGGTCTCGATCCGGCTATCGCGCAGCCGCTGCTTCTGCCGCGCGTCCCACCGCCGGGCCGCGATCGGCTCGCCGGCGAGGTGGACCACGGCGTCGCAGCCCGCCAGCGCGGCGCCCCACGGCCCCGGGCTCTGCAGATCCGCCGCCACGGCGGTGACGTCGCCGAGCGCCGCGCGCGCGCGGGCGGCATCGCGCGACAGCACGACGACGGCATCGCCGCGGCCCTGCAGCGCGCCGACCAGCGCCGTGCCGATGAACCCGGTCGCGCCGGTCATCCCGATCTTCATGGGGGCATCATCGCATCGCGCGGTGCGCGCGGGGCGCGCCGAGGCGCGGGGTTAGAGCTTGTACTTCTGGACCAGCCGGATCAGGTTGCGCCGCGAGACCTTGAGCTCTTCGGCGGCGCGGGTCTTGTTGTTGCCGTGGCGCTGCATCGCCGCGCTGATCATCTTGCGCTCGAGTGCCTCGACCGCGGCGGGCAGCGAGCTCGGGTCGTCGTCGTCCGGAGCGGTGGCCGGCGGGGCGGCCGGCGGCGCCCAGGTCCGGATCCGCGGCGACAGCAGCTCGGGGCCGATCGTCGGCGAGTCCCCGGCGAGCACGACCAGCCGCTCGATCTCGTTCTCGAGCTCGCGGACGTTGCCCGGCCACGGATAGGTCAGCATGCGCGCCGCGCAGTCCGGCTCGAGCTGCTTGGGCCGGGTCTTGCGCGGGCGGGTCAGGAAGTGGTCGACCAGGAGCGGCACGTCCTCGCGCCGCTCGCGCAGCGCCGGCAGCATCACGCCGAGGACGTGGATCCGGTAGAACAGATCCTCGCGGAACTGCCCGGCGGCGACCATCGCCGACAGATCGCGGTTGGTCGCCGCGATGATCCGGACGTCGACTCGCCGCATGTCGGTATCGCCGACCCGGTTGAACGTGCCCTCCTGCAGCACGCGCAGGACCTTGACCTGCAGCGCCGGTGACATGTCGCCGATCTCGTCGAGGAAGAACGTGCCGTTATCGGCGATCTCGAACAGCCCGGGCTTGTCGACCACCGCACCGGTGAACGCGCCGCGCTTGTGGCCGAACAGCTCGGAGTCGAGCAGGTTGTCGTTGAACGCCGAGCAGTTGGTGACCACGAACGGGCGCGAGCCGCGGTCCGAGCCGGCGTGGATCGCGCGCGCGACCAGCTCCTTGCCGGTGCCGTTCTCGCCCTGGATCAGCGCGGTGGCGTCCGACGGCGCGATCCGGTCGAGCAGCGTGTACAGCTCCTGCATCGCCGGCGCGGCTCCGACGATCCCGCGGTACCCGGTGCGCTGGCCGGGCACGGTGGCCACGGGGATCGCGGCCGGCGGGGCGGTCGCGGCCGGCGGGGCGGTCGCGGCCGGCGCGGGGGTCGCGCGGGTCTCGGGGTCGCGGGCGCGCAGCGCGTCCGCGACGTCGTCGCGTGCCACGCCCAGCATGTTCTCGATCAGCTCGCGATCGATCTGGGTCAGCGCGGGCCCCAGCACCGCGAGCCCGGCGCCGTCGGGCTCGGTGTTCGAGATCGCCACGAACACGCCCGGCTCGTCCGGCCGGTGCTCGACCAGCGTGACCTCCAGATCGTGACGGCGCAGGGCCCCCCGCACGTGCCGGAGCACGCGTAGGTCGAGCGCAGCCCACCACGGCGTCTGCAAGGGATCCAAGTGTGGCCAAGTGTCGCAAACCTTCAAGCCCCAGCCATGTAACTGAGCCTTACGAAACGTGAAACGCACGCCTCGCAGCGCGGCACCCCCGGGGTCGCTGCCCGGTTGGTGCAGGCTGCTGCGCGGGTAGGGGCGCCCGCACGCGAGCAGGCCCTCGGAGCCCGGGGTCGCTGCCCGGTTGGTGCAGGCTGCTGCGCGGTTGGCGTACCAAGAAGCCTGATCGGGGAAAGCCTGATCGGGGCGGCCTAATCGGGAAGATCGACGCACCACCGCAGGGCGGTGCGGCAGTCGAGCCAGGCTTGTTCGTCGATCCCGAGGTACGGCACCTCGAGCGTGATCACCTCGAGGTTGCCCTCGATGCCGTACTTGGCGCCGAACGAGCCCGGCGTCGGGTAGCCCATGTCCTGGACGACCGGGTAGCCGCAGCGCTGCGACAGCTCGCCGGCGAGCGCCTCGCCGACGCCGTCCCAGTTGACCATGCGGTACGTCGAGTGCAGCGCGATCAGCCGGTGCGCGCCGGCGCGCTCGATCAGCCCGACCAGCGCCTGGGTCTCCGGCTGGTCCTCGGCGGCGCCGCCCGGGTGATAGCCGGGCCGGCGTGCGGTGCCCCACGTGAGGGCACCGAAGTTGCGGTTGAGGTCGACGTCGTTGGCGTTGTTGCGCGTGCCGGCGAGCACGCCGTCGACGTTGAGGCACGGCACGATCCAGGTATCGCGGCCGGGCGGCCGCTCGATCAGCTCGTCGGCGAGCCGCTCGAGCATCAGCTGGGTCACCGCCTCGTCGCCGTGGATCGCGCCGAACAGCAGCGCGGCCGGCCGCGGCCGGGCGTACGCCGGCGGCGTGAAGTGCACGGCCTCGATCGGCCGGCCCAGCACGGTGTGGCCGATCACGAGCTCGCGTCGATGTGTCACGATGGGCCTTTCGCCTGCTATTCGAGCTGCTTGCCGATCAGCGTGGCCAGCCCATAGCCCACGAGCACCAGGTAGGCCGCGCCGATGCCCGGGCCGCCACCGACGATCCAGTTGCTCAGAAACGAGCTGGGTTGGCTGACGACCAGATCGATCGGGTGGGCCGTGAGCAGCAGCGTGGCGACCTCCGCCACCAGCGCCCACAGGATCACGAGCCACGCCCACAGCATCGCGCCGCCGGTGATCGGCGCCGGCAGCCAGGCCAGCAGCGACATCACGATGACCATGATCTGGCCGAGCACCAGCGCCGGCATGACCTTCCCCAGGCCGGGCTGGTCGATCAGCGTCTTGAACACGCTGACCAGCGGGATCGTCCCGTCCTGCGGGATCAGGGCCGGCGCCAAGAGGCCGATCGCGCCGAACGTGACCATCAGCCGCGCGACCAGCGAATCGCGGTACTCGCTGCGGATCACCAGGCCGGGCACGAGCAGCAGCATGCCGATCATCGCGGTGAGCTCGGTCCACGGCGGGACCTTGGTCAGCAAGATCGGCACCACGACCCCGGTGAGCCCGATCAGCGCGGCGATCAGGCCGCGGATCGCCGACGGCATCGGCAGCGCCGAGATCACCAGGCTGGCCAGGCCGATCACCGCGAACAGCATGAGCCCCAGCAGCGAGCTGAGCGGAGCATCGCCGAGCATCTTCCAGAGGAACGTCAGGTCCGGCCGGGTCTGGACCGGGGCCGCGAACACCGCGAGCAGCAGGAGGCCCCACACGAACATCATGATCCGCAGGCTGCGATGCCACGGATCGACCGGCCGGCCGGTCCGGGTGATCCCGGTCTGCGACGTGTGATACGGCGGCGGCTGGGCCGCGGGGATCGCCATCGGCGGCGGCAGCGGCTTGACCTGGAAGTTGACCTGCGGGAACTGCGGCTGCGGGAGCGGTTGCGACGCGGGGATCGGCGCCGGGGCGTACTGCGAGCCGGGCACCAGGGTGGCGAGCTGCGAGGCCGGCGTGGGCGCCGGGCCGGGTGCCGAGGCCGGCGCACTTTGGATGAAGAGCGTGGCCGCGTTCGCCCCGCTCATCGGCACGTAGTTGGGGTCCGGGTTGCCCGGCATCGGCATCGGGCTCGGCGGCGGATAGGCCTGCGGCAGCGCGGGGGGGCCCGCGCCGTACGGCGGCGGCGATGACGCGGGATGCAACCGCGGCGGGCCCATCGGCGGCGGCGTTGACGCGGGGTGCGGCCGCGGCGGGCCCATCGGCGGCGGCGATGATGCGGGGTGCGGCCGCGGCGGCCCGGGCGGCTGCAGTGGGCTGTACCCCGGCGCTTGCGGCGCCTGGGCCATCGGGCTTTGCGGCGGGGCGAACGTGGGCGCCTGACCTACTGGAGCGGGACGTGCCGGCGAGGACCCGACTTGCCGCGCGGCCTCCGCGACGTCGTTGGCCGAGTAGCCCATCGCCGTCTGCGCCATGCTCTGTTGCACCGCGGGCGCCGGCGGCTGCTTGGCACCGCAAAATACACAGTGCAGTGCGGCGTCCGGGAGGTCCTTGGTGCAACTAGCGCATTTCTTCACGAGTCCCCCTGCGACCTTGGAGTATAGGTCGGGGGGGATGCGTGCTGCAAACGGCACCCGTGTGCTGCAAACGGCACTCGTGTAGGGTGAGGCATGGTCTCGCTCGGAGACGTCAAGCGCAGCGCCGAAACGCTGTTCGCACAAGGCCAGCACGTCGCCGCGCTCCGGTTGTATGACGCGATCGTCGCAGCCGCGCCGCACGATTTTGACGCCCGGATCCGGGTCGCCGATGCCGCGCTCGCGCTGGGCTCGGCCGGCGCCGCCGCGGTGTATCGCGCGACCGGCTGGTACTGTCTGCGCGCGGGCCACCCGCTGAGCGGGCTGGTGTGCGCGCGTGTGCTCGAGGCGCATGGCGGCGATGCGAGCGACCTGCTCGCATCGCTCGTGGTGTCGTATGGCAGCGAGTCCGACCTGCTCGGCAAGTCCGCGACCCGGATCCCGCTGCCGCCCGACGGAACGCCGGTCGCCGTGCCCGATGTTCGCCAGCCCGCGCCGCCCGACGCGGTGGCCCAGGCGCTCGCGCGCGCCGAGCACGCGACCGACGCGCTGACCGAGCTGACGGCCGCGCTGCACCCGATCCCGCTCCTGTCCGCGCTGTCCGAGGCCGCGTTTCGCCGGGTGCTCGGCACGCTGGTGCTGCGCCGGCTGCCGGCGGGCGCCCTGGTGATCCGCGAGGGCGAGCCCGGCAACGCGTTCTACTTCGTCGCGCGCGGCCAGCTCCGGGTGTTCGCGACCGATGGCCTGGGCCGGCACACCGAGCTCGCCGAGCTGGGCGAGCACGCGGTGTTCGGCGAGATGGCGCTGCTCTCGGCCCAGCCGCGGTCGGCGAGCGTGGCCTGCGTGTCCGAGGTCGATCTGTTCGAGGTCGGCCGCCAGGCGCTCGCCCAGCTCGCCGACGAGCTCGGGCCGGTCGCCGAGGCGCTGCACGGGTTCACCCGCGAGCGGCTGCTCGGCAACCTGATGGCGACCAGCCCGCTGTTTCGCCCGTTCAGCCGGATGCAGCAGCGCGACCTGCTGCGCAGGTTCACCAGCCACGACGTCGCGCCGGGCACGATCGTCATCCACGAGGGCGAGCAGGGCCGCGGTCTGTTTGTCGTTTTGTCCGGCGACCTCGACGTCTCGCGGCGGACCGCCGACGGTCCCGTGCCGCTCGGCGGCTTGCGCACCGGCGACGTGTTCGGCGAGATCGCCGTGCTGCGCAACGCCGCGACCACCGCGACCGTCGTCGCGCAGCGGCCATCGACCGTGCTGTTCCTGGCCCGCGAGTACGTCGCGCGCATCGTCGCCGCCGTGCCGGAAATCAAGAGCTATCTCGAAGCCTTGGCCGAGGAGCGCGAGATCGACAACCAGCTGGTGCTCGGCGAGGACGCGCCGGCCGACGAGCGCATCCTGATCTGACCGCGCGGCGCTCGGCCGCCACGGATGGCCGCCGCTCGGCCGCCACGGATGGCCGCCACGAATAGCCTCCACGGATGGGCAGGTGAGGTGAGCGCTCCTGCCCCGGCGCGGCCCAGATCCTGGCCGGACATGGCTTAGCACGAGCCGCGGTGGACCCGAGGTCCTATACTCAACGCCATGGACGAGGAACAACCCAAGCGCTCGGGCGTGGGGCGCATTCTGTGGCTCCTGGTGATCATCGCGATCGCAGTGCTGTGGTGGCACTTCCGCGCCGATCCCGATTCGGGGGCGACGCAGGCGACGCAGGCCGCCGATGCCGCCGCGGCGGTGACCGATCCCGACGATATCCTCGTCGATCTCAAGGATGACGCCACGCCGGCGCAGGTCGCCGCGATCGAGCACGACGCCGGCATCCACCTGGCGCTGGTCGACGCCACCGCCGCCGCCACCCAGCTCTACCGCGCGCACGTCGATCCGGCGCGGCGCGACGCGATCATCGCCCAGCTCGCCGCCCGGCCCGAGGTCGAGATCGCCGAGCCCGACGCGCAGATCGCGCTGTCGCCCGAGGAGATGGTGGTCCGCGCGCCGGTGGCGCCGCCCGGCCCCCCGAACCCCGGTGACGAGACCTACCCCAACGATCCGCAGTACAAGTTCCAGTGGCACCTGAAGCAGATCGGTATGCCCGAGGCGTGGAAGCTCGCCGACGGCAACGGCGTGATCGTCGCGGTGCTCGATACCGGCGTCGCCTACGAGGACTACAAGGGCTTCCACCAGCTGCCCGACCTCAAGGGCCTGACGTTCGTCGACCCGTACGACTTCGTCGCCAACACCACGCACGCCAACGACGACCACGGCCACGGCTCGCACGTCACCGGCACGATCGCGCAGGTCACCAACAACGGGATCGGCGTCGCCGGCGTCGCGCGCAACGTGAAGATCATGCCGCTCAAAGTCCTCTCGGGCTCGGGCTCGGGCTCGGTCGCCGGGATCGCCGACGCGATCCGCTACGCGGCCGATCACGGCGCCAAGGTCATCAACATGAGCCTCGGCGGCGCGTTCCCGTCGAACGTGCTGAAGAAGGCGGTCGCCTACGCCCACAAGAAGGGCGTCACCGTGGTCTGCGCGGCCGGCAACGAGAGCCGCGGCCGGGTCGGCTACCCGGCGGCCTACCCGGGCGCGATCGCGGTCAGCGCGACCCAGTTCGACGAGGCGACCACGTTCTACTCGAACTACGGCAAGGACGTCGACATCGCGGCGCCGGGCGGCAACACCCGGGTCGACCAGAACGGCGACGGCATGCCCGACGGCGTCCTGCAGAACACGATCGCGATCGGCGACCCGACCACCGATGGCTACTACGGCTACATGGGCACGTCGATGGCGTCGCCGCACGTCGCCGGCGTGGCCGCGCTGGTCGTGGGCGAGGGCGTGACCGACCCCGACCAGGTCGAGAAGATCCTGAAGGAGACCGCGCGCAAGCCGACCGACCAGAGCTACACCTCCGATCGCTATGGCGCCGGCATCGTCGATGCACCGGCCGCCGTCCTCAAGG
This sequence comes from Kofleriaceae bacterium, assembly GCA_036271215.1. Taxonomy (GTDB): domain Bacteria; phylum Myxococcota_A; class Polyangia; order Haliangiales; family Haliangiaceae; genus JABFXX01. Next base: position 8,374 of record DATBBB010000031.1, on the reverse strand, counting down.
CGCGGTCGTCGACCGGTGGCTACGAATTCGGGCTCGGCCTGCTGATGGCCGGCGCGGTCGTGGCCTCGGCCCGCCGGCGCGGCCGGCTCGGGGTCAAGCTCGGGCCGTCGTACCTGGTCGGCGTGCTGTTCGGCGCCTCGGGCCTGTTCTTCCTGCCCTACGTCGCGCCGAGCGTATCGTCGCTGCCGGTGATCCACGCGCTGACCCACGGTCTGCCGTCGTGGGATCTCTCGATCCTCGGCGCTTCGGGCCACGGCAACGCCGTGTTCTTCAGCGCGCTGATCCCGCTGGCGCTGCTCGCGATCGGCTACAGCGTGCCGCGCGCGCGGCTGCCACTGGCCGGCCTCGCGGTCGGCGTGGCGGCTCACCTGGTGTTCTTCGCCGCGGTGCCGCTCGCGACGCTCCACGTCCCGGCCGTCCTCGGCCTGGGTACGCTGTGGCTGGCCGGCAACGCGCTGGCCTGCCTCGGCCTCGCCCGGCTCGCCCTGCGCCGCTGAGCGTCGGTTCAAGGGTCAACGCGGAAGCGAAGCCAAGCGGATCCGCGTTCAACAGAGCCCTGAGGTCCGCGCAGCGCCGGCGTCAGTGCAGCTGCAAGGTGCAGCTCGCGCCTTGCCCGGGGCTCTCCTCGATCGTGACCTCGAGCGCCCGGGCGTGCGGGACGTCCAGCCCGGTCAGCCGCTCGCGCAGCACGCCGGCGACGTGCGCCGCGAGCGCCTCGACCGAGATGTTGTCGAGCGGCAACAGCAGCGCGTCGCGCCGCGGCAGCACGTAGCGCTCGCCGCACAGCGTGAACTCGAGCTCGCTGTCGTCGCGGATCAGCGCGAAGAACGGGTTCTCGGTCGCGAGCAGCACGTGCTCCCGCCACGCGTGGCATAGCTCGCTCAGCGCGGCCTTGATCGGCGCGAACGGGATCATCGCCGTCAGCTCGATGCGCACGACGTCGATCGCCAGCGCGATCGTGTAGTTGTGACCGTGCAGGCGCTCCTTGCTGCCGTCCGGAAACACCGTCATGTGCGCGCACGAGAACTTGTGCTCGGCACGCGCGATCAGGATCCGATGGGTCACGGCGCGCTCACGCGTCACGCATCGGCGCCGGTGCGATCGCGGCCTCGGCCGCCTCGCCGCCGGCGCCGGCCGCCCCGTCGATCGCCACCGCCACCGCCGCCTGGTCCGGAGCTCCGCTCGCCGCCCGAGCTGGCTCCCGCGGGCCGCGCCGGATGCGGGTGGGTGTGGCCGTTCTTCGGCGCCTCGGCCTCGGCCTCGGCGGCGATCTCGGTCGACATCTTGCCGGCGACCCGGTACTGGTCCGGCTTCCAGCCCTTCTGGCCGATCACGATGATCAGCTTCTGGAACCGCTTCTCGAGGTGGTCGAGGTAGTCGCGCTCTTGCTTGGACAAAAGCTCCGCGACCCGCGGCGCACACTCGATCTCGATCTTCTCGTTGTCGACCATCATCCCCGAGCGCCGGACCTCGCGCAGCACCTCGTAGGCGACGGTGACCACCGACTTGACGACCGCCGAGCCCTCGCACGTCGGGCACGGCTCGGTCAGCAGCTGGACCAGCGACTCGCGGGTCCGCTTGCGCGTCATCTCGACCAGCCCGAGCTCGCTGATCTTGGTGACGTTGGTGCGCGACCGATCGCGCGACAGCGCCTTCTGGAACGCGTCCCAGACCTTGCGGCGGTTGCCTTCCTTGTCCATGTCGACGAAGTCGATCACGATGATGCCGCCGATGTTGCGCAGCCGGAGCTGGCGGGCGACCTCGTCGCAGGCCTCGAGGTTGTTCGCGGTCACCGTGTCCTCGAGGTTGCCCGAGCCGGTGTTGGTGAAGCTGCCGGTGTTGACGTCGATCGCGGTCAGCGCCTCGCCCTGATCGATCACCAGCGAGCCGCCGCTGCGCAGCGGGACCCGGCGCGACACCGCGAGCCGGAGCGCCGGCTCGATGTGGTACTGGTCGAAGATCGGCCGCCGGCCCTCGTACTTCTTGATCCGCTCGGCGAGCCGCGGCAGGAACGCCAGCGTGAACTTCTTCACGCGGTCGTGCTGCTCGTCGTCGTCGATCATCACCTCGCTGGTATCCTCGCGCAGCAGATCGCGCACGACGCGCAGCGCGAGGTCGAGGTCGGCGTAGACCAGCCCGGCGCCGGACAGCTGCTCGTGCCGGCGATCGATCTCGCCCCACAGCCGGGCGAGGAAGTCGACGTCGTCGCGCAGCTCCTGATCGCTGGCGTCCTCGGCGGCGGTCCGCACGATGAACCCCGAGCCCTTCGGGCGGACCTCGTTGACCAGGTCGCGCAACCGGCGCCGCTCCTTGTCCGAGCCGATCCGGCGCGACACGCCGACCTGCGCGACGTGCGGCATGAACACCGAGTAGCGGCCCGGCAAGGACAGGTAACCGGTGACCCGCGCGCCCTTGGCCCCGATCGGATCCTTGACGACCTGGACCAGGACGGTCTGGCCGGGCTTCAAGAGATCTTCGATCTTGCGCGACGCCAGCTGCTTGCGCGACCGCGCGATCCGCGATGCCGCGCCCTCGGGCGAGTCGTCGCCGACGTCGTCGGTCTCGGCGTCCTCGAACAGCTTGCGTTCGTCCCCCGAGCCGAGCACGTCGGCGACGTAGAGGAACGCGGCGCGCTCGACCTTGGGCCCCAGATCGACGAACGCTGCCTGCATGCCGGGCAGCACGCGCGTTACCTTGCCTCGATAGATGTTTCCGACGATTCCGCGATCGCGTTTACGTTCGACAAAGAACTCAGCTAATGCCCCGTCTTCGACAACCGCTACGCGGATCTCGGGGCCCTCTGCGTTGACCACGAGCATGTTCTGCATGAAAGCTCTGCAATTCGTTGCGCCCGCTCCGGAGCAACACGACATCGATGTCGTGACCTTGGCTCGATAATTCGCGGGTCGAGAGGTCTCGGTAGCACGAGAATCCCATCAATACAAGGGATTGCAGCAGGCTGGAGTCAACTGGCCCATCGCTTGCTTTCAAGAGGGGGCGCGCCGGTGTTGCCGCATCGGTGTACTAGGCCCGGGATTATTCATAAGCCCCCGAGCTTGCGACCTTAGTTAGTTGGTTTGGGTTATTCGAACGCCTGGGTTGCCGCCCGGGCGTTCGTGCTTTTCGGGCTCCTGGTTCGGCCCTGGCCGGGCCAGGGCTCGGGATGATCCGGGATTTGGCGCGCTGCGGTATGGTTGGAGATGTGACGGCCACCGCAATGCCGGCTCGGCCGCGGCCAGACGCCACACCAGCTGCGGCCGATGCGCCTGCTGCGGCCGATGCGCCAGCTGCGTCTGCCACGCCTGCCACGCCTGCTGCGGCCGATGCGCCTGCTGCGGCCGATGCGCCTGCTGCGATCGAGTTCGTGCTGAGCCTCGCGCGCGCACTGCATCGCTACGGCACGCCGGCGCACCGGCTGGAAGAAGGCCTGCTCGAGTGCTGCCGGCGGCTCGGGCTCTCGGCAGAAGTCTTCACCACGCCGACCACGATCATCATGAGCTTCGGCGAGCCCGCCGAGCTGCGGACGCGGATGATGCGGGTCGAGGGCGGCGAGCTCGACATGGGCAAGCTCGCGCGGGTCGACGCGCTCGCGGATGCCGTGGCGTCGTTCCGGATGACGCCGGCCGAGGGCCTGGTCGAGCTCGCGGCGATCCTCGCGGCGCCGCGCCGGTTCGGTCACGGGCTGTCGACCCTGTCGCACGGCATGACCGCGGGCTCGCTCGCGGTGTTCATCGGCGGCTCGCTCGCCGACGTCGCGGTCGCGGCGCTGGTCGGGCTGTCGGTCGGCCTGCTCGCGCAGTACGCGCGGCGCTCGACCGACCAGGCGCGGGTGTTCGAGCTGGTCGGCGCGGCGTTCGCGGCGTTCGCGGCGTCGATCGCGTCGGCGCTGTGGCCGGCGATCACGCCGTCGATCGTCACGGTGTCGGCGCTCTTGATCTTGCTGCCCGGGCTGTCGCTCACGGTTGCGATGACCGAGCTGGCGACCCGCAATTTGATGTCGGGCACGGCGCGGCTGATGTCGGCGGTGATCGTCCTGCTCGAGCTGGTGGTCGGGGTCGCGCTCGGCGAGAAGGCGGCCGATGCGCTGGTCCAGGTCCACCAGGCGGTGCCGGTCGCGCTGCCCGAGTGGTCGCGGTGGATCGCGCTCGGGGTGTCGGCGCTCGGGGTCGCGATCGTGGTCCAGGCCCAGCCGCGCGCGTTCGGCTGGATCGTCGCGGCGTGCGTGCTCAGCTACCTGGGGACCCGCGCGGGCACCGCGTGGCTCGGCGGGGCCACCGCGACCCCCAGCGCGCTCGGGGCCCAGCTCGGCGTGCTGGTCGGCGCGCTGGCGCTCGGCGTGCTGGCGAACCTGTACGCGCGGCTGCTGGCGCGGCCGGCGCAGGTGGTCGCGGTGCCGGCGATGCTGCTGCTGGTGCCCGGCAGCATGGGGTTCCGCGGCATGGCGTCGCTGCTCGATCGCGACACGCTGACCGGCGTCGAGAGCGTGTTCGCGATGTTCGTCGTCGCGCTGGCGATCGTCGCGGGCCTGCTGATCGCGAACGCGGTGGTGTCGCCGCGCCGCAGCCTGTAGTCAGTGACGGTGGCGCAGCGCGGGATCATCGGGGTCGGCGTCGCGGTGCAGGCACGGATCGTTGTCCGGATCGTGGCCGCACGCGAGCACGCCCGGCGACGGATCGTCGGGATCGGGGCCCTTGTACAGCCCCTCGACGTCGTCGAGCCCGGCGCCGCCGTCGAGCGCACCGCCGGCGGCGATCAGCGCCGCGCGCCGGTCGGGGTCGGCGTTGGGCACGAGGTCGTGGCGCGCGATGTGGGCGACGTAGTAGGCGTCCTCGCGGCGGGCCTCGAGCGCGCCGGCCTCGATCGCCTGCTCGAGCGCGCGCTTGAGATCGCCGATCAGCCGCGACGGCGGGATCTCGAACGCCGCCATGATCGCGTTGCCCACGCCGGTCGGCAGCGGCGGTAGCTTGGCGTCGGCCGCGGCGAGCTGCTCGACCCGGTCGGCGAGCGCGCTGATCTGCTCGAGCAGCTGCTTGCGCCGGCCCGGGCGCTTGGACGTGATGTCGGCGCGCGACAGATCGAGCAGATCCGTCATGTGCGCGAACATCTCGCGGTGGAACCGGCGCACCGCGCTGTCGGTCCACTGGTCCGAGTACTGGTTGGTGCGCAGGTGGTGCTTGACCAGGAACCGGATGGTCTGGCGCTCGTCGCGCGCGAACGCGAACCGCGCGTGGATCCGATCGAACATCCGCGCGCCGACCTCGGCGTGGCCGTGGAAGTGGACGCCGTCGGCGGTGAACGTCCGGGTCGGGACCTTTCCGACGTCGTGTAGCAGCGCGGCCCAGCGGACCAGCGGGCGGCCCACGGTCTGGCGCACGACCTGCTTGGTATGGGCCCAGACGTCCTTGTGCTGGCGGCCTTCTTCCTGGACCAGGTCGACCGTGGCCTCGAGCTCCGGGAACAGCAGGGCGATGATCCGGGTCTCGTAGAGCCACTCCAGCGCGGCGTCGACATCGCGGCCGAGCAGCACGTGCTCCATCGCCGTGCGCAGCCGCGCCTTGTCAGCGTCGGCGAGCCGCGGTGAGTGCTCGGCGCCGAGCTCGGTCACGTTGTCGGGCGGCAGCCGGCCTCCATCATTGGAAATCGCACCCGCGATCTCGAGCAACACGATGGGGTCCGCCTCGACGAGGGGGCGCAAACGTTCAGCTATCTTGATGCCGCCGTCGACGGTCATAGCAGAGGGGCGCGCTTCTACCACGAACTGGTATGCGTCGTGCTCGCTGCGCGTCGCCGTGCAAGGACGAATCACCGAGCATCAGTTACCGCTCGCGGAACGAAGCTTTCCGGGGATCAGCCAGTTTTACGCCCAGCTCGATACAAAACCTGCAACGTTTCTTCAACTTGTCTGGGCGTTCGAGGCAACACGTACAACCCCTGTAATTTCACGGAAGCGTCAGCGCCGTTAAGGCGTTTGCGTAGCGAACCTGTAATCGAGCTGGCGTTTTCGATAGCCAGCTGTGACAGGTAGTCGCGATCCGGGATCTGTTATGGGGCAAGAAAGAACATATAAGCGCCGGCCGATCGGCGTTTTTGACTCAGGGGTAGGAGGTCTCACAGTGGTTCGAGCGCTGCGCGCAGTGCTCCCAGGTGAGGATATTATCTACCTCGGAGATACTGCAAGGGTTCCTTACGGAAGTAAGAGTCCGAGGACCGTCGAGCGATACTCTCTGACCTGTCAGAAATTCTTGCTCGACCGCGGCGTGAAGCTGGTGCTGATTGCCTGCAACACGGTATCGGCGACCGCGCTGCCAGCGCTGACCGCGGCGAGCTCGGTGCCGGTGATCGGCGCGGTCGAGCCCGGGGCGGCGCGCGCGCTGGCGGCGACCCGCAATGATCACATCGGCGTGATCGGCACGCTGGCGACGGTGCGGTCGCGCGCGTACGTCGAGGCGATCGCCGCGCACGATGCCGGGGCGAAGGTCACCGCGCGGGCGTGCCCGCTGCTGGTGCCGCTCGCGGAAGAAGGCTGGACCGACGATGACATCGCGCGGATGGTCGCGCGGCGCTACCTGGCGCCGGTGTTCGAAGCCGATCCGCAGATCGACACGCTGGTGCTCGGCTGCACCCACTACCCGCTGCTGCGCGACGTGCTGGCGCGCGCCGCGGCGGAGCTCGCGCACCACGAGATCGCGGTGGTCGACTCCGCCACCGCGATGGCCGAGGCCGCGCGCGAAGCGCTCGGGAGCGGCGCGAACCGCCGGAGCGAGCCGGGCCGGCTCGATTGCTTCGCGACCGATACGTCGCGGCTCGACGAGCTGGCGCCGCGGTTCCTGGGCGAGCCGCTGACCGGCTTCGAGCTCGTAGATTTATAACCGGCGCTGATCTTCGCCCGACGGCGAAAGTTCTCGACGGGCGGTACGCGCGGGGTGGCCCGAGGCCGGCGGGGCTAGGCGCGGGCCTTGGCCGACGCGCCCTTGGTGCGCGCCTCTTCCGCCTGGTGGCGGCGCAGCGCGTCGGTGATCGTCGTGGCCTTCTTCAGCTTGTCGGTGATCGTCTTCTCGTCGACCGGATAGTCAGTCCGGAATACGAGGCCGTCGTCGAACAGCTGTTCACGTGCCTCATCGTCGTCGAGGTACTTGGTGATCTTCTTGCTCTTGTAGTCCATCGTGGCCAGCGCGCCAACCTTGCTCTCGAGCCAGGTCATGAGCTCGCCCATGATTGACTTGCAGAGCACCAGTTGTTCATCGAGCCCATCGAACAGCTCGGGGAACCGGTCACGGAACGCCTGCTCGTCCTCTCCAGGTCCGAGCGCTTTCTGCAGCGCCAGGCGCAGCAGGACGGCGCTATCCGCGTAGCTCACGACAGCGTCGTGCCGGTCCGATACGAAATCATTGGGCGAAATGACATACGCAACCACGCCGGCCGCGACCTCTCGCACCGGACGCGGCAGGTTCTCATCGTCCATCGCATCGAACGCGATCTTCAGGTCATGGGGAAGGGAAACCAACCAACTACGCACCAACTCGACGAACTTCGACTCCGCAGCAATACTCGTCACGGGATTTGCGTACCCCCGCAAGCGCGGGGCCTCCAAAATAAAGCTTCGAGACTGAAGCCCGAACAGGGTGAGTACCAACCCCGGGCGGGAAATACAAGTCAGACCGCTCGGTCCCGCGCGCGGAGGCCGGGGCCCGTGGTAGCCTTCGCTACCGGTGGGCAAGCGATCACCGATCCTTGGCTACAACCACAACGTCCGGTACCGCGGGCTGGTTTTTCACGTCCAGACCGAGGATTCGGGCGTGGCGTCGCCCCACCTGTTCACGCACCTGTTTCACGGCGGCGTCATCGTGTCGTCGCGGAAGCTCGTCTATGACGCGGGCTCGGCGGAGGAGTCGATCAAGTCGCTGATGCAAGCTCAGCACAAGGCGACGCTGAAGGACCTGCGGCGCGGCCACTTCGACGACAAGATCGACTCGTACCTCGGCGGGACGCCCGGGCTCTTGCCGCGCGGCACCGAGGATCCGGGAGTGGCCGATCCCGCCGCGGGAGCGAGCGAGCCGGAGCCGGCGGTGTCGCCGGGCACGGTCGAGGAGCTCGCGGTCGGGGCGCCGACCGAGCAGGTGCTGCCGATCGTGACCGACGAGCTGAGCGAGCCGGTGATGCTCGTCGAGAGGGTGCCGCCGCCCAGGCCGCTGATCCCGCCGCCGCCGCTGCCGCGCGCGGTGACCGAGCGGCCGCTGCCGCCGAAGATCGGCCGCGGGACCTCGCCGTCGGTCGATACGACGCTGAAGACCGAGATGCTGGTGTACGCCGAGGGCGATGCCACGCAGGCGGTCGAGGTGCCGACGCTCGATACCTCGGGTAGCAGCTTCGAGCT
>DATBBB010000030.1:0-3840 GCA_036271215.1 Kofleriaceae bacterium | reverse complement strand
CTGGCGGGCGACGTCTTGGCGAACGGCGTCCTGGCGAACGGCGTCCTGGTGAACGGCATCCCGGTGGGTGGCTGGTTTGCGGGCAGCCGGGTGGCGAGCGGGCTGGAGGTGAGGGGCTTCATCATGGCCTCCAGGTGGCGAACAGCCAGAGCTCTGCGCTGCGGTAGGCGGGGGCATTCATCGGCGCGCTGGCGAATCGTCGTAGCTCGAGGCCGACATCGAGCCGGCCCCAGCGCGAGGGCCGGCGCCGGAGCCAGGCCTCGTAGGTCTCGTCGGCGCCGGCGGAGGCCGAGGCGAAGCTCGCGTCGTCGCCGGCGATGGCGCCGCCCGCGGTCTGCTCGGCCTCGAGCATGGCGAGCTCGCCGGTGGCGTCGGCCGCGCGATCGCCGTCATCGCGGGGCAGCTCGCCGTCGACCTCGCCGTCGACCTCGCCGGAGACATTGCTGACGTCCTCGCTGGCACCAAGGGCGTCGCTGCGCGGCCCGCACGGGTCGCCATCGTCATCACCGGCGCCGGCGAGATCGGGATCGCCGGTCAGGTCGGCGATCGCGAGGGCGCGATCGTCGCCTGGCGCGTCGCCGCGTTTGCAGACCTGGATCAGGTCGTCGTGGTCGGCATCGTCGCTGTCGCCCGCATCGTCGCCGGTGGCCGCATCGTCGCCGGCACCCATATCGTCGCTGGCGCCCGCACCCACATCGTCGTTGGTGGTGGCGTCATCGGCCCCGGAAGTGCCGGCGCTGGCATGGTGGGCCGTAGCGCTGGCATGGTGAGCCTTGGCAGCGGCGGCACCGCCGGCCTCGGCAGCGGCGGCACCGCCGGCCTCGTCGTCATCGCTGGCCTCGTCGGCCTCGCCGGCCTCGTCGTCGTCGCCGGCCTCGTCGTCGCCGGCCTCGTCGTCGCCGGCTTCGTCGTCGCCGGCCTCGCCGGTCAGCGCGCTGGCATAGCGCTGGGCGATCGCGAGCGAGTCGTCGTGCGTAGCCGCGCTACCCGATGGGGCAGGGGCCGCGTTCACCCGCGCGACCAGGCCGAGCAGCCCGAGGAAGATCGCGACGAGCAGGCACATCAGCCGGCGCCGCGGGCGGTTGCGCGACCGCGCCGCCGATCGTACGGTGCAAACGTGTTGGCGACGCTCACCGACAATGCCCTGGCGGTGCTGCGCGCCCGGTACCTGGTACGTGACCACGGCGTGGTCGTCGAGACCCCGGATCAGCTGTTCGATCGCGTTGCGCGGGCGATCAGCGGCGCGGAGCTCGCGATGGGCTACTCCGCCGCCGAGGCCCTGGCCGCGCGCCAGCGCTTCGAGCGGATGATGCTGACGCTCGAGTTCCTGCCCAACTCGCCCACCCTGATGAACGCCGGCCGGCCGCTCGGCCAGCTGGCGGCGTGCTTCGTGGTCCCGGTCGACGACTCGACGACCGGGGTGTTCGAAGCCGTGCGGTGGGCGGCCGAGATCCAGAAGACCGGCGGCGGCACCGGGTTCTCGTTCTCGCGGCTGCGGCCGGCCGGCGATCTGGTCGCCTCGACCGGGGGCACCGCCTCGGGCCCCGTGTCGCTGATGCAGGTGTTCAACGTGGCGACCGAGGCGATCAAGCAGGGCGGGACACGGCGCGGCGCCAACATGGGCATGCTGCGCGTGGACCACCCGGACATCCTCGAGTTCATCGCGGTCAAGCTCGACCCGTCGCGAATGCGCAACTTCAACCTGTCGGTCGCGGTGACCGACGCGTTCATGGCCGCGGTCGCCGCCGGCGCATCCTACGACCTGATCAACCCGCGCACCGGGCAGGTCGCGGGCCGGCTCGACGCGCGGCGCGTGATCGACGCGATCGCCAACGCCGCGTGGGCGTGCGGCGACCCGGGCATGGTGTTCATCGACCGGATCAACGACGTTCACCCGACGCCAGACCTGGGTGCGATCGAAGCTACCAATCCCTGCGGGGAGCAGCCGCTCCTGCCGTTCGAGTCGTGCACGCTCGGGTCGATCGACGTCGGGCGGTTTGTCACCGGCGCCGCCGATCTCGACTGGCCGCGGCTGGCGGCGATGATCCACGACGCGGTGCGGTTTCTCGACGACGTGATCGACGCCAATCGCTATCCGCTGCCCGAGATCGAGCGGGCGACCAAGGCCACACGGAAGATCGGGCTCGGTATCATGGGCTGGGCCGATGCCCTGTCCGGGCTCGGGATCGCCTACGACTCCGACGCCGCGCTCGCGCTCGCGGACCGGCTGGCGACGTTCCTCGAACGCGAGTCGCTGGCAGCCTCGGCCGCGCTCGCCGAGCGCCGCGGCAGCTTCCCGGCCTGGCGCGGCTCGCGGTGGGAGCGCGCCGGGCACCCACCGCTCCGCAACGCGACCACGACCACGATCGCCCCGACCGGCACGATCAGCATCATCGCCGGCTGCGCGAGCGGGATCGAGCCGCTGTACGCGCTCGCCTACCACCGCAACGTGCTCGACGGCGCGCGGCTGACCGAGATCAACCCGCAGTTCCAGCGCGTCGCGGCGGCGCGCGGCTTCGGGTCCGACGCGCTGTTCGCGGCGGTCGCCGCGCACGGTGGGGTCCGCGGGCGCAGCGACGTGCCCGACGACGTCCAGCGCGTGTTCCCGACCGCGCACGAGGTCGGCGTGGCCTCGCACGTCGGGATGCAGGCCGCGTTTCAGCGCCACGTCCACGCCGCGGTCAGCAAGACCATCAATCTGTCGCGCGGCGCGACCCCGCTCGACGTGAAAGCCGCGTACCAGCTGGCGTACGAGCTGGGTTGCAAGGGGATCACCGTCTATCGGGATGGCAGCCGCGCGGGCCAGGTGCTCGTGACCGGCGCTCCCAGCGAGGCGGTCACGGCCGCGCCCAGCTGCCCCGAGTGCGGCACCGAGCTGATCGTCCAGAGTGGCTGCAGGCTGTGCCGGCAGTGCGGTTGGTCGGTGTGCGGATGACATCGCCCCCGAGCGACAGCAAGCGCAAGGCCGGTGATCGGCCGCGTGATCTCGAGCGGTTGTGAATCGCGCTGTCCGGCAGCCGGACGGCTGTCCGAGATCCGGTCGGACCCCGGACGGCCGATCGTAGGCGCGCCAACGTTACGGGCGGTCGTCGCCGCGCGGGCATGGCCGACGTCATCCAGGCGTCAGGCCGGCGATAGGCCGGCGCCGGCGCGGCCGAAAATGACTCGAGCCCGGCGCTGCCGAGCTCGTATCAGGGACCGGTGGACCGGCGCGGTGACGCAACCCGCACGTCGGGGCGCCGGGTGGGCGAGTCAGCGGCGGCGGCGGCGGCGGGCCGGGCGCGGTGCAACCGCGGCAGCCTCGAGTTCCTCGAGGTGCTCGAGCATGCTGATCATCGTGTTGCGGGTCGCCGCGTGCGGCTCATTGGTGATCGCACGGCCGAGGCTGATCCGGAGCTCGGCACGTAGCTCGGACTCGATCAAGCGATAGGTGCGCAGCGCCTCCTCGGGGTCATAGTGGCCGAGATCCGCTTCACAGCCAGTTGCAGCGATCCACACAGCCGCGAGCGCAGCGGCGCGACGGCCCGGCTGCGAGATAGCGAAATCTTTGACCGAGCTGCGAAGGCGCTGACGAACCAGCGGCACCGGCGGCAGCGCGACCAGACCATCATTGTCGTCGTCGGGCCGACGTAGGACAGGGCGTGTCATTGACTTGTCGGTTTCCATGGCTTTTTTGTCCTGTATCGCAACGGAAACCCCTGGTCTTTCCCCCAGGAAGCTACCCGGCGATGGACCGCGACCTTGCCTGATCACGTTCAGAAATGCGATGAAATTCCGCGCGAATCCCGACAAAAAATCAGCGCGATCCAGATCGGCCTGGAACGAAGCTCACGCCATCTT
>DATBBB010000029.1:0-76265 GCA_036271215.1 Kofleriaceae bacterium | reverse complement strand
GCCGCTGGTCCGCGCCCAGCTCGACGGACGCGACGCCGGGTGGTTCGTGCTCGACACCGGCGCGAGCGCGCTCGCGATCTCCGAGCCGGCCGCCGCCGCGCTCGCGCTGCCCGAGCTCGGGCGGCGGTTCGTCCGGACCTCCGACGGTGTCGCCGGCGCGGTGGCCGCCCGCGTCCCCGGTCCGTCGGGGCCGCGCGACGCATGGTTCACGCTCGACACCGGCAGCTCGGCCGCGGTGACGCTCTCGGCGGGCGCCGCCCATGCGATCGAGGTCCGCCGCCGCGGACGGGTGGCGCTGCGCGGCGTCAGCGGCAGCGTCGGTGCCCGCGCCGGTGAGCTGCCGTGGATCGAGCTCGCCGGTCACCGTGTCGAGGACGTCGCGGTGGTGATCGCGCGCGCGGGCGCCGGCGCCACCGGCGATCCGACGCCGGAACCGCACGTTGCCGGGAGCCTCGGGATGGCGCTGCTCAAGGACTTCACGCTCACCCTCGACTATCAGGCCCGGCGGGTCCAGCTGCGCCGGCGAGCGCGAGCGCTGCGAGCGCCGCGATCACCCGCGCGTGCTCGCGACTAACCTGCCCGACCCCGACATGCCGTCCGACCCGTTCGTGCAGCTCGCCGTGATCGGCGGCGCCCTCGATCCCGCGGCCTGCGCGCGCGCCGCGCGGGCGGTGGTCGCCGAGCGGCTGCCCGCGCACCTGCCCGAGCACCCGCCCGAGCACCCGTCCGAGCACCCGCCCGAGCACCCGTTCGACGCCGCCGTGCGCATCAAGCGGACCCTCGCCGGCTGGTGATCGCCGCGTGGATGTTCGCGACCTCGGAGGTGCTCGATCTCGAGCGGTTCTATCGCCGGCACGCCGCGCACGTAGCGCACGCGTTCAGCGCGGATGAACTCGACGCCGTGCTCGCGTCGTTCGCCGACCCGCCACCGGTTCGCTGATCCAGCCTAGGCCGGCGGCTTGGGCATCGCGGCGGCGAGCGCGCGAACCACGGCGGCGACGCGGTCGGGGGCGCCGGCGGGCGGACCGGCGGCGACCTGATCGACCAGCACGGTGCCGACCACGACGCCGTCGGCGATCGCGGCGAACCGCGCGGCGTCGGCCGGCGACCGGATGCCGAACCCGACCGCGACCGGCGCGCCCGCGGCCGCGCGGATCATCGCGAGCCGCGCCGGATCGACGGGGGCGGCGAGCTTGGCGCCGGTGACGCCGGTCAAGGTGATGTAATAGATGAACGGCGGCGCGAACCGCGCGAGCCGGGCGATGCGATCCGGGGTCGAGGTCGGTGCCACCAGCGGGATCACGCCGACGCCGTGCGCGGCGAGCGGCGCGGCGAGCTCGTCGAGCTCGTCGATCGGCAGGTCGACCGTGAGCACCGCGTCGACCCCCGCGGCGGCCGCGCGCGCGGCGAACGCGTCGGGGCCCATGATGAAGATCGGATTGTAGTAGCCGAACAGCACGATCGGCGTCGCGACGCCGCGCGCGCGCAGCGCGGCCACCGCGTCGATCGCGCCGGCCAGGCTGCCGCCGGCGTCGAGCGCCCGCTCCATCGCGCGCTGGATCGACGGCCCGTCGGCCGATGGATCGCTGAACGGCACGCCGAGCTCGATCACGCCGGCGCCGGCCGCCGCGCACGCCGCGAGCACCTCGATCGATGTCGCCGGATCCGGATCGCCGAACGTCAGGTACGCAACGAGCGTGGCCCGGTGATCGCGCGCGCTGGCGTCGAACGCGGCGCGCAGCGCGCCCTGACGGGCCGCCGCAGCGGTCGGTGGCGTCGCAGACCCAGAGGTCGGCGTCGAGGACCCAGAGGTCGGCATCGAGGACCCGGAGGTCGGCGTCGAGGACGTGCTCACTTGGCCCTCCGCTGCGCGACCGTGACCATGTCCTTGTCACCGCGGCCCGACAGCCCGACGATGATCGTGCCGTCCGGCCCGACGATGCTCGCGACCTCGTCGAGCGCGGCGATCGCGTGCGCGGTCTCGAGCGCGCACAGGATGCCCTCGGTGCGCGCCAGCCGCTCGAGCGCGGCCAGCGCCTGATCGTCGGTACGTGCCACGTAGGTCGCGCGGCCGGCGTCCTTCCAGGCCGAGTGCTCGGGGCCGACCCCCGGATAGTCGAGCCCGGCGCTGATCGAGTGCGCGTGGGCGATCTGGCCATCATCGCGGACCAGCACGTAGCTCTTGCTGCCGTGCAAGACGCCGACCCGGCCGGCGCCCAGCGTCGCCGCGTGGCGCCCGGTCTCGACGCCGTCGCCCGCCGCCTCGACGCCGACCAGCCGCACGCTGGCGTCGCCGACGAACGGCGCGAACAGCCCGGCGGCGTTCGAGCCACCGCCGACGCACGCGACGCACGCATCCGGCAGCCGCCCGGTCGCCGACAGGATCTGCGCGCGCGCCTCGCGGCCGATCACCGATTGCAGGTCGCGCACCATCCACGGATACGGGTGCGGTCCGGCGACCGAACCGATCAGATAGAACGTGTCGCCGACGTTGGTCACCCAGTCGCGCAGCGCCTCGTTCATCGCGTCCTTGAGCGTACGGGTGCCGCTCTCGACCGGGTGGACCTGGGCGCCGAGCAGCTTCATACGCTCGACGTTGAGCGCCTGGCGCACCACGTCCTCCGCGCCCATGTAGATCTCGCACGGCAGCCCGAACAGCGCCGCCACCGTCGCCGTCGCCACGCCGTGCTGCCCTGCCCCGGTCTCGGCGATCAGCCGCTTCTTGCCCATCCGTCGCGCCAGCACCGCCTGGCCGATGCAGTTATTGATCTTGTGCGCGCCGGTGTGGTTCAGATCCTCGCGCTTCAAGTACACCTGCGCACCGACGTCCGCCGACAGCCGCCGCGCGTGGTACAGCCGCGACGGTCGGCCCACATAGTTGACCAGCAGGTCGTCGACTTCGGCCCAGTAGCCGCCATCGCCGCGCGCCGCCCGCCACGCGACCTCGAGCTCGGCGATCGCCGGCATCAGCGTCTCGGCGACGTACTGCCCGCCGTAGGCCCCGAACCGGCCGTGCTCGGGCTCCGACAGCTTCGCGATCTCCTCGACCCACGTGGCGGTGTGGTGGGCCGCTTCCACCTCGTCGAGCTCGACGCGCGTGGTCGTGGTCGTCGTCTTCATGACCCCACGTACCATAGCCCGCCGCATCGCGCCCCGTACAGCGCCGCGACGCCATGGACGAAAGTTGCCGCCGGGCCGGCCCAGCACTACTCCGCGAACGGAGCGTTGACGATCACGTCGTAGAGGTTCGGCCCGCGTACGCCGAGCTCGCGCTCGACGGTATCGGCGACCACCTGCG
This sequence comes from Kofleriaceae bacterium, assembly GCA_036271215.1. Taxonomy (GTDB): domain Bacteria; phylum Myxococcota_A; class Polyangia; order Haliangiales; family Haliangiaceae; genus JABFXX01. The sequence goes on along the minus strand of DATBBB010000029.1, from coordinate 72,967 downwards.
AGGTCAGCGACGCCGGCCCACGCCGGTACGCGGCGAGCAATGCCTGCGGCAGGCAGCGCTTGAACGCGAGCCGCGGCCAGGTGCCGAGGATATCCGCGACGGCATCGCCGGCCGCTGCGAGCGGCGCGAGTCCGATATCGATCGCCGCGCCGAGCTGTACGAGCGCGATCTCCGGACGCTTGCGCGGTGGCACCCCGGCGGTGGTGTGGAGCGCGATCGCATCCCACACGATGTCGAGGTCGGCATCGCGCACGCCTTGCTTCGCGAGCAGCTGTTTCGCGAGGTCGGCGCCCTCGATCTCGAACCGTTCCACGCCGGTCGCGAGCTCGGTAAGCCCGAGGTCGTGGAGCACCGCACCGAGGAAGAACAGCTCACCATCGACGACGAGGTGCTGGACCTCGGCGGCGGCCAGGCCGAACGCGAACGTCCGCATGGCGTGGTTGAACAGCGAGGGCTCGGAGACCTTGCGGGCAAACGCTTCGGCGGCGCGGCAGGCTGACGTATCGGGGAGGGTCAACATAGATACCGTTTCGCATACAAATAGAGCGATGGTCCATCATTATTTGCGATGTGGTATCTAAAGGGCTATGAGTCCTCGCGGACGGCCGCGCGAGTTCGAGCCCGATCGGGTGCTCGACCAGGCGCTCGACGTGTTCTGGACCCGCGGCTACGCCGCCAGCTCACTCGACGAGCTCGGCGCCGCGATGGGCATCGCGCGCCCGAGCCTGTACAAGGCATTCGGCGACAAGGAGGCGCTGTACCTCGCCACGCTCGAGCGGTTTCGCGATGGCATGGCCGAGACGTTTCGCGCGTGCGTCGTGGAGGCGACCACCCGGCGCGCCGGGGTCCTCGGCTTTCTGCGCGCGTCGATCGAGCGCTACACCGCTGGCGATACCGCGCGCGGCTGCCTCGTCTTGTGCACCGGCCTCGCCGATGCGCCGACCGTGCCGCGCGTGAAGCAGCTACTCGCGAACATGATCGCCGAGCTCGATGCCGCCTACACCACCACGCTGCGCGCGGCGCGCAACGCCGGGGAGCTGTCGCGCCGCACCGACGTGGCCGCGCTCGGCCGTCTGCTCGGATCGACCCAGCACTCGCTCGCGATGCGCGCGCGCGCCGGCGCCACCGCCGCCGAGCTCGACCGGATCGCGGTCGAGGCGATCGCGATCGTGTTCGGCCCCGAGCGTGCGTCGCGCAGGTAAGCTCGGCGCGCATGACGAAGGCGAACCAGCCGGCCCTGTGGAGCCCGGGGCAACCCAGGGCAACCCGACTGGACTCATCAGACGTCGACGATCCGCGCGTCGTCGGGCTCGCGGAACCAGTTGCGCCGGGTCAGCTCCGCCAGGATGGCAGGATACGGTGAGAACGAAAGGTGCGAGAACCGCTGCGCCTTGAGCAGCACCTGCACGAGCAGCGCGGCGCGGTGGCGGCGGGTCAACGCGCGCAGGCCGTTGAGGTAGTCATCGCGAAACACCGTCGGGATGATGATGGTCGACTCGCCCGCCGCGACCAGCTCGGCGTTCATCATGATGCGCGCCGTTCGACCGTTGCCGTCGACGAACGGATGTACGTCGGCGACCAGGAACATCATGAAGATCGCCCGGGCGAGCCCGCGGGGAACGGTGGCGTAGAGCTCCATGCCCTTGCGCAGCGTCCCGCGGACGTACGCGGGGTGCACGAACTCGGTGTCGCCGGCGCGGTTGGGCCGGGTCTTGAACACGCCGGGCTCGACCTCGGGCCGACGCCCCATCATCGTGGTGTGACGCGTCTGCAGCAGCGCGATCAGCTCGTCGGCATCGCGCGGGGTCCGCTGCATCTGCCCCGGATCGGCGACGACCTCGAATGTCCCGACGATGTCGTGCGCGTCCTTGGGGCGCTGGGCCGGGATCTGCTTGTCGAAGATGATCCGCTCGGCCTCCTCGATCTCGAACGTCGTGCCCTCGATGTAGTTCGAGAAGTAGGCCTCGAAGAACGCCTTGTTTCGCACGTGATCCTTGGCCGCGGCGGCATCGACGAGCCGGGGCAGCGGCGTACGCAGCTCGGCGAACAACAACTGCAGCCGCTCGAAGCTCGCCGGATCGAACGGTTCTCCGGCCGCGCGCGCCCGTGCCACCGCGCTGGTGACAGTCCCGCTGCGCGTGCCGAGCAGCACGCCGATCAGCTCATCGAGCCGCGCGTACTCGCGCTGCCACCCGAGCTGGCTCGCGATCTGCTTGGCGCGCTCGCGGAGCTTGCGAAGCTCGGGCTCGCCGCTGAGGTGGAGGATCTGCTCGAGCCGCTGCTCCAGCTGCTCGATCGGAAGCTGCCGCGCCCGCGCCGAGGGCCGCGCGACCAGGCTCTCGAGGAACGCGCGCGCCTGCGAGGACGTCCGGATGCGCAGGAACGGCGGATCGTCGGGCAGCGGGCCGGGGCCGCGCACGAACTTGAGCGTGAGGCCGGCGTACACGACGTCGCGCGTGGTGCGCGCGGTGATGAACACCTCGCCCGCCGGGCTGGGAACGAACTCGAGCGCGGTCCGGTGGCTGATCAGCGCGTCGGGGAACAGCCGCTCGACGATGGTGGGCCACGCCTGGCGCAATGTCCGCGCGGTATCAGCCTCGGCGACCGAAACGTAGAGCCGTGGCCCGACCGGCCGGATCCAGCCGCCCTCCTTCAATGCTGCCAGCTTGCGGCGCTCGGTGCTGTTGGTCCCGGCAAACAGGATCCTCGGTAGCGCCGCCGGCGCCGCCGGAGACCGCGAGGCGATGATGGCCGGAATCGGCAACGGCGCGGTCTCGCGACGCCGCCGCGCTCGCTTCGAGCGCTTGCGCGCGAGCGATTTTTGGTTCGATCCAGCCGCCATTGAGCGATTTTCAATCAATTTTCGGAGCAAGGAGCGTTTTTTGGACGATTTATGGCCTGATGAGCGATCTTTGGTCGAAGCATCCCGCTCGCGCTGCGCTGCGCTCGAGTAGCCCGACCGACCGAGCGCCCGTCCGAGCGGTTTTTGACGCACCTACGCGACCGAGATCAGCGAGATCATCGGGTTGGCTGGCGGACAACGCGCGGGCTAAGCTACGTCCATGAGCGCCCTCGACCTTGAGGCCCTCTCCGCACGGGTCATGTACGAGGGCAGCGGACATCACAAGCGACACCCAAACCCGCTCTGTCCCCCCACGCTCCGCAGCGATGCCTCCGCATGCGACGACGTTGATCCGAAAATCAGCGACGACCCACCCCGCCTGACAGCCCTGCTACGAGAAGCGTTACGCCGCGGTCAACATGACCGCCGAATCACCGGGGAGTTTCCGCGGTACATCTGGGGCTGGATCGTACTTTCGAACGGCGAGTACGGCCTGTTCGAGGCGCGCCTGACGCAAAGCTCGGCGGGAACGTACCACGGTACTTCGTCGATCTCGATCGGGACTTCGTAGGGAAGAAGGAGTGGGCGTACGAATTACTGGCCTCCGGCGAGTGGGCTCACGTGATCCAATGACGTTCAGTGTCGAATATGAGTGGGAGAATGGTGCAGGAGTTTCGGATCCTACGCTGGCTGCAACATGGGCCAGGATTTCGATCCGTATCGGACAGGAATCAGTCCGTGTTTATGACGTAAAGGATGTGCGCACAGGCTTCTTCGGTAGCCTGTTGCCGCTCGCCGAATGGATTGCAGACTGCTGGCCAAGACTGATCCATGAGCGAATGTCACCGACGCAAGCTGCTGATCTGCGTCGCTGGCGTGGCTTTCACTCATTTCAGGCGGCGCGAGACGGGGGCGCCATGCCCGATCTTCGCTTGCGTCGCATCGATTCCAGATGGACCGATGTGGAATTGGTGCCCGACAGCAGGCCGCTTCCCGGAGTCTCCGTCCGATTCCTTGATGCGATTCGCGAGCGCGTTCTGATCGTCGATATTCAAAAGGCACTAGGGAAGATCATCGAAGCATGTTGTAATCGTTTGCAAGATGTAGATCACGAGCGGGCCGCAGCTTTGCAGAAAACCTGGCAACGGAATGCGACCCAATTTGCAGATTATGCCGCACGACTCCAACCCGACGACGAACGACTGACCGAGGATAACATCTCGCTCATCACGGAGCTGGAGGGTCACCCCCAACGCGCCTTGATCGTGGAGATCGCCGAGGCGCTGCCACAGGGGCACCCGCTCGCTCAGCGCATCGACACCGCAACGCGGCTGGTCGAAGAGATCCACCCAACGCTGGCGTCCCACGCATGGCTGGAGCTCAAAGGGCTCGCATCGAAGGCGTTCGCCAGACCTTGGCTGACGGGATGGGCCGCGGCAAGCGCACTGCGCGGGACCTTGAAGCTACCCAACACCCACGTCTTCGCAGGAGAACTGGCTACGTTCTGCGCGAGCCGCTGTGGTTGGCCGAGCGACCAACAGCTACGCATCGTGTCACAGAGACCAGATCTCAAAGTATTTCACTTCGATACCCTTCATGCACGATGCGAGAGATTCCTGCCGCTCGTAGTCACGACGAAGCGATCGAAACAAGCACAACAGTTCAGGCTGGCCCGTTCGCTCTATTATTCGCTCGTGGTCGGGGGTGAAGTACAGGAGCTGGAAGCGATCGTGGATGCGCGCCACGCGCCATTGTTCAGCGAAGCCAGTGCGTTTGCAGCCGAGCTACTCGCTCCCGCAGGTTACCTCCATCGAGAGATGCCTCCTGACGGCATCTGGGACGAGGAGCTCGTAAACGAACTCGCCGGCCACCTGGCCGTCGACCCGAGGGTCGTTCGGCATCAGATCGAAAATCGTGATCTCGGTGAGATCGAAGGCACGTACGACTGACATCTCGCGTGACGCGGGCTGACCTGAAAGCGAGCATGGGCCGAGCTACGACGAACGGTGCGGGCGGGCGGCGGCGAGGAAGGCGGCGACCTTGATGGGGTCCTTGAGGCCGGGGGCGGACTCGACGCCGCTGGCGACGTCGATGGCCCACGGAGCGACGGCGGCGATCGCGGCGGCGACGTTGGCGGGGGTGAGGCCGCCGGCCAGGATGAAGTTGCGAGTCGGGTAGCGACGGCACGCCTCGGCGGCGAGGGCCCAGTCGAAGGTGACACCGGCGCCGCCGCGGCCGGCGGTCGGGGCATCGAGCAGGAGGGCCGCGACGGGCCAGCGATCGAGATCGTCGAGGTCGGCGGGCGAACCGACGGCGATCGCCTTCCAGATCGGCAGTCCAGTGGTGCGGGCGATCAGGGCGACATCGTCGGGGGTCTCATCGCCGTGGAGCTGAATGACGTCGAGCGCGACGGCGTTCTGGATCGCGGCGATCTCGTGAGCCGGCTGGTTGACGAACAGGCCGACCAGCCACGCCTCCCGGGCCACACCGGCAGCACCAGTCACCCCGGCTGCCCGGGCCCCACCGGCACCAGTCACCCCGGCTGCCCGGACCCCACCGGCAGCACCCGCAGCCACCGCCGCCGGAGCTGTACCAGCCGCCCCGGCCGCGCGAACGGCAGCGGCGATCGCCGCGGCGCGCTCTGGGCTGACGTGGCGCTTGGACCGCGGCCAGAAGTTGAGGCCGAGGTAGTCGGCGCCGGCCGCGACGATCCGGACCGCGTCGTCGGACTGGGTCACGCCGCAGATCTTGATCCGGGGGCCGACGGCATCGGGCGCGCTGTTCCGGGCGTCGGCAGCGGCAGACGCACCGGGCGCATCGCCCGCACCAGCGGTCATCGCGGATCCGGCGGCGCGCCGCGCAGGGCGAGCAGCGCATCACCCGGGGACGCCGCGCGCATCAGCTGCTCGCCGACCAGGACGGCGTGGGCGCCGGCGTCGCCGAGCCGCTCGACGTCGGCGTGGGTCCGGATGCCGCTCTCGCCGACCAGCACGACGCCGGGCGGGACGCGCGGGGCGATCTGCGCGGTCAGGGTCATGTCGATCGTGAACGTGCGCAGGTCGCGGTGGTTGACGCCGAGCAGGGTCGCGCCGGCCGCGAGCGCGGTGTCGGCCTCGGCGAGGTCGTGGACCTCGACCAGCGGATCGAGCTGGTAGTCGCGCGCCACGCCGATCAGCTCGGCGAGCTGCGCCGCCGACAGCGCGGCGACGATCAGCAGCACGCCGTCCGCGCCGGCCGCGCGGGCCTCGGCGATCTGGTAGGCGTCGATCACGAAGTCCTTGCGGAGCAGCGGCAGCTCGACCGCCGCGCGCGCGCGCGCCAGGAAGCCGAGCTCGCCGTCGAAGAACTGGCGATCGGTCAGCACGCTCAGCACGCTGGCGCCGCCGCGCGCGTAGTCGCGGGCGATCGCGGCGGGGTCGGCGCCAGGCCGGATCGGGCCGGCCGACGGCGACGCGCGCTTGATCTCGGCGATCACGCGGACCTCCGCCCCGGCAGGCCGGCGCAGCGCGTGCTCGAGGCCGCGCACCGGGCCGGCCGCGCGTGCAGCCCGGTCGACGTCCGCCAGCGAGCGCGCCGCCTGCGCCTCGGCAACCTCGGTGCGCTTCACCGCCAAGATCTGATCGAGGATCGTCATGCGCCCTGCCCCGCGTCCGGCGGCAGGTCGGCCAGGGTCATCGCGGCGAGCCCGGCGAGGTCGGCAGCCGGTGCCGCCTGGCTCGCGGTCTGCCACTTGTGGAGCACGAGGCGCGCGGCGCCGTTGTGGGTGACGGCGCAGGCGCGGACGAGCTGGAGCGGCAGGCGGCCGAGGTCGAGCGGCCCCGGCTCGAGCAGCTCGAGGCCAAGCGCGGCGGTCATCGCCGAGGCGATCAGCGCGGCCTCGTGGCGCTCGCCGCGGTCGGTGCCCCGGCCGGCGAGCACCGCGCGCAGCACCGCGGCGTTGTGGGCGGCGTCGCCGCCGGCGAGCCCGGCCGGATCGAGCTCGTCGACCCCGAAGCTCGCCGGGGTCAGCGTGTGGGTCGTGAGCGCGCCGGCGTCCCACAAGGCGACGTGGGTCTCGCCGCGCACCGCGAGCTCGTCGATGCCGCCCGGGACATCCGGCCCGCCGGCGCCGTGCACGACCGCCGCGCGCCGCACCCCGAGCGCGCCAAGCGCGGCGGCGACCGGCGCGCACCACCGGCGGTCGTAGACCCCGACGACCTGGTGGCGCACCGCCGCCGGGTTGGTCAGCGGGCCGAGCAGGTTGAAGATCGTCCGCGTGCCGAGCTCCTTGCGCGGCCCGGCGGCGTGGCGGGTCGCGGCGTGGAACTTCGGGGCGAACGCAAACCCGATGCCGGCGACCTCGATCGAGCGCGCGACCTGCGCCGGCTCGGCGTCGATCGCCACGCCGAGCTCCTCGAGCACGTCGGCCGAGCCGCAGCGCGACGACTGCGCGCGGTTGCCGTGCTTGGCGACCGCGCCGCCGCACGCGGCGAGCAGGATCGCGGCGAGCGTCGAGACGTTGATCGTGCAGGCGCCGTCGCCGCCGGTGCCGCAGGTGTCGATCGAGGCCTCGTGGCGCGGGCACGCCAGATGGGTCGCCCGCGCCCGCATCGCCGTGGCCGCGCCGACGATCTCGTCGACCGCCTCGCCCTTGGCGCGCAGCGCGATCAGGAACCCGCCGATCTGCGCCGGGGTCGCCCCGCCGTCCATGATCTGGCCGATCACCGCCGCCATCTCGTCGCGCGACAGGTGACCGCCGCCGATCGCGCGCTGGATCGCCGCGACGATCACGGCGCCGACGCGCTCCGATGGTGCGCGCGCGCCATCTGCAGGAAGTTGGCGAGCAGCTGCTTGCCCACGACCGTCATGATCGACTCGGGATGGAACTGCACGCCCTCGAGCGGCGCGCCGCCGGCCTTGATCCGGACCCCCATGATCTCGTCCTCCCAGGTCTTCGCCGTGACCTCGAGCGTGTCCGGCATCGAGTCCGGCGCGATCACCAGCGAGTGGTAGCGGGTCGCGATGAACGGGTTCTCGACCCCGGCGTACAGCCCGCGCTCGTCGTGGAAGATCTTCGAAGTCTTGCCGTGCATCACGCGCGGCGCGCGAACGATCCGGCCGCCGAACACCTGGCCGAGGCACTGATGGCCGAGGCAGACCCCGAGGATCGGCGTGGTCCCGGCGAACCGGCGGATCACGTCCATCGAGATCCCGGCCTCGTTCGGCGTGCACGGGCCCGGCGAGATCACGATCGCCTCGGGGCCGCGCGCCGCGATCGCGTCGAGCGTGATCGCGTCGTTGCGCTCGACCGTGACCTGGGCGCCGAGCTCGCCGAAGTACTGCGCGAGGTTCCAGGTGAACGAGTCGTAGTTATCGATCAGGAGCAACTTCACAGCGCATTCCGTTCTGCTGTGCGCGCCATCGCGACCGCGCGCAACACCGCCCGCGCCTTGTTGACGGTCTCCTGGTACTCGGTCTCGGGCACCGAATCGGCCACCAGCCCCGCCCCGGCCTGGACGTAGATCGTATCGCCGCACGACACCAGGGTGCGGATCGCGATCGCGAGATCGAGGTTCCCGGTGTAGCTCACGTAGCCGACCGCGCCGCCGTAGATCCCGCGCTGGTGGGGCTCGAGCTCGTCGATGATCTCCATCGCGCGGATCTTCGGCGCGCCCGACAGCGTGCCGGCCGGGAACGCCGCGCGCAGCACGTCGAGCCAGGTCTTGCCGGGCGCGATCGTGCCGACCACGTGCGACGTCATGTGCATGACGTGCGAGTACTTCTCGATCACCATCTGCTCGGCGACCTGGACGGTGCCGACCTCGGCGACCCGGCCGACGTCGTTGCGGCCGAGATCGATCAGCATCAGGTGCTCGGCGCGCTCTTTCGGATCGGCGAGCAGCTCGGCGGCGAGGTGATCGTCCTCGGCGGCGGTCGCGCCGCGCGGCCGGGTGCCCGCGATCGGCCGCAGCTCGACCCGGCCCTCGCTCAGCCGGACCAGGGTCTCGGGCGACGCGCCGGTGACCCGCGCCTCGGGGAACTCGAGGTGGAACATGTACGGCGACGGGTTGATCACGCGCAGCGCGCGGTAGACGTCGAGCGGGCGCGCGCCGGCGGCCGGCTCGGAGAACCGCTGCGACAGCACGACCTGGAACGCGTCGCCGGCGAGGATGTAGTCCTTGACCCGATCGACCGCGGCGCAGAACTCGGGCCGCTCGAACGACGACGGCGGGATCGGCCCCGGCGGCTCCCCCGGGCGCGGCGGGGTCAGCACCGGCAGCGGCGTGCGCGGCGCCCGCAGGATCGTGATGATCGCGTCGATCCGCGCGCACGCGCGCTGGTACGCGACCTCGGCGCGCTCGGGCCGCGCGACGTACGGCGTGGCGACGACCTTGAGCGTCTGGCGCAGGTTGTCGAAGATCAGCAGCGTATCGGTGACGACCATGCACAGCGGCGGCAGGTCGATCCCTGGCCCCGGGCGGGCCCGCGCCGGCAGGTCCTCGAACGCGCGCACGCAGTCGTAGGCGATCCAGCCGACCGCGCCACCCCAGAACCGCGGCAGCCCCGGCACGTCGACCGGGCGCAGCTCGCCGATGACCTCCGACAGCGCCGCGGTCGGATCCGCGGTCTCCCAGCTCGCGGTGCGCGGCGGGCCGCCTGCGTCCACGTCGTACCAGGTCACCGTGGCGGTGCCGGCCTGCCACCGGACCACGGCGCGCGGCGCGACCCCGACGAACGAGTACGCCGCCCAGGTCGCACCGCCGACCACCGACTCGAGGATGAACGAATGCTCCCCGGCGCCGAGCGCGGCGTACGCCGAGACCGGCGTATCACCGTCGGCGAGCAGCTCGCGGTACACCGGAATGAGGTTGCCCTTCATCGCAGCCGCGACGAACTCCTCCCGCGCAGGCGTGTACATCAATGCGGTTATACCTCATCAGCTTGTGACGATTCCGGCATCGTTCGGACATCATTGCCAGCGCGACAACAGAGCGTTGTCGGCACGCCCGCTAACGCCGCCGCGCCGGTGAGTTAGCGTGCAGACCATGACCTCGCTGTTCTCTCCGTTCAAGTACGGCCGGCTGACCCTCCCCAACCGGATCGTGATGTCGCCCATGACGCGATCGCGCGCGATCGGCAACGTGCCGAACGCGATCATGGCGGCCTACTACGCCCAGCGCGCCGCCGCCGGGCTGATCCTCACCGAGGGCACGGCGCCGTCGCCGAACGGCCTCGGCTACCCGCGGATCCCCGGGCTGTACAGCCCCGAGCAGATCGCCGGCTGGCGCCAGGTCGGCGAGGCGGTGCACCAGGCCGGCGGCCGGATCATCGTCCAGCTGATGCACACCGGCCGGGTCGGTCACCCGAACAACCTGCCCGCGGGCGCGCGCCTGCTCGGCGTGTCGGACCTCGCCGCGCCCGGCACGATGTACACCGACGCCGCGGGGCCGCAGGCGCACCCGGCGCCCGACGTCATGACCGAGGGCGACATCCGGACCGCGATCGACGAGTTCACCCACAGCGCGAAATCGGCGATCGCGGCCGGGCTCGACGGCATCGAGCTGCACGGCGCCAACGGCTACCTGATCGAGCAGTTCCTTAACACGGCGTCGAACCAGCGCACCGACGGCTACGGCGGCTCGGTCGCCAACCGGGCACGGTTCGCGCTCGAGGTCGCGCGCGCCACGGCGGACGCGATCGGCGGCGACCGGGTCGGGATCCGGCTGTCGGCGTACGGCGTGTTCAACGGCATGACGCCCGACCCCGCGACCGATGAGCTGTACGGCCACCTGGCGACCGAGCTGGGAAAGCTCGGGCTGGCCCACCTTCATGTCGTCGATCACTCCTCGATGGGTGCGCCGCCGGTCAGCGACGCGCTCAAGGCCACGCTGCGCAAGAACTTCCGCGGCGCGTACATCCTGTCGGGCGGCTACGACCGCGCGCGTGCCGAGGCCGACCTCGCCGCCGGCAAGGGCGATCTGGTCGCGTTCGGCCGGCCATACCTGGCGAACCCGCGGCTGGTCGACAAGCTGGAGCACGGCGGCGCGCTGGTCGATGCCGACCCGACGACGTTTTACACGCCCGGCGAGAAGGGCTACCTCGACTACCCGGCCTGACTAGGGTGTGATCCACATCGCGCCGCGCGCGTAACGAAGCCGCGACACCGCGCCGTGCCCGTGGCACCGGACCGGCGGCTGGTTCATGCTTGAAGCAATGCTGACCTCGAGCCAGATCATGGCGCGCCGGATCGGGAGGATCGCGTTCGGCTGCGTGCTGATCGCCGGCGGCCTGTGGCTCGCGACCGCGGCGTACGCCAGCAACAACGACTGGACCCACAGCCACAGCGACGCGCTGCCGTACCGCGTGCTGGGCCACACGCTCGACGCCGTGTCGATCCTCGGCATCACCTGGCTCACCGCGGCGATCGCCGGGCTGGTCGCGTGGTGGATCGCCGACCGCCGCCGGCTGGCGCGCGCGCCGAACGAGCTGCTCGCCAAGAGCCTGATGCTGCCCGCCGCCGGCATCGCGCTGATCCTGCCGCTGACCTTGCACCTGCCGGTGGTGGTCGCGATCAGCGACCGCGGGGCGTTCGATACCTGGGTGCTCGTGAGCCTGTGGATGGCCGGCTCCGCGCACCTCACGCTCGCCGGGTTCAGCATGCTGCGCGCGCACCAGCTCGCGGCCGGCACGCCCGCGTGGTCGCCGGGCCGGATCTACGGGGTCACGCTCCTGGTGTCGTGCATACCGTTCGTCCTGCTGCTCGCGATCCCACCGGCGATCGTCGCCATCACCGGGCTGCCGTTCATCCCGCTGCTGCGGTGGATGGAGGGGATCGCGGGCCGCGAGCAGGCGGCGCTCGCCCTCATCCCACACGTGCCGCGCGCCGTCGTGCAGAGGTGATATGACTCCTGCATGCACCCCGCCCTGCATGCCACGCTTGCGGCTGTTGATCCCGAGATCGCCGAGCTGATCGCCGCCGAGGAGCGCCGCCAGCGCGACAAGGTCCGGCTGATCGCCTCGGAGAACTACGTCTCGGGCGCCGTGCTCGCCGCGACCGGCTCGGTGCTGACCAACAAGTACAGTGAGGGCTACCCCGGCAAGCGCTACTACGAGGGCCAGCAGTACATCGACCAGGTCGAGCAGCTGTGCATCGACCGCGCGAAGGCCCTGTTCGGCGCCGACCACGCCAACGTCCAGCCGTACTCCGGGTCGCCGGCCAACCTCGCGGTGTACCTCGCGTTCGTCAAGCCGGGCGAGACCGTGATGGGCATGGGGCTGCCGGCCGGCGGCCACCTGACCCACGGCTGGGGCGTCTCGGCGACCGGCATGTGGTTCCGCGCGGTGCAGTACGGCGTGCGCAAGGACACCCACCGGATCGACTTCGACGAGGTCCGCGAGCTCGCGCGCAAGGAGCGGCCCAAGCTGCTGTTCGCCGGCGGCACGGCGATCCCGCGCACGATCGACTTCGCGACGTTCGGCGAGATCGCCCGCGAGGTCGGCGCGGTGTTCGTCGCCGACATCGCGCACATCGCCGGGCTGGTCGCGGCGGGCGCGCACCCGTCGCCGGTGCCGGTCGCCGACGTCGTGTCGACCACGACGCACAAGACCCTGCGCGGCCCGCGCGGCGGCATGCTGCTGTCGACCGCGGCGCACCAGAAGGCGATCGATCGCGCGGTGTTCCCCGGCCTGCAGGGCGGCCCGCACAACCACACCACCGCCGGGATCGCGATCGCGCTCAAGGAAGCCGCGACCGACGAATTCAAGAAGTACGCCCACCAGATCATCGCCAACGCCCGCGCGCTGGCCGCCGGCCTGGTCGAGCGCGGCTGGTCGCTGGTCACCGGCGGCACCGACAACCACCTGATCCTCGCCGACCTGACTCCCAAGAACGTCCCCGGCAAGGTCGCCGCCAAGGCGCTCGACGCCGCCGGCATCGAGCTCAACTACAACTCGGTGCCGTTCGACACCCGCAAGCCGTTCGACCCCTCGGGGATCCGGCTCGGGACCTCGTCGGTCACCAGCCGCGGCATGGCCGAGCCCGAGATGCGCCAGATCGCGGCCTGGATGGACGCCGTCGTCGGCGCGCCCACCGACGCCGCGCTCCACGCCCGGATCGCCGGCGAGATCCGCGAGCTGTGCGCCAAGTTCCCTGCCCCGGGCCTGCTCGTCGCCTAACCGCGGCCCGGGTTTCGCTGCCGGACCGCGATCGGGTGCGCTATCCTTGAAAGCAGTGATGGCCATCGCCCGGACCCAGCGCGCGACCGCCGCGGACCTCGGCCTGGTCTCCGGTCACGTGCGGGCCGAGATCATCCACGGCGCGATCGTCGACAAGGCGAGCCCGTCCGCCGAGCACAGCGTGTCGCAGCTCGCGCTGGGTGCCACGCTCCGGCGGCGCTATCAGCGCCAGCCCGGCGGCCGCTGGCCCGGCGGCTGGTGGTTCGGCACCGAGGTCGAGACCGAGTACGAGACCCACGAGGTCTACGTCCATGACGTCGCCGGCTGGCGCCGCGAGCGCGTGCCCCAGCTGCCTTCGGGGCGCCCGACCCGGGTTCGCCCAGACTGGGCATGCGAGCTGCTGTCGCCCTCGAACGCGAAGCGCGATCTCGTCGACAAGTTCCAGGTCCTCCACGCCAACCAGGTCCCGCACTACTGGATCGCCGATCCGATCGAGAAGACCCTGATCGTCCACCGCTGGGAGCCGCGCGGCTACCTCGTCGTGCTCACCGCCGGCCTGGGCGACGTCATCCGCGCCGAGCCATTCGAGTCCACCGAGCTACGGGTCTCGGTGCTGTTCGGCCTCGACGACGAAGACGATTGACAGCTACGCTGCGCGCGCAAACCGGATCGGGAGGGTCTCGGGGCCGATGAAGCCGGCCATCAGCGGGCGGTGCACGGGCTCTCCGGCCAGGGCCAGGCCGGGGAGGCGCTGGGCGAGGATGGGGAGCGCCTCTTGCATCTCGACCCGGGCCAGCTGGGCGCCGAGGCAGAAATGCGGACCATGTCCGAAGCTCAGCTGGGCCGGCCGGTCGGCCTGGATGTTGAACCGAGTGTCGCCAAACACGCCGGGCTCATGGTGCGCAGCGCCCACCATCAACCACAAGCGAGTGCCGGCGGCGATCGGGGTCCCGCGGTACTCGAAATCCTCGACGGCCAACCGCCAGAGGATCGGCACGACACTGCTCGCCCGCATGACCTCTTCGGTGGCGTTTGCGGCCAGCTCGGGCTCGAGGCCGAGCCGCGTCCACTGCTCGGGATGCCGGGCGAAGATCTCGAGCGCAATGCCGAGCTGGCCCTGCGTGGTGTCCTGCCCGGCGAGGACGAGCCCGGCCACGTTGGCCCGCAGCTCGTCGGGCGAGAGACAGTCACCGTCGTCATCCGACGCGTGGACCAGCGCGGTGAGCAGATCTTGCCGCGGCTCGCGGCGGCGCGCATCGGCGACGCGGTCGATCGACTCGAACAGCCCCGCCAGGGCCGCCTCGATCTCGGCCAGCTTTTGCGGAACCTCGTAGCTAAGGACGCTGCCGATCGTCTTGCCCCAGGCCACGAACCGCTCGTGCGTTTCCGGGGGCAAGCCGATGAGCTCGGCCATCACCTGCGGCGAGTAATGATCGGCGAACGCCGACATGAATTCGCACTCGCCATGGCTGGCGAACCGATCGACGAGACCGTGGACGATCTCCTGCATCCGGGGCCGCAGGCGCTTGACGGCGGCGGTGCTGAACGCCGGGCTCAGGAGGCGCCGCAGCCGGCCGTGGCCGGAGCCCTCCATGGCGAACACGAAGCGCCGCCACATCTCGAACAGCGGGCCGCCGGTGACGCCCTGGGCGATGAGGTGGTCCATTCCCACCTGGCGCAGTCGTCGATCCTTCAGCAGGGCCACGCAATCCTCGTAGCGAAGAACGGCAATCCCGAGCGGCGTCTGGGCACACCAGTACCGCTCGGCAGCCTCTGTCATCTGCGGCGAATGAAGTTGGAAGGCAGGATCCAGAATATCGAGAGTAGCAGGACCAGCATCGCTCATCATACATATCAACATGACCGCGAGTCCTCTATGTGTCCACCCCGAGCATGCGATCATAAGCTGTTAAACTCAGGCATTCATGCGCGACTCCAACGGAGATGTGAAATGTGCGATCCCAACCGAGGCGATCGCAAGCGGGACCAGCTCACCATCGTGTCTGGATAGCCATGATCCCATCTGATGATTGGCCGTCGTGCACACGACGGATACGCCCGAATAGCGGTTCACCCATCAATGGCATATATCGAACCTATCGAACCAGCGCCGGGCGCGGCCCCCGGCGTCTTCATGAATTATCTTCATCTTAGGATGAATCCCAGGTCAGGGCTCGTTCGAACGCTCTAGCGCTACCTGAAACCATTGCCCGACGTTGCCGAAGCCATGCCCTGGGACTGCCAGCACCGGAATGTTACACAGGGAGATATGGTTGTCGTCGAGCTCCCGAAGTGTGTGCGGTGCGCCGCGTGCGCGACCGCCGCACCCACGCTGTTCGACGTGACGAAAAAAGGCGTGCGCGTCGTGCGCCAACCGGAGACGGACCGCGAACGCTCCGCCGCACGCGCGGCCCAGCTCATCTGCCCGACGCAGGCGATCAGGGAATGCCCGACGCAGGCGATCACCGAATGCCCGACGCAGGCGATCAGCGAATGATCGAAGACGTCATCGGCGATGGCCTGTACTGCCGCCTGTTCGATCAGGCGGAACGCGTACGCTGGCGGTTCGACGACATCGCGTGGGACCGCATCGAGCACGACTGCGTGACGCCGGGACTGGTCGCGCTCGTGCGCGAGATCGCGTTCTCGGAGCTGACCACCATGACCGCGACGCGTCGATTCCTCACGGAGCTGTCCGACGACGTCGACTTCACGCAGTGGATCGCCGTGTGGTTTTACGAGGAGACCAAGCATCCGCAGGCGCTGTTGCGCTGGCTCAAGCAGGTCGGAGTGACGGTGAACGCCGACTTCATTCGCCGCGGTCGCGCGACCGCGCCGTTCATGAAGTCGCGGATGGGCACGTTCGTCACCAACATCATCTCGGAGATGGTCGCGTCGTCGGCGTACACCAGCCTCGCGCGCAACTCACCCGAGCCGGTGCTCGCGGTGCTCGCGCAGCACCTCGCCGCCGACGAGGCGCGCCACGCCGCGAGCTTCTTCGCGTACGGTCGCCGCCAGCTCGAGACCTCGCGCGATGTCGAAGCGGATCGGCGCGACGCGCTGAAGGTGCTGTTCGTATGGTTCCAGGACAACGACCATGTGAAGCATCCGGTCAACGAGTTCTACAGTCGCAACGAGGCGCGTCCCGAGGTCGGAGCGACGATGGACACCCTCGAGTTTTCACGCGCCGCACCCCGCGAGCGCATGTTTCGATTGATCGGCGAACTGATCGGTATCCCGCTGGATGGCTCGAGCGATCTCGTTGCCGCGCTAGGAGAAGCCCCCCATGAAACGACGTGATGTCCTGAAGCTCGGTGCTGCAGCCACGGCCGCGGCGCAACTTCCCCTCGACGCCGGCTGCGTCGTTCCTCGCGCGACGACGCCGCCGACGCCGACGACCGACGCCGACGGCGGCAAGGCGTTCCTCACCAAGCTCGACGGCCAGCTCGCCGCGCTCGACGATGCCGACTTCGTCAGCCGGTTCACGCGCGCGCAGCTCGGCCGCGAGCCGACGACCGCGCAACAGGCCGTGCTCGACGACAAAGACGCGATGTTCCGCCGCATGCTGCGGACGCTGCTCATCACGCAGGGCTTCCGCGATCAGGAGCCGGCGACGCAGCTCGATCCCGATGTCCAGGCGCGGATGTTCACGCACATGGACGAGGTCGGCGCGACGGTGTTCGAGATCTCCGACATGCTCGGCTCGCTCGACGCGTCGCATCGCCCCAAGCTCAGGCAGCAGCTCAAGGCGCAGCCGGATCTTCCCATGGCGCTCGCCGAGGCGATCGACGCGCACGCCTCGCGCGCCGGGGTCTCGGCCAAGCGGCGGTTACAGCTGCGCCAGATGATGGCGAACGCGACGTTCCGCCTCCGGCACGGCGATCCGAACACGCTGATCGACGAGTACGTCGCCAAGGTCGAGCGCGTGAAGCAGAACGGAACCACCGACGCGCAAGCGCTCGACCTCGCGCAGAAGCTGGGCGAACGCGCGTTCTGGAAGTACCAGCACCAGCTCGCGCAAGACGCAGGGCCGCAGCCGGCAGCGCCCACGACGCCAGCGCCCACAACCGCAGCGCCCACGACCGCAGCGCCCACGACCGCAGCGCCCACGACGGCAACGCCCACGACGCCAGCGCCCACGACCGCAGTGCCCACGACGGCAGCGCCCGCAGTGCCGCAACCGCCACAGATGACATCGAATCCGAAGCCCGCAGCGCCGGAACGAGCGCCGCATCCCGGTGACGGCGCGCTGCGTGCGGCCGGTTACCTGCTGGGCATCGGCGTCGTCACGTTCGGTGCCAGCGCCGCGCTCGTCGACGCATCGGCCGCGTTCCTCGTCGGCGCCACCATCGGCGCGGTGCTGTTCGCGATCGGACTCGTGACGTTGATCGTCGGCGCGATCATCTACGCGTCGGCGGACTGAACCGTGGCGGCTGTCATCACAGGCATGGGCGTCATCACGGCGCTGGGCCGCGGCCTCGACGCGCTGTGGTCGCGGCTCGCCGAAGGTGGCAGCGGCATTCGGCGGATCGAGCGGTTCGACACCACAGGCCTGGTACCGCTCGCCGGGCTGGTCGAGGATCGCAATGCACCGGCGCACGAGCCCGAGCCGTGGCGGCTGTGTGTGGAGCTCGCGATCGAGTCGGGCCGCGAGGCACTCGCACGCGCGGAGCTGTCCGGCGTGCCGCGCGACCGGATCGCGCTCGTGCTCGGCACGAGCCTGGGCGACATGGCCGTACCGCTGTATCGCATGACCGAGCTCGTCGGCGATGCGCTCGCGATCGACGGACCTCGGCTCACCGTCTCGACCGCATGTACGTCGTCGACCAACGCGATCGGCCTCGCGCTGGATCTGCTCGAGCTCGGGGTCGCCGACGCGGTCGTCGCCGGTGGCAGCGACGTGCTCACGCCGCTGGTCGTCGCCGGGTTCCATTCGCTCGGCGTGCTCTCGGAGACCCCGTGCGCGCCGTTCTCCGAACCGGCCGGCACCACGCTCGGTGAAGGCGCCGGGTTCCTGGTGTTGCAGCGCTCGCGCGGCGACGGCGATGCGAACCAGCTCGCGGTCCTCGGCTACGGCCTCGCCGCCGAAGCGTTTCACGATACCGGCCCGGATCCGACCGGCGCCGGCACCGCGCGCGCGATCCAGGCCGCGCTCGGCGACGCCGGGGTCAGCGCCGACGAGATCGACTACGTCAACGCGCACGGCACCGGCACGCGCGCGAACGATCCAGCGGAGTGGCGCGCGCTCAAGACCGTGTTCGGGTCCCGCGCGCAGACCTTGCCGGTGAGCTCGAGCAAGAGCTTTCTCGGCCATGCGCAAGGCGCGGCCGGAATCGTCGAGGCGATCACCACGCTGGTCGCGATGCAGCACGGCGTGATCCCTCCGACCCACAACTTCACCGTCGCTCGTCCGAACGCGCCCGCGGATCCGGTGGGCGAGCGCGTGCCGCGCGAACGCGCAACCAACCTCGCGGTCTGCGCGAACGCCGCGTTCGGCGGAGCGTGTTGCGCGGTCGTCGTCGGCAAGCCCGCCGGGCGGATCCACCGCGAGCCCGCGCGTCGCGCCGTGTTCGTCGCGGGCATCGGCGTGATCGCCGGAGCAGGCGGCGGCCGCGTCCCCGGATTCGCGATCGAGGCCATCGTGCCGTCGGCGGATCCGCGCGGCATCGATCCGTTGTCGAGCTTTGTCACCGCCGCGGCGGCGCGTGCGCTCGGCGATGCCGGCGTCGCGGTGCGCGGCGCGTTGCGCGAGCGCACCGGGCTGGTCGTCGGCGTGAACCACGTGTCGTCGCAGAGCCAGACCGCGCTGCGCGCCACGATCGATGCGCACGGCTACCGCGGCATGTCCGCCTCGCTGTTCTCGCGCATGGTGCTGAACGCGCCGGCCGGCACGTGCTCGAAGCTGCTCGCGCTCAAGGGCGCATTCTCGACGCTGTCCGCGGGCGCCGCGGCGGGCATCGTCGCGATCATCTACGCCGCCGAGCTGCTCGCGAAGCGCGCCGAGCTCGACCAGCTGCTCGCCGGTGGCGGCGACGAGGCTCGCCCCGACTGCGAGACCGAAGGCGCGGCGATGATCCTGCTCGCGCGCAGCGGTTCGATCAGGCTCGCCGGCTGGGCGCTCGCCGGTCCCGGCCGGCTCGCGACCGCGATCGCGCGTGCGACCCGCGATCGCCCGGCCGATCTCACCATCGATCCGGCCATCGATCCGACCATCGATCCGCGCGGCGCACCGATCGCATTCACCTCGGCGCTCGCGGTCGCCACGGCGGTGGACGCGATCCGCCGTGGCGCCGCGCGCCGCGTGCTCGTCACGACCGCGGGCGAGTCATCCGTCGACGCTGCACTCGTCCTGGAGGCCACCGATGCGACCTGACACCGTCCTGGCTCACGTTGCGGCCCGCGAGCAGATCCTCGCGAAGCTGCGCCACGTGCTCATCACGCGGCTCAAGCTGCGGCGCGAGCTCGACGAGCTCGATCCGGACGCGCCGCTGTTCGGCTCGGGCTTCGGGCTCGACTCGCTGGATGCGGTCGAGCTCGTGGTGTGCATGGACAACCAGCTCGGCGTGCGGATCGCCGACGGCGGCCTGCTGCGCCAGCAGATGCGCTCGCTCAACACGCTCGTCGATCTGGTGCTCGCCACCCAGGAGGCCAACCGTGTCGCTCACTGACGACGTCCTGGCCGTGCGCACGGCGGTCACGCTCGCCGATGGCGCGCACCTCACGTGCGTGCGCGTCGCGGGCCGCCATGCGCTCGACGCCCTCGACCGGATCTCGCCGCGCGAGCTGTTCGCACGGCCCGGCCAGATGGTGCACACCTTGCTCGTCGACGACAGCGCGCGGCCGTTCGCCGACCTCTACATCGCGTGCGACGAGGACGACTATCTGCTGCTCGCCGAAGGCGTGACCGGCGCCCAGCTCGCCGACCACGTCCGCCGCCACGCCGGCGATCTCGAGGTCACGACCGAGGAGCTCGCGACCACGCACGCGTTCCTGACGCTCAACGGCCCGTACGCGTGGGAGCTGCTCGCCGCGGTCGCATCGCCCGACGTGATCGGCCTGCCCTATCTCGGGTTCTTCCACGAGGGTCGCTTCACCTGTTTCCGCGCGGGCCGCACCGGCGAGTACGGCTACGACCTCATGATCCCGCACCCCGACGTCGCCGCGATTCGCGCCGCGATCGTCGCGACCGGCGCGCAGTTCGATCTGCGCGAGATCGGGCTCGACGCGATCGACCTGTGCTCGTTCGAGAACGGGTTCTTCAACGTGCGCCGCGACGCCCAGCCCGGGCTCACGCCCGTCGAGCTGCAGCTGCAGTGGCGGGTATCGTATCACCGCACGTATCCGGGCTCCGCCGCCGTGGTCGCGCGACGTGCGACCGCGACGCGGCGCTCGATCATGCTCGCGGCGCGCGAGCCGATCGACCGCGACGCCGCCGTCGAGCTCGCCGGCGAGGGCGGCGGCGTCGCCGGCGGCACGCCGGTCGGATCGATCGTGCACGCCGCGAGGTCGCCCGTGCGCGACGAGTGGCTCGCGCTCGCCGTCGTCGATCGCGATCTCGCACACCCCGGCATCGCGTTCACCGTCGGTGGAATCGCCGCGCACAGCACGTCTTCGCCGGCGATCAACAACCGCAGCGCGTACGTCGATCCGCAGCGCCACAGCTATGTCACGCGCGCGAACGACAAGTTTCCACCGCTGGTGCGACCGTGAAGCGCGTGCTCGTCACCGGCGCGTCGCGCGGCCTGGGCCAGGCGATCGCGATCGCGTTCGGCGCCGGCGGCGCGCACGTGTGGGTCGGCCACGCGCGCAACACCGCCGCCGCGGCCGCGACCGTCGAGACCATCGTCGCCGCCGGTGGCAGCGCATCGCCGCTCGCGTTCGACGTCACCGACGGGCCCGCCGTCGAGGCCGCCGTCGCTGCAGCGGTCGCCGAGCGCGGCGGCATCGACGTGCTCGTCCACGCCGCGGGGATCGCGCGCGATTCGCTGTTCGTGCTGTCCGAGCCCGACGACTGGGACGAACCGATCCGCGTCAACCTCGGCGGCGCGCTCCGCACGTCACGCGCGGTCGTGCGCTCGATGGTCTCGGCGGGCCACGGCACGATCGTGCTGGTCGGCTCCGTCGCCGGCGCCCACGCGAGCCCGGGCCAGGCCGGCTACTCGGCATCGAAGGGCGGGCTCGAGGCGCTCGGCCGGACGCTCGCCGCCGAGCTCGCGCCCCGCGGCATTCGCGTCAACGTGCTCGTGCCCGGGTTGTGCGCGGCCGGCATGGCGCAGCGGCTCGATCGCCGCATCATCCAGGATCGCGTCGCGCGGATCCCGCTCGGTCGCCTGGGTCGCGCCGACGAGATCGCGAACGTCGCGCTGTTCCTCGCATCCGACGCGGCGAGCTACATCGTGGGGCAAGCGATCACCGTCGACGGCGGGCTGACGCTGTGATCGCGTTCGTGTTCCCGGGGCAAGGCGCCGATCCACCCTGGGTCGACCCGGCGATGCTCGCGCGGCCCGAGCTGCGCGAGCGCGTCGCGCTGGCGTCCGCCGCCACCGGCGTCGACCTCGAACCGTTGCTGCGGCGCGGCGGTCGCGACCTCGCGCGCACCGAGGTGCTGCAACCGGCGCTGGTCGCGGTGTGCCTCGGCATCGTGCGCACGCTCGAGGTCAGGCCCGACATCGTCGCCGGTCACTCGCTCGGCGAGCTCACCGCGTGGGCAGCGAGCGGTGCGATCAGCGACGCCGATGCGATCGCCGCCGCCGCGGTGCGCGGCCAGCTCATGGCGGCCGCCGCCGCGCGCCATCCGGGCAGCATGCTCGCCCTGCGCGATGCCGACCAGGCCACCTGCGACCGTGCGCTCGCGCTCGGCGGCGTATGGCTCGCCGCGCACAACGCGCCCGACGAGTACGTGGTGTCCGGATCGCGCGAGGCGCTCGCCCGGGTCGAGCGCGAGCTGCCGTCGGCGCGGCTCGCCGTCGCCGGTGCGTGGCACTCGCCCGCCATGGCCGGCGCGGTCCCCGCGCTGTCGCGCGCACTGCATGCGATCGCACGCAGCCCCGGCATCCCGCTGGTCGCCAACCGCGACGGCACCATCGCCGACCCGGACGCGATCCCCGAGCTGCTCGCGCAGCAACTCGTGCACCCGATCGCGTGGGTCGCAGCGCAGCGCACCCTCGCGAGCGTCGCGAACCGCTGGATCATCATCGGTCCCGGCGCGGTGGTCCGCGCGCTGGCACGCCGCACGGTTCCCGACGTGGAGGTCGAGCTGTCATGAGATTTCGCGACGCTGACGTACTTCGCCTCGGCTCCGACGCGGTGCAGCGCCTGATCCCGCATCGCCGGCCGTTGCTCATGGTCGATGCGATCGAAGCCTTCGCGCGCGGTGCACCGCCGACCCTGTGGGCACGCCGCCAGATCTCGTCGAACGAGCCGGTGTTCGACGGCCACTTTCCCGGGCTCCACCTGTGGCCCGGGGTCTACACGATCGAGGGCATGGGCCAGTCGACCCTGCTGCTCACCGTGCTCCTGGTCCTCGTCGATCGCCACGGCCCGGACATCCTCGACAAGCTGAAGCTGCTCGATCGAGCGTACACGATCAATCCCGGGCCCCATCCCGGGCCGCCCGTCGCGCTCGACGAGCTGTCGGGCGATCCGCGCGCCGGGATGGCCGGTCAGATCGACGTCAAGCTGCTCGCGCCGGTGTACGCCGGCTCCGAGCTGCGCTACCGGGTCGCGCTGTCGCATCGCATGGACGCGTTCGCGCGGTTCGACGTCGAGGCCGAGGTCGCGGGCACCGTCGTCGCGCGCGGCACGATGACGGGCGTGATCGGCCCGCTGTTGAAGGTCGCATGAAGCCATTCGCGCTCCTGGCGCTCCTGGCGCTCCTGGCGTTCGCGGCCTGCGCGCCGTCGCTCGTGTACTCGGCGCGCACGCCCGATCGCCTGCATCGCGTCGAGGTGATCGGCAACGGTGACACGCAGGTCGTCGAGATCGACGGCGTACGCACCGGCGATTACCGCGGCGTCGCCACCGGCTCGCTGACGTTCTCGCCGAACGGCGCCCATCTCGCGTTCGCCGCGCGTCGCGGCACAGCCTGGATCGTCGTCACCGATCGCGTGCCAGGTGCCGCGTTCGACGGGATCGGCGAGCTCGCCGTCGGCGACGATGGCCGCGTCGCGTACGCCGCCGAGCGCGGCGGCAAATGGTCGGTGGTCAGCGACGGCCACGCGGGGCCTGCGTACGACGCGATCCTCGCCGGCACGCTGCGCGTCAGCCCCGTGGCGTACGTCGCGCGCACCGGCGGCGACGTGCATGTCGTGGTCGATGGCGCCGCAGGTGCCGCGTTCGACGGCGTCGGCCACCTGGTCGTCGGCGATCGCGTCGCGTACACCGCGCGCCGCGACGATCGCGCGTTCGTCGTGGTCGACGGCGTCGCGTCGCAGCCGTGGGCCGCGATCGACCATCTCACCGTCGCGGGCACGCGCGTCGCCTACGCCGCGCTCGATGCCACCGGCTGGCGGGTCGTCGTCGATGGCGAGCCCGGCCCCGCGATGACCAAGGTCCGCACGATCGTGCTCGACGCGCAGCACGTCGGATATCTCGCGCGCACCGCCGAGCACGAGGTCATCGTCGTCGACAGCTCGCCGATCGCAGCCGCGGACCAGCCGCGCGCGCTCGCGCTCGGCCCGCGCGGCGTGAGCTACGTCGCGACCACCGCGCGTGGCGAACAGCTCGTCACCGGCGGCGCGCGCGGTGCGATGTTCGACGAGATCGCAACCCCCGTGTACGCGGGCGATCGCGTCGCCTATGCAGCTCGTCGCGGCGCCGCATGGTTCGTGGTCGATGGCACGGCCGAGCTCCGGGCAGGCGTCCACGCGTCCACGCCGGTGCTCAGCCCCGACGGACGCCACCTCGGCTTCACCGCACGTGACGCGCGTGGCGCATACGCGATGATCGATGGTCAGCGCGAGCGGTTCGACCTGGTGATCGACGACACGCTCGCATTCGCGCGCGACGGTCGAGCGTGGTCGGTGATGGCCGGCGATCTCGCGCACGACAAGATGTTCTTCGCAACCAATCGGCTACCGGGCGCCGGGCTCGTGCGCGTGCCACTCGCGCTCGACGAGCTCTACTCCGCGGGCGTCAAGCGTGCCAGCGAGGGCCTGCTCGCGAGCCCGGACGACACGCTCGTGCGGTGGTCTGCCGCCGAAGCCGATCGCCGCGCCCGACCCTAGCCCGGAGAGCAGCTGCTATGGCGTCGAGCTCAGCCAGCGCTGAAACGTGCCGCACTCGCGGACGACGTCCTTGTAGTAGCGGGTGTCCGACAGGGTCTTGAGCTTGCCGAACCAGACGTGGGGGACCGGCAGCTCGCCGTTGGCGTCGTCGATCGAGGGCAGGCTGCTGACGCTGCCGCGCTCGGCCTTGGCCGCGAGGTAGGCCGCCATCGCCTTGCGCTCCTTGTTCTTGGTCAGGTCGTAGGCCCGCTGGTACCAGCGCAGGGCCGGGGCCGTGTCGCTGCTGTCCTGGTGGGTGGCGCGCAGCACGTCGCGCGCGTTGCCCCACTCGGTGAAGTTGAACAGCGCGTTGCCGATCTGGATCGCCGCATCGACCGCGGACTCGCCGGTGCCGGCGGCGACGGGCGCGAGCTGGGCGAGCCTGGCGATCACGCTGGCGTGGGTCCACGGCGCCTTGGCGTACTTCTTCTCGTCGCACACCCGGCAGTCCTTGATGTGGGTGACGAACGGATCGACGCTGAGCCGCGTCGAGGACAGCTTGGCCGTGGTGAACAGCTGGCTCGCCGCGGCAAACTCGCCGTCGAGCGTGTCGCGCAACGCGAGCTCGTAGCGCAGGGTCTGCGATGACAGCGACGACTGGATGGCAACGAACGAGTCGAACTCGGTCACCGGGTGGTCGACGTGCGCGATCAGCTGCTTGATGAAGCCGGCGGTGACCCAGCGCCGCTTGGCCACCGGCGGATCGGCGCTGCGATCGGTCTCGTCGATGATGCCGGGGCGCAACAGCTCGGCGTCGAGCGGCCGGTTCGCGGCGAGGTAGAGCTTGGCGAGCCGCTCGCGGACCTCGGCGATCGTGCGCCGCTGGTTGGCGTCGGCCACCGAGAGCGCCCGCATCGCCTGGGCGAGCTCGCGCTCGTGGGCAGCGTCGATCTTCCAGGTCGCGACCAGCGCGAGCGACAGGCTGGCCTGGGCCTGGCCAGTCACCCGGGCGTCGTTCGGCTTGCCGGCGAGCGCCCGCGCGATCCACGTCCGGGTCGCCGCGAGGTCACCGCGCCGCGCCGCGAGGTGGCCGGCCGCCAGGCTCGCGAGCCACGGCCGATCGACGCCGGGAGTCGCCGCGAGCTGGAGCACCAGCTTCTCGATGTCGGCCAGCGCGTGGTTGCCGGCGGCGTTATCCGAGTCGCCCTGGAACGACGCCTCGGCCAGGCTCTCGGCGCGCGCCAGCTCGCGCACGACCAGGAGCCCGATCAGATCCGACTTCGGATCGAGCCTGAGGATCTCGCGCGCCGCGCCGATGCCGTCGAACCGGACCCCGGCGATCCGCCACAGCTCGGTCTTGTCGCGCACGGTCCGGGCCGCCGCGAGCGCGGCGCTCCAGTCGACGTCGTTGCCGGGGTGGAAGTCGCCGGCCGCCGCGCCGGCGAGCGGCGCGTAGTGGGCGTGGACATGCGCGAGCTCGAGGTCACCGCGCACGTGGTCGCCGGACTTGCCGAGTGCACCGGCGAGGTAGTAGCGCGCGCGCCAGGCGAGCCCCGGCGACGGCCCGGCGAGCACCGCCGCGTGCTGATCGAAGAACTGGACGAGCTTGGGCCAGTCGCGCTGGTAGAACAGGACCCGCACGGCCTGGAACGCATAGCGCTGGGTGAGGAACGGATCCGCCGCGGTCGCGGTCAGCCCGGCCGTCGCCGCGGCGAGCAGCGCGGGCGGCGGCGACGGCCCCGGCGTCGGGTCCCACGCGCTGGCGAACATCGCCGACGGCTCGACGTCGTGGGCGAGCTTGACCACCGCGAGCGCCGCCGCGAGCCTGGGCCGGGCCGCCGGCTGGGCCCCCAGCGAGCTGTGCTCGAAGCCCTTGGGCAGCGCGCCCGGCTTGCCGGCGATCCGGCGCTGGAGCGCCTCGACGTCGGCCGCCGTGGTGGCGAACAGGACCTTGCGCCAGTCGGCGTCGCTCGCCGCACCGGCGAGGTAGCCGTGCCAGTCAGCGACCAGCGCGTCCTCGCCGAACCCGGGGTTGTAGCCGCCGTAGCGCGAGACGTCGCGATCGTAATACACCGGGGCAAGCGCCGGGTCGCCGAGCACGTCGGGATCGAACACCGAGTACGGATCGACCCAGTCGTAGTACCCGCCGGAGCACGCGCGGGCCGGACGCTCGCCGCGCAGCACCAGGCTCGCGATGCCCAGTACGCCGATCGCGGCCGCGAGCCGGACCACCCGGCGGGCTCGCGCCGAGGCTCGCGCCGAGGCTCGCGCTGGAGTCCGCGTCATGGATTCGCCTTCACCCACGCCTGGAAGGTCCCACATTCTTTGAGCACGTCCTTGTAGTACTTGGTGTCTGACAGGGGTTTTAGCTTGCTGAACCAGCTCGCCGGCTGCGGGAGATCGTTGTTGGAGCGAGTCTCGTCGGTGGTCTCGGTATCAAACAGGTTGCCGCGCTCGGTCTTGGCCGCGAGGTACGCCGCCTTGGCCGCGAGCTCGCGCGACTTCGCCACCTGGTAGGCGCGCCGGTACCAGCGCTCGGCCGGCCGCTCGTCGAACGTGTCCTGGTGGGTGTAGCGCAGCACGCGGCGCGCGTTGCCGAGCGAGGTGACGTTGTAGAGCGCGTTGCCGATCTGGATCGCCGCCTCGGCCGCGGCGTCGCCGGTGCCGTTCGCGACCGGCGCGAGCTTGGCGAGCCTGGCGATCACGCTCGCGTGGGTCCACGGCGCCTTGGCGTACTTGCGCTCGTCGCACGCGCGGCAGTCCTTGATGTGGGTCACGAACGGATCGACCTCGAGCCGGCCGGACGTCGCGACCTTGGAATCGAAGATCTGGGTCGCCGCCGCGAAGTCACCGTCGAGCGCGTAGCGCAGCGCGAGCTCCTGCTGCAGGTTGGGCGTCGGCAGCGCCGGCTGGTCGACCACGAACCGATCGAACTCGGTCGCGGCGTTGGCGCGCCGCGCGATCATGTCCTTGATGAAGCCGATGCCGGCCCAGTGCAGCGGCCCGGGGTGCGGGTAGAACCCGCCGTAGGTGTCGCCGGGATCGATGGTGCCGGGGACCAGGTACTCGGCGTCGACCAGCCGGTTCGCCGCCAGGTACAGCTTCGCGAGCTGATCGCGGACCAGGGCGCGCACCGACCCGGCTCGCGCGTAGGCCTGGTCGAGCGTGGTCATCGCCTGGGCGAGCTCGCGCTCGTGGCCGGCATCGATCTTCCAGGTCGCGACCAGCGCGAGCGACAGGCTCGCCTTGACCTGGCTTCTGACCACAGCGCTGCCCGGCACGGCGGCGAGCGCGAGCTGGAGCCGGGCGCGCGCGGTGGCGAGCTCGCCGCGCACCGCCGCGATGTGGCCGGCGACCAGGTTCATCAGCCACGGGCGATCGGCGCCCGGGATCGCGGCGATCTCGAGCGCCAGCTGCTCGACCTCGCCGAGCGCGTGCAGCCGCGCCCGCTTGCGCTGCTCGATCTCATCGCTGGTCCCGAACTCGAAGCTGGCCGTGCTCTCGGCGCGCCCCAGCTCGCGCACGACCAGGAGCGCGAGCAGATCCGACGTCGGATCGAGCTTCAAGATCTCGCGCGCCGCGGCCATGCCGTCGAACTTCACGCCGACCAGCCGCCACAGCTCGGTCTGCTCGCGCGGGGTGGTCGCGAACCCGAGCGCCGCGCGCCAGTCGGCATCGGACCTGGGCGCGAAGTCGCCGGCGGCCGGGCCGGCGAGCGGCGGGTAGTTGGCGTGGACGCGCGACAGCTCGAAGCTCGCCCGCGCGGTCTGCCCGGTGTGGCCGAGCGCGCCGGCCAGGTAATAGTGCGCGCGCCAGGTCAACGCGGGAGACGGACCGGCGAGCGCGCCGGCGTGCTGCTCGAAGAACTTGATCAGCCCCGGCAGATCGTGCTGGTAGAACAGGATCCGCACGGCCTGGAACGCGTAGCGCTGGGCGAGGAACGGATCGGCCGCGCTCGCCACCGCGCCGGCGGTCGCCGCCTGGAGCAGCCCGGGCGCGGGCGCCGGCCGGACCACCCGGGTCTCGTCCCATGGCTCGTAGAACACCGCCGACGGCTCGACGTCGCGCGCGAGCCGGACCACCGCGACCGCCGCCGCGAGCTTGTCCCGGGTCGCCGGCGTCGCCGCCGCGGTCCACAGCGAGCTGCGCTCGTAGCCCCTGGGGATCGCGGCTGACTTGCCTGCGAGCCGCCGGTGGATCGTCGCGAGCTCGGCGGGGCTGGCGTCGAACAGCAGCTTGCGCCAGTCGGGATCGCCGACCGCGCCGGCGAGGTAGCCGCGCCAGTCGGCGGCCAGCGCATCGGCGTCGCCGCCCGGCCGGTAGCCGCCGAACCGCGCGATGTACGGGTCGTAGGCCACCGGATCGAGGTTGGGGTCGCCGAGCACGCCGGGGTCGAACGTCGTGAAGTCGGCGATGTTCGGCTCGCCGCCGGAGCACGCGCGCGCGGGCCGCTCGCCGCGCAGCACCACGCTGGCGACGCACA
Source organism: Kofleriaceae bacterium (assembly GCA_036271215.1). Taxonomy (GTDB): domain Bacteria; phylum Myxococcota_A; class Polyangia; order Haliangiales; family Haliangiaceae; genus JABFXX01. The sequence continues at coordinate 44,283 of DATBBB010000029.1, read as the reverse complement.
GCGAGCCGGCGACGGCAGCGAACCTAATGCACCGCGCGAAACACGCGGTCGAGCGAGCGAGCATCATGGCGGCGAAGGTTCCTTTCCGACAGATCGAACAGCGTGACGGTGCGCGGCTGGGCCTGGGGCGACAGGGCCGGCAGGTGCGGATCGACCAGCGCGGCGGCGGCCGCGGTCTCGTCGGGGCCGGTGACCTCGGTCTTGAGCTCGTCGCCCTCGCGGATCAGCGCACCGTCGAGGAACGTGGTGCGGGTCGCGAGGTAGCGGCCATCGTCACCGCGGGTCAGGAACGCGGCGGCGTCGAGCGTGGCCGGGTCGGTATGCTGCAACAGGCCCACCACGATGCCGTCGCGGACCTGGACCGTCCACGACCAGATCGGCAGCGCCAGGTCGAGCGGCAGCGGATAGTCGGCGAGCCGCGCGAGGTAGCGCTCGGCCGCGGCGGCGTCGAAGATCGCGCGCGCGTCCGGGTCGGCGCTGAACTTGCCCATGTTGTAGAACATCAGCATGCCGCGGTCGACCGGCGGCACCCCGGTGCGCTCGCGGTACTTGATCTGGTGCAGCCGGATCGTCGCGCTGAGCGCCACGCCGGAGGTCTGGCGCAGCGCGCGGAGCAGCGCGAAGTAGGCGTCGCGCGTGTGGTCGGTCCAGTCGCAATCGATTTGCAGCTCGTGCGGGGTGACGCCGAGCGCGGCGGCCTTGCGCTGGACCTCGGCCCACAGATCGCGGGCGAGCGGCGCCACGGCCGCGTGGCGCAGCACCTGGTCGCGCACGAACACCACCGGGACGACGTCGATGCCCGGCGGCACGGGCGATCCGGTGGCCCCCGGCGGCGCGGCCGATCCGGTGGCCCCCGGCGGCGCGGCCGATCCGCTCGCCCCCAGCGGCGCGGCCGATCCGCTCGTCCCCGGCGGCGCGGCCGATCCGCTCGCCCCCGGCGGCGCGGCCGATCCGCTGGCCCCTGGCGGCGGGTTCGGCACCACGAGCGGCCCGACCGGCACCGCGCGGCGGTCGGCCTCGTTCCACGTGACGTCGAACACCCGGACATAGAGCCGGGTGATGCCCGCCTCGGCGAGCGCGCGGGTCTCGGCGTCCGACAGCGCGAAGGTCGTGCGCCAGAAGTAGAACGCGCGGGCGACCGGCGGGCCGTCGGCCGGGCGCGACCGGTGGCAGCCGAGCCCGAGCGCGCCCCCCAGCCCCGCGATCACCGCGAGGCAGCCGGCCAGGCGCACGAGACCACGGCGGGACATCCCGCGATGCAACGCAGCACCCCCGGTGAACATTCCAGCTCCAGTCAATCAGCGCGCGCGACGTCCGGTGGCAGCGGGCCGGCCCGGCGGCCCAGCGGCCGGCTTGCGCGGTGGGCGAGCGGCCTGGACCGCGATCACCGGCGGCCCAGCGGCCGGCTTGCGCGGCGGGCGGCCAGCCCGGCCCACGACCACCGGTGGCCCAGCGGCCGGCTTGCGCGGCGGGCGGCCAGCCCGGCCCGCGGCCTCCGCCGGCGGCGCCAGCGCGGCGACCACGCGGTCGAGGATCCGGTGGGCGACCTCCGCCTTGGTCCCGGCCGGCAGCTCGGTGGCGCCGCGGTGGTCGACCACGGTCACCCGGTTGGTGTCGACCGCGAACCCGGCGCCCGGCTCGCCGACGTCGTTGGCGACCACCAGATCGCAGCGCTTGCTGGCGAGCTTGGCCGCGGCGTTGGCCACGACGTCCTGGGTCTCGGCGGCGAACCCGACCAGGAGCGGCGTCTTGCGGCTGCCGCGCCGCGCGCCGAGCCCGGCGAGCAGGTCCGGGTTGGCGACCAGCTCGAGCGCGATCGCCGGGCCGAGCTGGCCGCGCTTGAGCTTGTGCGACGCGGCCGTGGCCGGCCGGTAGTCGGCGACCGCGGCCGCCATGATGACAACATCCGCGCGCTCCGCCGCCGGGCCCAGCGCGGCCTCGAGCTGCAGCACGCTCTCGATCGCGACCATGGTGACCCCGACCGGCGGCGGGATCGCGCTGGGCCCCAGCAGTAACGTCACGTCCGCGCCCCGGCGCTGGGCCGCCGCCGCGAGCGCCGCGCCCATCTTGCCCGAGCTGCGGTTGCCGATGAACCGCGCCGGATCGATCGCCTCGTAGGTCGGGCCGGCGGTCACGACCACGCGCACGCCGGCCAGATCCTGGGGCGACAGCACGTGGGCCGCGGCCTCGGTGATGTCGGCCGGCTCGGCCAGCCGGCCCGGCCCGGTCCACCGGCACGCGAGGAACCCGTCGCCCGGGCCGACCACGCGGTAGCCCGCGACGTCGATCAGCCGGCGGACATTGGCCCGGGTCAGCGGGTGGGCCCACATGTTGACGTTCATCGACGGCGCGAGCAGCACCGGCGCGCGGGTCGCCAGCGCGATCGCGGTGACCGGGTCGTCGGCCTGCCCCGCCGCGAGCCGGCTGATCGTGCTCGCGGTCGCCGGCGCGATGACGATCAGATCGGCCTGATCGGCGAGCTGGATGTGACCGATCGTCGCCTCCTCGGTCAGGCTGAACAGATCGGTGAACACCGGGCGCCGGGTCAGCGCCTGGAACGTCATCGGCCCGACGAACTTCTGGGCCCGCGCGGTCATCGCGACGTCGATCTGCGCGCCGGCCTTGTCGAGCAGCCGGACCAGCTCGGCGGCCTTGTACGCCGCGATCCCGCCGGCCACGCCGACGACGATGCGGGCGCCGCGCAGCGGGTGCGCCGGGTCCCGGGTCGGCCGGTCGCCGCGCGGACCGTCGGGCACGCTATCGATCACACCCGCGGGCACTCCCTCGGGCAGTCCGCCGGGCACAGCGTCGTTCGTTCCGTCGGGCACAGCGCGCAGGGTAGCCTAGCCCCAGACCTCGCGCATCACGCGCGCAAAGTTGCCGCCGAGGATCTTGGCGATCCGGGCATCGGCGTGGCCGCGCAGCACGAGCATCGCACCGAGCGTCTCGTAGCGGTTGGCGAAGTTGAGATCGGGCAGGAACGTGTAGAGGTCGGCCGGCCGGCCCGGGCCGAAGATGCCCTGCTTGACCATGTCCGCGATCATCTCGCGATTATCCTTCTCGAACGCTGGCGTGCGCTCGATCGGGGCGACCCCGGTGTCGCTGCCGATCCCGACGTGGTCCTCGCCGCAGACGTTCACCGCGTGCTCGATGTGGCGGATCAGATCGCTCGCCGTCGGCTGGGTGTCGGTCCGCAGGTACGGCCACAGGATCATGCCGGCGACCCCGCCGCGCTCGGCGAGCAGGCGGAGCTCGGCGTCGGGCGTGCAGCGCGGCACGTCGGACAGCGCGCGGCAGCCGGTGTGGCTGATCAGCATCGGGCGCTTCGACGCCAGGATGCCCTCGCGGATCGTGCGCTGCGAGCCGTGCGCGACGTCGACCACGACCTGCTCGGCGTTGAGCCGCTCGACGACCTCGTGGCCGTACCGGGAAAGCCCCGCGTTGCCGGGCTCCATCGCGCCGTCGCCGACGAGGTTGCGGCGGTTGTGGGTCAGCTGGATGACCCGCACGCCCATCTGGCGATAGACCGGGACGCGATCGGAGTCCTCGCCGAGCGGCTCGGTGCCCTGGAACGTGAACACCACGCCGAGCTTGTGGGTCGCGCGCGCGGTCTCGAGATCGGCCGCGGTCTCGATCAGCACCAGCTCGGTGGGGTGCTGCGCGATCTTGGCCTTCCAGCTGGCGAGATCGCGCTTGGTCTTCTCGTAGGCCGCGTCGTCGAGCCAGAACCGGCCCTGCGGCGCCACCGTGGCGACCACCGCCGTCAGCCCCGAGGCCTTGGCGGCGGCGAGGTCGGCCGCGATCGATCGGGCGACCTCGTCGGGCGACGGCGGCGTGCCGCCGGGCGGCGTGGGGTCGCCGGTATAGAACAGGTCGAGCGCCGAGGCCGCGTCGATCGTGATGCCGCTGGCGTACGGCGCCCAGCGCGCGGCCTCGCCGGTCGGGACCGGGGTCGGTGGCGCGCTCGCCGGCCCCGCCGGTGCGCCGGCCGGCCCCAGCTTCGGGGCACACGCGGCGATCGCGGCGAGCCCGCCGCCGATCAGGAGGTCACGCCGCAACATGGCTCGCGCTCCGGGGAGACTTCATCGCGGCAATATAGCCGAGCGCTTCGCGAGGCGATCGAGGTCGCCTAGAACCGGTACTCGGTCCGCGCGTAGTAGAACCCGCCGTCGGTGCCGTACGGCGCGCCCGCCGGGACCGAGGCCGGGCTGTACAGGAAGCTGTTGTTGTTGCGGTTCTCGGGGCGCTGGAGCTGATCGGGGAACGTGTTGAACACGTTGGTCGCGCCGATGCTCCACCACAGGCCGCCGATCCGCTTGCCGAGGTCGACGTCGAAGATGACCTTGGCACCGAACGACTCGTCGGAGAACACGCCGTCGACCGCGGAGTCGCTGTGGTACTCGGTCGGCCCGTAGTAGTTGGCGCGCGCGCCGATCGACCACCCGGCGTAGTCCCAGCGCAGGCCGAGCGTGCCCTTCTGGCGCGGCTGGAGATCTTCGAGCCGGTTCTTGCCGTAGCGGCCGAGGAACACATCGCGCACCCGCTGCTCGGTCGCCGGGTCGGTCCCGAACCGCTCGACCATGCTCTCGGGCACGTTGACGCTATCGACGTTGGTGTGGGTGAAGTTGGCGGCGGCGGTCGCCTTGAGCGAGCCCTTGGGCAGGTGGAGGTTGTAGTCGAGCACGAGGTCGACGCCGTTGGTCGTGGTGTCGACCGCGTTGACGAAGAACTGCGCCGCGGAGACCCCGGCGAACGGGCTCAGCACCGAGGACACCGCGGGGCCGAGCACGTCGTCGTCGGTGGTGAACAGGCCCGAGAGCACCACGCGATCCTTGATGACCACGCGGTAGTAGTCGGCGCTGAACGACAGGTTGCCGAACAGCCGCGCGGTGAGCCCGCCGCTGAAGTTGAGCGAGGTCTCCTGCTTGAGGGGCGGCACGCCGAACGCCTCGGTCACCTTGCTGTGGTTCGGGCTGATCAGGATGTTGTTCGGGGTCGGCACGCCGGTCGTCGGATCGTTGACGAACTGGGTCGCGATCGTGCTGTACCAGATCTGCTGGAGCCCCGGCGCGCGGAACCCGGTCGACGCCGAGCCACGGACCGCGAGCTCGTTGTCGCCCTGCTTGACCACCGCGACCCGGCCGTCGATCTTGCCGGTGACCGTGCTGCCGAAGTCGCTGTAGTGCTCGAACCGGCCGCCGATGTCGAGGTTGGTGCGCGCGGTCGGCTGGCTCTCGAGGCCGAGGTAGGCCGACTCGCTGAGCCGGTCGTTGTCCGAGGCATCGGACGGCCGGAACCCGGGGAACACCTGCGAGCCCGGGATCTTGGGATTGCCCATCGAGTCGACCACCGGGCCCAGCTCGTACGACTCGGGCTGGCCGGCAGTGATGCTGTAGTCCTCGCGCCGGACCTCGGCGCCGGCGACCAGCGACAGCGCGGTCAGCACCGGCTGATCGATCTTGCGCGCGCCGTCGAGGTTGAGGCTGGTCTGGTGGAACGCGAGCCCGCCGGCGTCGAAGTGGGTCGGGCTCGCCAGGCCGAGCGAGGCGTTGATGCTGTGATCGACGTAGAAGTGGAAGCTGTCGCCGCCGTAGGTCGCGCTGAGATCACCGGTCCACGGGCCGTCCTTGCCGCGCACGCCCGCGGTCGCGGTCCACGCGTTGAGCAGCGGGTTGATCTCGGGGAGAAACCCGTTGGGGTAGACCCGGAGGTCGACCTGATCCTCGGAGCTGGGGAACCGGAAGAACCCCGAGGCGTTGCCCTTGCGGATCGTGTAGCCACCGTCGGCGTAGAGCTCGAACGTGCTGTTGAGCTTGTAGCCGGCGTTGAGGAAGCTCGTGCCGACCAGCGCGCCGGCGTCGCCGACGTCCATCTGGAACGCGCTGCGGGTCAGGCCGCGGCGCGCAAGCTCCGCGTCGGTCGCCGCCGTGCCGGTGATCCCGGGGAAGATGTCGCCCGTCCACGGGTCGGAGCGGTTGGTGCGGCCGCGCGAGAAGAACTCGGCGGTGAGGTTGACGAACCCGTGGTCGCCGAGCTTGGCCCCGGTGTTGGCGCCGACCTTGAACTGCACGCCGTCGTTGGACCCGGTGATCCCGGTCATCGAGTACAGGTCGACGACGTTGACGTCTTCCTTGAGCACGATGTTGATCACGCCGGCGATCGCGTCCGAGCCGTACTGGGACGCGGCGCCGTCGCGCAGGACCTCGATCCGGGCGATCGCGCTGGTCGGGATCGCGTTGAGATCGACGCCGACCGTGCCGCCGGCGTAGACGTTGATCAGCGAGCTCTGGTGCAGGCGCTTGCCGTTGATCAGGACCAGCACGTGCTCGGGCCCCAGGCCCCGCAGGTCGGCGGGATCGATGTGATCGGTGCCGTCGGAGATGCTCTGGTGGGTGGCGTTGAACGACGGCGCGATCGAGTTGAGGATCTGGTTGGTCTCGGTCTGGCTCGACTCGGCGAGCACGTCGGCGGTGATGATGTCGACCGGGACCGGAGTCTCGAGCTTGCTGCGCGGCGTGCGCGAGCCGACGATCTGGATGACCTCGCCGACCTTGTCCTCGGTGAGCCGGAAGTCGAGCGCGGCCGGGGTGTCGCCGACCACGACCGTCTGGTCGGCCGCCGCCTGGCCCGGCATCTCGACCCGCACATGGTGGGTGCCGCGCGGTACGGCGACGTTGTACTCGCCGTTCTCGTCGGTGAACACCACCGTGCTCGCGTTCGGATCGTCGAGCCCGATCGTCACGGTGGCGCCGGGCTGGGGCGAGCCATCCTCGGCCGTGATCTTGCCGTGCAGCACGCTGGTCGGGACCGGCGCGGCGGGCGCCGATGGCGCGGAGGCCACGGGGGCCGGTGCCGATGACGCGGGGGCCGGTGCCGCCGGATCCGGTGCCGCCGGCGCAGGCGCGGGGGCGGCTGGACCCGGTGCCGGGGCCGGCGTGGGAGCCGGCTGCTGAGCCTGCGCCGCGCTCGCGGTAGATAATAAACCTACCAACGAGATCCCCAGTGCGCGCCGGATTCTGTTCAGTCGTATGGATTCCACCCTCATTGGGCGCGGACGCTAGCACTCCGCGATCGAGACCTCGATACGACAGGTTCACCGTCAACGGGGTGCATCGATCTGCGGCACCACAGCAGATCCCGGGATTGCAGCCGCCGGTCTTGCATGCGATCGCAAGCCGCGGCGTCATAGTCCGGCCATGGCATTCGCACGCACGGCGTACGTCGATGGCCGCTGGGCCGACCAGGCAGCGCACTTCGATGTCCGCGATCCGTTCAACGACCTGCTGATCGCCGAGGTCACCGACAGCGACGACGCGCTGGTCGACGCCGCGATCGACGCCGCGGCGCGGGCGTTCCCGGCGTGGCGCGGCCAGCCCGGCCCGGCGCGCGGCAAGCTCCTGGCCCAGGTCGCCCAGCGCATGCTGGCCGACGAGGCCCGGCTCGCCGAGCTGTGCACGCTCGAGAACGGCAAGCCGCTCGCCGAGGCCGCCGCCGAGGTCCGCTACGCCGCGAGCTTCCTGACCTGGTTCGCCGGTGAGGCCGAGCGGATCTACGGCGAGACCATCCCGGCGAGCCAGGCCGGCCAGCGGATCACCGTGGTCCGCGAGCCGGTCGGGCCGTGCGCGCTGATCACGCCGTGGAACTTCCCGTACGCGATGCTGACCCGCAAGCTCGGGGCGGCGCTCGCCGCCGGCTGCACGGTGGTCGCCAAGCCCGCCGAGCAGACCCCGCTCGGCGCGCTCGCGATCGCCGAGCTGTGCCACGCGGCCGGGATCCCGGCCGGCGTGGTCAACGTGGTGCCGTCGGCCGATGGCGCCCGGACCGGTGGCCGGCTGATCGGCTCGCCGAAGATCCGCAAGGTCAGCTTCACCGGCTCGACCGCGGTCGGCCGGATCATCCTGCGCGGCTGCGCCGACGACATCAAGCGGGTGTCGCTCGAGCTCGGCGGCAACGCGCCGTTCGTGGTGTTCGGCGACGCCGACCTCGAGGCCGCGTTGCGCGGCGCGATGGTCGCCAAGTTCCGCAACACCGGCCAGAGCTGCGTCGCGGCCAACCGGTTCATCCTCGAGGCGCCGATCGCCGAGCCGTTCACCGCCCGGCTGGTCGCCGCGGTCGCCAGGCTCAAGGCCGGTCGCGGCAGCGACGAGGGCACCGATCTCGGGCCGGTGATCGACGACGCCGCGGTCGCCAAGATCCGCAAGCTGGTCGCCGGCGCGATCGACGCCGGCGCGCGGCTGCTGCACGGCGCGGTGCCCCAGACCGGCTCGCGCGTGATCGCGCCGATCGTGCTCGGCGGGGTCACCCCCGAGATGGCGATCTGGCGCGAGGAGATCTTCGGGCCGGTCGTCACCCTGCGCACCGCGCGCGACGAGGCCGACGCGATCGCCCAGGCCAACGACACCGACGCGGGGCTGGTCGCCTACTTCTACAGCCGCGACGCCGCGCGTCAGGCCCGGGTCGCCGACGCGCTCGAGGCCGGAATGATCGGCATCAACGAGGGCCTGGTCTCGACCGCGCAGGCGCCGTTCGGCGGGGTCAAGCACTCGGGGCTCGGCCGCGAGGGCTCGCGCCACGGCATCGAGGACTACACGCACCTCAAGTACCTGGCGGCGCGCGACTAGCCCCCGGCGAGCCCCCCGGTTCGCCGATCAACCCGCGGGCGGCGCCAGCGCCGCGGCCAGCGCGCGGGTCTCGATCAGGTTGTCCTCGATCGAGCAGTAGGTCCAGCCGCCGTAGCGGCCGACCGAGTGGATGCCCTCGGCGGCGAGCGCCGCGCGCAGCCGGGCGGTCTCGGTGAGCGAGGCCTGGGTGATGTGGACGTACGCGGGGTCGAGCACGACGTGGTGGTGCGAGATCAGCTGGTGATCGGTGACGATCGCCTCGCCGCGCAGATCGTCGAGCACGCGGGCCCGCAGCGCGTCGAGCTCGCCGGCGTCGAACCGCGCATCGCTCGCGGCGCCGATCTCGACGTAGAGGCTCATCCGCTCGGGCTCGCCGGGCCGCGGCGGCAGGATGTTGTCGTACCAGCCGACCCGGTAGAACACCCGGGCGCGGTCGGGGAAGTACATCCAGTGCAGGTCGCGCGGGCCCTTGCGGTCGAACCCGAGGTTCCAGACCAGGACCTTGTTCGACGAGAACACCGCCGGATCGTGGGCGATGCCGCACAGCCGGGCGAGCGCCGGCAGCGGCGCCGACGACACGATCCGGTCGTACGCGATCCGCCGGCGCGGCGTCACGACCTCGCGCGCGGCGCGATCGATCGCGGTCACCGGCTCGTCGCACGCGACCATGCCGGCCGGCAGATCGTGGAGCAGCGCGTGGACGTACTGCACCGCGCCGCCCGCCGGATAGGTGAACGTGGCGTTGTAGCCGCCGTCGGGGGCGCCCGCCGGCTGGGGCCGCATGTTCGCGATGATGTCGGCGAGCTCGGCGTGGGGAAAGAACCGGCCCATCGCGTCGACGTCGAGCCGATCGAGATCGGTCGCGTAGAGCTTCTCGTTGTACGGCCGCAGGAACTTGTCGGTGATGCCGTGGCCGAGCCGGCGCACCAGCATGTCGCCGAACGACCGCGGCCCGCCGTCGCCGCCCGGCCCCTGCGCCTTCTGGGACGCGAAGAACACGTCGACCAGGCACGCGAGGAACTCGTCGTGCGGCAGCTGGTGGATGTGGGTCTGGAACGGAAAATCGATGTCGCGCCCGGCGTAGCGGATCTTGCTGCGCTTGACCACGGTGCGGACGTCCTGGCCCGGCATCCGGGCGCGCAGCCAGGCCTCGATCGCCGGATCCTTGAAGTGGAAGAAGTGCCCGGAGTAGTCCCACACGAAGCCGTCCTGCACCACCGTCCGGCAGTAGCCGCCGGGCTCGGGGGCGGCCTCCAGCACGACCACCGGCGCCCCGGGGAACCGCGCGCGCCACGCGTTCGCGAACCCCAGCCCCGACATCCCGGCGCCGATTACCACGATCGCCGGCACGGTCGGCGGCGCCGTCACCCGAGTCTCGCGAGCTCGTTCTTGAAGATCCGGCGCGCGATCGCCGCCGCGGCGCCGTAGGTGCTCTCCATGCCGAAGTACGACATGCTCTTCGACAACAGGCTCTGGCGCCGCGAGTACGGCGTATCCGACGCGTAGTGGATCACGCCGAGCTCGAACGACGTCTGATCGACCAGCGAGACGATCTCGTCGCGCGGGTGGCGGCGCGGCTCGGCGATCTCGTACGCCGCCGACAGGTACGGCCCGGCCTCCATCTCCATCACCGTGTAGCCCTCGCGGTAGAACACGTCCATGTACTCGCGGTTCTGCAGGAACGCCGAGCGCACGGTCAGCGCCTTCTGGTTGTCGAGCACGGTGCCGTGCTTCATGAACGGCTGGACGTCGGCCGCGGTCAGCGCGTTCTTGAAGATGAACGTGTTGGACGAGTGCTCGTCGTGGACGATCTTGCTGATCATCACGTCGCCGACCCGGCCGTTGAGCGTCGCCGCCTTGCCCATGATGTAGATCCCGCGCAGCTCGTCGACCCCGAGCGACAGCGCCGACAGGTGGTGGTAGGCCGCCATGCCGAGCGGGTAGTCGATGTTGACGATCACCGCGCGGCTGGCGCGCAGCCGCTCGAGCCCCGGCATCTGCAGCCGCGGATCGATGTGCTCGACCACGAGCTGCGACAGCTCGATCACCTGGGCGTCGACGTCGATCCGGCCGGGCGAGCCCAGCGAGCGGATCCCGACCGCGGCGTCGGACTCCTGGACGTGGGTCATCCGGGTCGGCTCGCCGTGGGCGAACGCGCGCAGCGCGTAGTACAGGATGTTGGTCGCCAGCCCCAGATCGCCGCGGGCGACCGCCTCGTCGTAGCGCGGCGCCAGCGCCTCGACGTTGTGCTCGCGCAGGAACGCGAGGATCGCGTCGCGCTGGCTCAGCGCGTAGCCGCCGAGCATGTTCGCCAGCGAGTGGCTGTTCGACGACACGAAGTACACCGGGCGGCCGGTCGGCAGCGCCGGGGCGATCGCCTGGTACCAGCGCTGCGCCGAGCGCTGGTACTCGCGGTACGAGCCGTCGAGCAGGCGGACGAACAGGTCGCAGTCGTGGGCGATCATGTCGCGCAGGATGTCGTTGGATCGGGGCCCCAGCGCGCCGCGCAGCCGGACCACCGCGGCGTCGTCGCCGAGCGCGCCGGCGAGCGCGGCGTCGTCGGTGACGTCGGAGATCCGCGCGGCGAGCAGCCGCTCGCGCAGCTTGTTCCACTCGATCTGGTAGGCGGTCAGGATCGGCACCAGGTCGTCGATGTCGGACGCCGAGGCGATGAACGCCGCCAGGGTGCTGCTGCCATCCCAGCGCAGCGGGCGGCGCCGACCGCGGGTCCGGACCACCTGCCAGCTGTCGATCGGATAGCCGGCGCGGTCGAACTGGTGCTGCGACTGGCCGAGCACGAGCCGGCGGACCCGGGGCATGCAGTCGGGCAGCCGGCCGGCCGAGTACGCGAACGCCGCCAGATCGGGCTCGGGGGCCTCGGCGCCGAGGTGCAGGCTCGACCGCGAGTACAGGTGCGCCTCCTCGAACGCGCGCACGCGGACGTCGCCGCTGGCCCGGAGCAGGGAGTAATAGGTACGGATGTAGAGGTCGATCTCGTCGCTGGTGGCGCGAGGTTTCTGGCGATCCACGGCCCCAGGGTAGATCACCCTTGGCTCCGGAGCGCTTTTCCTGGCCTCCAGATAGTGCTAACCAAGGGTCCCAACAACCCAGGCGTCACTACTGCAAGGATCCGTGACGATTCCGCGTACCAAGAGGATTTCGTGAGCAAAGAAGAGCTAGTTCATCTCGACGGCGAGGTCATCTTGATCGCGAAAGGCGGCAACTTTCGGGTCAAGCTCGACAACGGCCACGAGGTATTGGCGAAGCTCGCGGGCAAGGTCCGGCGCCACCGCATCCGCGTCGTGCTCGGGGACCGGGTCACCGTGGCGGTCTCGCCGTACGACCCGACCCGCGGCTTCATCGTCTACCGCCAGCGGTAGAGATCGCGCTGCGGGCCCCGCAGGTTGGCCTCGCGGTGGTACGCGTCGACGATCGGGTTGCCGTACCGCAGCGCGGCCGGCGCACTATCCGTCATGATGCGGTCACACTGTGCGATAATATCGAACAGTGCTCGAACGGCTGCGCGCGCTCGCGGTGTTCGCCAAGGTGGCCGACCTCGGATCGTTCCGCGCCGCGTCGCGCGCGCTCGGGCTGTCGCCGTCGGTGGTCAGCCATCACGTGCGCGAGCTCGAGGCGCGGCTCGCCACGCCGCTGCTGCATCGCACGACGCGCCGGGTCGCGCTCACGCCGGCCGGCCAGCGCCTGATCTCGTACGCGCGGCAGATGGTCGAGGCGGCCGAGCGCGGACTCGACGGCGTGAGCAGCGCGACCGGCCGGCTGCGGGTGACGGCGCCGGCGTTCCTCGCGGCGTCGGGGCTGTGCCGCGACTTCGCCGCGTTCTCGGCGCAGCACCCCGGCGTCGAGCTGGAGATCAGCTTCACCGAGGCGACGCAGGACCTGCTGCGCGACGGCCTCGACGTTGCGTTCCGCATCGGCTCGCTCGGCGACAGCACGCACAAGACGCGCAAGCTCGCCGACATGCGCCGCGTGCTGGTCGCCGCGCCCGAGGTCGCCGCCGCCGCGAACCCGCGCACGCCGCTCGATCTGAGCGCGCACGGCTTCATCCAGCTCAGCTCGCGGCCGCCGCGGCTCACGCTGGCGAGGCCGGGCGGCAAGCCGGTCACGGTCGCGGTGCACCCGCGGATCTCGGTCGACAGCGCGGCGGCCGCGCGCGAGCTCGCGCTCGCCGGCGCCGGCATCGCGACGCTGCCCGAGCTGCTCGTGCGCGACGACCTGGCGCGCGGCCGGCTGGTCACGGTGCTGCCGGCGTGGACCGCCGCGAGCGTCGGCGTGTACGCGGTGTGGCCGGGCCACGCGCAGCGCGCCGAGCTGACCCAGGTGTTCGTCGCCTTCGTCGCGCCGCGGTTGGCGTCGCTGTTCGGCGGATAGCGCAAGCCAAGCTTGCAAGATGGCTATCTTAATCGCGCGACGCGACGCGCGGCGGGGTGAATGGGGCCGGCTTTGCCGGACCAGAGGCGGCGGGAAGGCCACCTCTCTATTAGACTGGGGGCGTGGGTGACACGCCGCTGTATGTAGGGATCGATCTCGGGACCACCAACTCCGCCGCCGCCGTGTTCGACGGCGAGCGGGTCAGCGTCGTGCGCAACGCGCAGGGCGCCACGGTCACGCCGTCGGTGGTGCGGCTCGACAAGCAGGGCCGGGCCACGGTCGGGACCCGCGCGCGCCGGTTCCTCGAGCAGGATCCGACCAACACCGCCGCCGAGTTCAAGCGGCTGATGGGCACCGGCAAGCCGATCGCGTTCCCGGCCGCGGCGACGACCCGGACCCCGGACCAGCTGTCGGCGGAGATCTTGAAGGCGCTGCGCCAGGACATCGCGGACCAGGTCGGCGTGGCGATCGAGCGCGCGGTGATCTCGGTGCCGGCGCTGTTCGAGCTGCCGCAGAGCGCGGCGACCTCGGAGGCCGCCCGGCTCGCCGGGTTCGCGCGGGTCGAGCTGCTCCAGGAGCCGATCGCCTCGGCGCTCGCCGCCGGCTGGCGCGCCGACAGCGACGGCGCCGGGACCTGGCTGGTGTTCGATCTCGGCGGCGGCACGTTCGACGCCTCGCTGCTCGAGACCCGCGATGGCCTGCTCCGGGTGGTCGGCCACGACGGCGACAACTTCCTCGGTGGCCGCGACTTCGACTGGGCGATCACCGAGCACCTCGCGGCCCGGCTCGCGGTCGTGCCGCGCCGCAACAACCCCGAGCACGCCGGGGCGCTGCGCACGCTGCGGATGGCGGCCGAGGACGCCAAGATCGAGCTGTCGCGCGGCGACAAGGCCCAGGTCGCGCTCGCCCAGCCGCTGGTGATCGACGGCCGGGAGGTCGAGGTCGATCTCGAGCTCGATCGGGTCACCGTCGAGCGGCTGTGCATGCCGCTGGTCGACCGCGCGCTCGACGTCTGCGTGCGGCTGATGACGGCGCAGGGCCTCGCGGCCGGCCAGCTCGCCCGGCTGGTCATGGTCGGTGGGCCCACGGTGATGCCGATGGTGCGGACCCGGGTCGCGGCCCGGCTCGAGGCCGGGATCGCCGAGGGCCACGATCCGATGACCCTGGTCGCGCAGGGCGCGGCGCTGTACGCGGCGACCGCCGGGCTCGACGGCCGCGCGGTGTCGATCGCGGTGCCGGCCGGCCGCCAGGTCTGGTTGCAGTACCCGGCGGTGTCGTCGGACCTGACGCCGCACGTGGTCGGCAAGTTCGTCGGCGCCGATCCGCCGGCCAAGATCACGCTGGTCCGCAGCGACGGCGCGTGGGCCAGCACCGAGGCCACGGTCGGCCCCGACGGCACGTGGCTGACCACCGTGACCCTGCTGCCGCGGCGGGCCTGCACGTTCCAGCTCGAGGCCCGCGGCGCCGGCGGCGAGCTGGTCGCGGTCAGCCCGCCGTCGCTGACGATCGTCCAGGGCCTGACGATCGGCGATCCGCCGCTGTCGCGCACGCTCGGCGTCGCGCTCGCCAGCGGCCAGGTCCAGACCTACCTCGACCGCGGCGCCCCGCTGCCGGCGCGCCGGACGTTCACCCACCACACGATCGAGACCGTGGCCAAGGGCAGCTCGGACAGCGTGCTGCGGATCCCGATCGTCCAGGGCGAGCTCAGCCAGGCCCACCTGTGCCGGCTGGTCGGCACGCTCGACATCGGCGGCGATGTCGTGACCGACACCGTGCCGGTCGGCTCGGCGGTCGAGGTCACGATCGAGCTCGATCGCGGCGGCCGGCTCGCGGCCCGCGCGCTGGTGCCGTCGATCGGCCAGGTGTTCGAGCACGTGGCGCACCTGCTGGTCCCCGACGCCGCGCCCGAGGCGCTCGACGCGTCGCTGCGCGACCTGCGGCGCCAGCTGATGGAGCTGCGGACCGATGCGTTCCGCCACGGCCTGGGTCAGGTGATCGAGAAGCTCGATCGCATCGAGTCGCGGCTGTCGGAGGCCGAGCGCGACATCGACGCGGCGCACGGCGGCGACGCCGATGCCGCCCAGCGCGCGCGCCGCGCGTTGCTCGACGTCGACGCGACGATGACCGAGGCCGATCTGGCGCGCAAGTGGCCGCAGCTCGACGAGCAGGCGCGCCATGCCGCGATCCAGGCGTCCTCGACCATCGGGATGTACGGCACCGAGGCCGAGCGGACCTTGCTGCAGGACGTGGTGACCGCGATGGACAAGGCGCGGCGCGACAAGGATCCGGCCGAGCTCGAGCGCCAGATGCGGCTCGCCCAGCGGCTGTCGAACGCCGCGTTCAGCCGCACGCCCGAGGCCTGGGAGTGGTACTTCGAGGACGCCGCGTCCGAGGTCAGCAAGTGCCGCGACCTGCCGCGCGCCCAGCGCCTGGTCACCGAGGGCAAGGCGGCGATCGAGCGCGGCGATAACCCGGAGCTGCGGCGCGTGGTCAAGGCGCTGTGGCAGCTGCTGCCGGAGAACAGCGAAGCCCGCAAGAAGGGCTTCGACTCGGGCGTGCGATGACCGCCGCGCCCAAGCTCGTGGACAACCCGTTCTACGTGCTCGGCCTGGCGGTCGAGGCGAGCCGGATCGAGGTCGAGCGCGAGGCCCAGAAGCTGCTCGGCATGCTCGAGCTCGGGTTCGCCGCCGCGGCGAGCTACGCCACGCCGCTCGGGCCGCGGGTGCGGACCACCGAGATGGTGCGCGCCGCGGTCGCCGCGCTGCGCGATCCGTATCGCCGGCTGGTCGCCGAGCTGTGGGCGCGCCATGCGCCGCCGGTGACGCCGAGCTCGGGCGCGCCGGGCGCCGGCAACGCCCCGCCGACCGCGCCGCGCGATGGGCTGCGCCGCGCCCTGGGCTGGAGGCCATAGCGTGTACGCCCTGCCCTACTTCGTGCTGCAGTGGGTGCGCCAGCGGGCGATCGACGCCCGGCGCCGCGATCGCACCGCGCACTACCTCGCGTGGTCGGCGCTCGCCGGGGTCACCAACGCGCTGATGATCGTGGTCGCCACGGCGTTCGTGTGGATGCTGTGGTCGGTATCGCTGTGGTGGCTCGCGCTGGTGATGCTCGCGGTGCTGGTCGTGCCGTCGATCGCGGGCACCCTGGTCCGCCACGTGCTCGTCCCCGCCGGCGCGCACCGGCTCGCCTATCACGCCGCGCTGTACAGCCGGCCCGGCGCCGATCCGGCCGCGTACGCGCTGTGCGCCGCGGCGTGGGCGAGCCGCGGTGGCGAGGCGATCGCGTGGGTCGAGGCCCGGCGCGACACGCGCACGCCGCTCGGCGACGGTGAGATCGCGACCACCGCGCTGCTCGCCGCGAGCCGGGGCGATGCCGCGACCGCGCGCGGCCTGTTGCGCTCGCTCGCGATGATCGTCGAGGACCACCCGGCGGTGCGCGAGCTCGCCGGCGAGTGGCTGGCGTGCGACGCCGCCGAGCGCGGCGCGTGGCGCGAGCTGGCCGACGACGCCGCGGCCGCGCGCTGGCCGGCCACGCCGCTGGGCTACTTGCTCGAGGGCATCGCCGCACGCCAGGTCGGCGCCGCGGGAGCGCCGTCGGCCGGCGAGCTGTGGGGCCGCTGGGCGCTCGCGCCGCGCCGGCGCGCCACCCGCGCGCTGGTGATCGAGGCGCTGGCGGTCCATCCCGCGCCGGCACCCGCGCCCGCACCCGCGCCGGCGTCCGAGGCGAACGCCAGCGGCGAGCCCGGCGATGCCACGGCGACCACCGGTGGCGCCACGGCCGGCGCTGGCGCGGTCGATCCGGACGCCGGCTCGGACGCCGGCTCGGACGCCGGCTCGCCGTCGCTGCCCGGCGCGATCGCCGCGCACCTCGCGCTCGAGGCCCGGCCGGCGACCCAGGCCGGCCTCGCGGCCACTGTCCACGCCTGGGACACCGCGCTGGCCGACGACGCCACGCGGAGCTGGCTCGCCCGCCGTGCGCTCGAGCTCGACGCCCCGCTCGGCGCGGTCGACCGCGCGGTCGCCGACGTCGCCGGCGCGGTGACCGACGAGCTCGCCAGGCTCGCCGAGACCGCCCAGCTCGGGGCGCCCACCGCCGCGGGCCCGGTCGGCCACGGCCTGGTCCGCCGGCTGCGCCACGGCCGGCTCGACGCGCTCGAAGCCGGGTTCTCGCGCTGGGCGCAGCATCGCCACGGCGACACGCCGCATGCTGCGATCGACGAGTGGCGCGAGTTCATCGCGCTGTGGACCGCCTACCAGGCCGCGGTCACCGCCGGCGGCCTCGAGCTGCGCCGGCTCGCGTTCCCGCACGCGTTCACCCAGAGCAGCCACATGGCGGCCTGGCTGTGGAACAAGCGCGCGGAGTACGTCGTGTCGCACGCGATCTCGCAGTGGTTGCTCGCCGAGGCGCTGGTCGTCGGCGACACCGAGGCGATCGAGCTCGGCCACCGCAACTGCGCGATGTCGGTGCCGACCCGGCTCGGCCGCGTCGAGCCGTAGCCGTCGCAGCTCGTCGCAGCCGTGCGCGCCGGCGTCCACGTCGTCGCAATATGGGCGCGGAGGTCGCGTGGTATCACCGTCGCCATGACGCACGGCCGATCGGATCGCTGGCTCACCGCCACCGCGCTCGCAGTGGCAGTCACTGCTGGATGCTCGGACCACGGCCCGCCGCCGCGCACCGTCGCCGCGCCCCCGGCCACCGAGCCCGCACCACCGCCGGCCCCGACCACCGCGGCCGCGCCGCCCGCCGCCGCGCCGCTCGCCGCCGCGCATGACTATCCCGCGAGCCGGCGCGACGACGTCGTCGAGCAGCTCCACGGCATCACCGTGCACGATCCGTATCGCTGGCTCGAAGATCCGGCGCGGCCCGAGGTCGGGGACTGGATCAAGGCCCAGGACGGCTACGCCCGCGCGCACCTCGCGAAGCTGCCCGGCCGCGACGCACTCGCCGCCCGGCTCGCCGAGGTGTTCTACTTCGACAGCATCGACGCCCCCGAGCACCGCGGCGGCCGCTACTTCTACGACCGCAAGCGCAAGGATCAGGAGAAGGCCCAGCTCTACTGGAAGACCGGCGAGCGCGGCGCCGAGCGGCTGCTGCTCGATCCCAACGCGTGGTCGGCCGATGGCTCGGCGAGCCTGCACGGCTGGTGGCCGAGCGACGACGGCCGCTACGTCGCGTTCCACAAGAGCGAGCACAACGCCGACGAGACCACGACCGGCGTGATCGAGGTCGCGACCGGCGTGCTCCTGCCCGACAGCTTGCCCGGCACCAAGTACGGCGGCGCCGCGTGGGCTCCCGACAACCGCGGGTTCTATTACATCTGGGTCCCGCCGGTCGGCGACCCGGTCACGATCGCCGAGCGCCCCGGGTTCGCCGAGCTGCGCTACCACGCGCTGGGCACCGACCCGGCCAAGGATCCGGTGCTCCACGAGCCGACCCACAACGCCCAGACCTTCCTGCGCGGCTGGCCGTCGCGCGATGGCCACTGGCTGTTCGCGGTGGTCGAGCACGGCTGGAGCTCGAGCGACATCTACTTCCGCGATCTGCGCGCGCACCAGAAGACCTGGAGCGTGCTCGTCGAGGGCGCCGCCGCGACCTACGTGGTCCAGGATTACCGCGACGTGTTCTACGTCCACACCAACGACGGCGCGCCGCGCAACCGGATCTTCGCGGTCGATCCGAAGCAGCCGGCGCGCGACCGCTGGAAGGAGATCGTCGCGCAGGGCGACGCCACGCTCGATGCGTTCGCGGTGGTCGGCGGCAGCCTGGTGCTCAACTATCTGCGCAACGCCGCCAGCGAGGTCGAGATCCACGACCTGCACGGCGCGCTGGTCCGCAAGGTCGCGCTGCCGCCGCTCGGCACCGCGTCGGTGATGACCGGCCTGCCGGGCGAGGACGACGGCTACCTGTCGTACACCTCGTTCACCGAGCCGCACGTGATCTACAAGGTCTCGATCAAGCGCGGCACGGTCGCCGAGTGGGCGCGGGTCAAGCTGCCGGTCGACCTGGCGCAGTTCACCACCGAGCAGGTCCGCTACCCGTCGAAGGACGGCACCGAGATCACGATGTTCCTCGTCCACAAGAAGGCCGCGGTCAAGGACGGCAAGACCCCGGTCTACCTGACCGGCTACGGCGGGTTCGACGTCCCGGTGCTGCCCGGCTTCGTGTCATCGCGCTCGTCGTGGGGCGCGCACGCGGTGTGGCTCGAGCACGGCGGCATGATCGCGGTGCCCAACCTGCGCGGCGGCGGCGAGTACGGCGAGGACTGGCACAAGGCCGGGATGCTGCTCACCAAGCAGCACGTGTTCGACGACTTCCTCGCCGCGGCGCGCTGGCTCGAATCGAGCGGCTGGACCTCGCCGGCGCACCTGGCGATCAGCGGCGGCTCCAACGGCGGCCTCCTGATGGGCGCGGCGATCACCCAGGCCCCCGAGCTGTTCAAGGCCGTGGTGTGCGAGGTCCCGCTGCTCGACATGGTCCGCTACCACCGGTTCGGCTCGGGCAAGACCTGGGTCCCCGAGTACGGCAGCGCCGAGGATCCCGCGCAGCTGAAGGCGCTCTACGCCTACTCGCCGTACCACCACGTCACCCCCGGCGTCGCCTACCCCGCCGTCCTGATGTCGAGCGCCGACCACGACGACCGCGTCGACCCGCTCCACGCCCGCAAGTTCACCGCAGCGCTGCAGGCGGCCTCGGCGAGCGACGCCCCGATCTGGCTGCGGATCCAGGCCAACGCCGGCCACTCCGGCGTCGATCAGGTCAAAGCGAAGATCGAGCAGAACGCCGACACGTATGCGTTCTTGATGTGGCAGCTCGGCATGAACTGAGCGGCCGAACAGGTCAGCGTCCGGACCTTTGGGACCGACCAGCAGAAGATGGAGACGATGGCGTTCGCGGCGTTCGCGCAGCGCGTGGCGGCCGAAGCCCGGTTCCGGTGATCACAACGGGGCGAGACCGGCCCTGAGCTCGGTAAGCGTGTCCGCGCACGCCGGGTCTTCGCGCGCCGCAGCGGCGAGCTCCTCGCGCCCACCGACGATCTCGCCGGCAGCGGAGAATGCAGCCGCAGCGTTGCGATAGCAGATCTGTCGGTTGCCTGTGAAGCCGTCGGCGTACGGACCATCGAGGCGCAGCCCGCGCGCCGTGTCGAGGAAGCCGCGCGCGGCCTCGGCGTAGCGCTGCGCCTCGTAGTCCGCTGTCGCGCGCGCGAACACCGCCTCGGCTTCGTCATACGTTGGCGGCAGCGGCTCGGAGCCGCGTGGTCGGATCAGCTGGAGCAGCGTGTCGGGGTGTCTATGCATCGTGGCGATCTGCTCGTGCGGCGGTGCCGGGCACGCGCCGAGACCGAGCGCCGCAGCGAGCCACAGTGCTCTCACTTGAGGTGCTGGCCGGTGTCGAACCATGTCTTTAGCTTGGATGAGTAGGTCCCGAAGAACGTCGGGTCGTTGCGCCACATCGTGAACGCCTCAGCGTAGAACTCTTGCGGCTTGGCCGGCCAGTTGTCCTTGGCGTACTTGGTCACTGGCTCGATGCTGTTGGCCGTCACGAAATCGACGAACGCCTGCAGCCGCTTGCTCTGCGCGCCGGTCGGGTCCTTGGTGGCGGTGGTCGCGGCGATCGCAGTGGCCTGCGCCTGGCGCTTGGCAAGCAGATCCTGGACTACTTTCAGATAGGCATCCTGGTCGGTGATCGCCGGCGCGAACGCGGTGTGCGCCGGGTTGGTCGCCGACACTGCGGTGTACACCGTGTCGCGCGTCTTGACCGCCGCCTGCGCGGGCGCCTCGAGCGCGGCCATCTTGGTCGCATCCTTTTCCATGCGGAATGCCGTGATCGCAGTATCCGCGGCGTCGAGCGCGGTCACCAGCGGCTTGCTCGCCGTCTGATCAGCCGCCTTGAGCTTGTTCCAGTGGCCGACGACGGCGGTGTTGCGCGAGGCCACCGCCTTGGCACTCGCTGCGTTGCTTGCCACGATCACTTTGTTGGTCTCGACCGTCGCCGCGACCTCGGCGGTGTTCGCGTCGTCCACTGCCTTCGATTCCTGCGCGTGCGCGGCTTCATGGAGCAGCGTGAGGAAGCTAGCAGGCGCGGCGTTCATCGAGTCGCCAACGAACGAGGTCACGTCGACGTCGAACACGCTGACCCGGAAGCGGATCTCGCGGACGCGGATCGCGGTCACACCGTCGGGCGAGGTCTTGTCCTGGGTCGTCGTGAGCCCGCCGGCGGGCTGCCCACCGGCTCCGGTCAGCGTGTTGTCGGTGAGAATGATCGTGTACTTCGAGAGCGCCGACGATTCGCCCTTCAGTCGATCGAATGCGGCCGACAGCTTGTGGAGCTGGTCGAGCGTCCAGGTCTGGCCCTTCTCGCCCTTGATGTCGGTCAGGTCGAACTTGGCCTTGAGTGCAGTGATCGCCTCCACCGGGGTCTTGAACGACGCGGCAACGGTGGGTGGCGCCGATGCCACCAGCGTGCCCTCGGCGTTACCCACGGCGTCGAACCTGACCTGGATGGCGCCCTTCTTGCCAGGGCCGACCTCGGTCACGATATCGGACTCGGTGCCCCAACGCTTGGGAGCGGCGAGCTGCCAGACCGCATAGAGCACGTATAGCTCCTCGGTCGAGCCGGCGGTGACCCCGGCCGCCTTCCAGCTCTTGATGCCTGGCGTGGTGGCGGTCTGCTCCTTCTTCAGCTCACTGATGATGTCGGCAAGCGTGATCCCGGAGGGGAGCGGGGCGATCCTGTGCTGCGTCGTGTCGTAGGGCGCATCCTTCTTCTGCACCGTGGGGCTGCCGCCGGCGCCGGCGAACTGATCGAGCAGCGGCTCCGCCGAGCGACCGGCGAGGACCGCGTCGGCCACCTCGTCCGCGTGGCGCTCGTAGGTGTCGCCACTGCGCCCCACGCCGCCGGCGAGTTGGACCCCGCCGGTTTGCTGCACGGTATGTGCGGCCTCGTGCGCGGCTGTGTGGAGGTCCGGCTCGCTGCGAAACGCAACTGTCTGTCCAGTGGCGTATGCATCTGCGCCGATTCGTCGTGCTGCGTCGTCGGCGGGCCCGCCGACTTGCGCCTTGACGTGGTGGATGTCGTGGCGGCCGAACAGGCGCTGGATCGTGTCGCGGTGAGGCAGCGACCGGGCCGCGCCGGAGACGCCTTCGGCCGCGACCGCGTGCGCGTGTTCGTCGTCGAGTGCCGCTTCGCCTTTCATCTGCACCGCCGTTGTAGTCATCGGCTGCAGACTCATTACGAGCGTCCGCTTGCCTGCGACCGGGTCTGCAGTGCTGCGCTCTACCTCGCCGGCGCGCCCTCCATTCCCTTGCTCACTCCCCCGATGAACCCTCACCTTTGGAGGATAACGGTGGGAACCGCGGTGTCAAGCGCGCGGTGGCCGTTGTGCGGAACGTCCAACTCGACCGGCGCGCAGCCAGTGGACCGCTGTCATCGCCATGGTCCGCGTGGCGCCCACATCGGCACAGCGTGGGTGCTCGGGAGGGTCGAGCTTGACTCTCCCGTCGCGGGAGATCGCAGGGTCGAGCGATGGCTGATTCCACGCCCCCTCATTCCACACCTCCGGCCGCGCTTCCGATCGCGCTCCTTGCCCCGCTGCGCCCTCCGATCTCCGCGTTCATCGCCGCCGTCAACGCCTTCGACCTCGACGGCATCGTCGCCACGTTCGCCGCCGACGCGCTGGTGAACGACGCGCGCCGCGAGCTGTGGGGGCTCGACGCGATCCGCGCCTGGGTGGCGAAAGAGATCGTCGGCGATCGCGTCACGATGGCGGTGACCGAGGTCATCGCCCGGCCCACGGAGACGGTGATCCGCGCGCGCTACGACGGCCTCTACGACAAGACGAGCTTGCCGCCCGAGCTGATCTTGACCAGCTACGTCACGGTGCGCGACGGCAAGATCGCCACGATGTTCATCATCCACAACCGCTGACGTCACAGCACGCGGCAGTTGCCGCCGTCGACGGTGAGCTCGGCGCCGCACAGGTACGACGCGGCGCTCGAGATCGCGAACGCGATGACGTGCGCGACCTCCACGGCCGTGCCGGGACGACCGAGCGGGACGCCGCCGATGCTGGCGACGAGCTCGGTCTCGGCGGCCTCGCGCGTGGTGCCCGACGCCGCCATGATCGTGGCGATCCGACGCTCGGCGCCGCTGGTCGCGATGAACCCCGGGGTGACCGTGTTGACCCGCACGCCGCGTGGCGCGAGCTCGGCGGACAGCATCTTGCTGTAGCTGGTCAGCGCGGCCTTGGCCGGACCGTACGCGGGCGACGACTCGTGCGGCCGCTTCCACTGCAGCGACGACACGTGGACGATCGCGCCGCGGCCTTGCGCCACCATCCGCGGCGCCAGCAGCCGGTCGAGCCGCACCGCGGACATCAAGTTGGTGTCGAGCACGCGTGCCCAGTCATCGTCGTCGAGCGCCAGCGTGCCGCCGGGCTTGGCGAACGAGTTGCCGACGCAGTGCACGACGGCGTCGATGCCGCCCAGCCGGCGGTCGACTTCGGCGGCGACCTCGCGCGCGCCGGCGGCGGTCGCGAGATCCGCGGCGACGAGCGGGATCGCGCCCAGATCGGCGGCGGTGCGGGCGGTGACCAGCACGCGCGCGCCCGAGGCGGTGAGGAGGTCGGCGGTCGCGGCGCCGATGCCGCGGGTGCCGCCGGTGACGAGGATGCGCTGGGGAACGGTCATGCTCGCAGGGTCGGGTGTGCGGTGGGCGCAGGGTCAAGGCCGCCGGCGCGCTTGACTCTCCCCCCGCGGGAGGGTCGAGACTGCCACGATGCCTGCAGCGCTCGGCATCGGCGAGTTCGCGAAGGCGACGCACTTCAGCATCAAGACGCTGCGCCACTACCACGATGTCGGGTTGCTCGTGCCCGCCCAGGTCGACCCCGCCACCGGCTACCGCCGCTACACGACCGCGCAGCTCCCGACCGCACAGGTGATCCGCCGGCTGCGCGATCTCGACATGCCGCTCGATGACATCGCGGCGGTGCTCGGCGCCGACGAGCCGGGCGCGCGCGCCCAGCTGATCGCGGCGCACCTCGCGCGGCTCGAGGGCGCGCTGGCGAAGACCCAGGCGGCGGTGGCGGCGCTGCGCGACCTCCTGGCCGGGCCGCCCGCGGCGCTCGCGATCGAGCACCGCAGCGAGCCGGCGATCGAGGCGGCCGCCGTGGTCGCCACCGTCGAGCTCGCCGAGCTCGCGGTGTGGTTTCAAGGCGCGATCGGCGAGCTCGACGCCACGCTCGCCGCCCAGCGCATCGCGCCGGCGGGCGCGATCGGCGCGGTGGTCGACGACGCATTGTTCAGCGCCGAGCGCGGCGAGCTCGCGGTGTTCGTGCCGGTGGGCGCGCCGGTCCGGCCGGTCGGGCGCGTGGTGGCGCGCGCGCTGCCGGCGGTCGAGCTCGCCGTGATCGTCCATCGCGGCTCGCACGCGGACATCGATCGCTCGTACGGCGCGCTCGCCCGGTTCGTGGCCGAGCGCGCGATCGGAGTCGATGGCCCGGTGCGCGAGCGCTACCTCGTCAGCCGCCGCGACACCAGCGACGAATCCTGCTGGCGCACCGAGATCGGGTGGCCGATCTTCCGGACCGCGCCGCGCTGACCCGGGCCGCGCGCGCCCACGTAGAATAATGGTCGACGCGACGTAGCCAAGTTCGGTCAGTGCGCGATCCAGTCGCAGCCGAGCTCGTCCTGGGCGATGTGGCAGCGCAGGCACATCCGGCGGTTGCCGCGGTCCATCGCCTTGCACTGGGCGCTGCCGCGCCAGCCCTTGGGGTGCGGCGAGATGTGGGCGGCGCCGGGCTGGGCGCTGTGGCACTTGGTGCAGTCGTCCTCGCGGTGGCACGAGGTGCAGCTCGTGATGCTGTGCTTGGCCTCGCGGGCGTGGAGGTTGGGGCCGATGCCGGTGCTCGCCCAGCCCGCGGGGTGGAACGCGCGCGCCGGATCGATCGTGCTGAACTGGGTGTCGCCGCGGTTGCCCAGGCCCTCGCGCTCGTGGCAGCCGATGCAGAATGATTGCGTGCGGTGGCAGGCACCGCAGTCGGGCGTGCCGCGCCGCGCCTCGACCGCGTGGGTCAGGACGTAGTTGCCGGGGTGGAAGTCGAGCGGCTTGACCACGCCCTGGTGGCACGCGATGCACTCGCTCTGGTCGTGGCACGCGGCGCAGGTCGTGCCGTTCTGCCGCGCCTCCTGGGTGTGGTGGGTCTTGAAGTCGGGGCCGTGGGCGTCGCCGAGCCCGTCGTGCGCCGGGACCAGGGTGCCGTGCGGGAAGCTGGTCTCGATCAGGCCGCCGAGCTTGGCGAGGTGACAGTCGGCGCAGTGCCGCGGCTCGCCGCCGTCGGTGTGGCAGCGCAGGCAGGCGGCCATGGTCGGCAGCTGCCGGGTGGTCGCCAGGTCGACCTTGCGCAGATCGCCGTGGCAGGTCGCGCACGGCTGGGCCTTGTGCGCGCTGTGGTCGAACTTGAGCGGCGACGGGGTCAGGTAGACCTGCGCGACGGGCGCGCCGGCGGTGTAGCCGGGGTGACAGGTCCGGCAGGTCACCGGCGGCGACCCGGCGACGACGAGCGCGGGCTGGGCGCGATCGATCGGGTGACACGCGCGACACGCGGCCTCGGTCGGGATCAGGTTGTCGATCGACGACTGAGATGTCGTCGCCGCCGGGTGGCACGCGGCGCACGCGGTGCCGCGCGCGAGGTGCCGGGCGTGCGAGAACGTCAGCGGCAGGCGCTGCAGCGGGTAGACCACCGGCGACCAGTCGCCTGCCGGATCGGCGACCGGATCGGCAACCGGATCGGTGACCGACGCGCGATCCGCGAGCACGCCGCCGCCGACCAGCAGGATGGCCAGCGCGGCGAGCACGAGAGACAGGCGCAGCGGGGGCACTAGGGCTCCGGGGTGAACGCGAAGTCGAACACGCCGATCGCGCGGTACTGGAGGTCGTGGATCGCGTCGTAGTCGGCCTCGAGGATCGTGTGGAGCGCGACGCCGTCGCTCAGCTTCCACGTCATGCTGAACACCGTCGAGTCGGTCACGTAGCGCGGGTGGACGCTCGAGCCCGCGCCGCCCTCGTCGGACGCCACCGCCAGCGTGACCGCGCGGCCGCGGACCCAGATCTCGGGGATCGGGTGCCACGCGGCCTCGCCGGTCGCGCCGAGCCGACGGCCGCCGTAGCCATCGTCCCACAGCGCGTCGACCCGGCCGCGCCAGTGCGGCCCGAACGGATGATCGACGCCGGCGTCGCCGCCGCCCGCGACCGACGACGTGTCGTCCTGGTGGTGATAGATCCGCAGCCAGCCGCTCGCCTGCAGCGCGAACGCACCGGCGCGCTGGTACGCGAGCCGGAGGTCGGTGGTCGGCTCGAGCGAGAACGCGTTGAAGATCGAGTCGCCGTCGAACGTCGGGTAGAAGTACTCGATGCTGGGCTCGAGCGTGGTCGCGCCGCGGCTCAGCCGCACGCCGGCGTCGGCGCGATCGATCACCGCCTGGAGCAGCGAGTAGCGCAGGTCGGCGTACGGCGCGATCGCCACCCCGCCGAGCGCCAGCTCGCCGTGCGCGCGCGCCCACACCCGCTCCTCGTTGACCCCGCTCGCCGGGGCCTGGCCGTAGTCGTTGGGGTAGAGCCCGAGGTCGGGGTACTGGAGGCGGTCGACCGGGCCGATCAGCCCGACGGTGTCCGACGACGTGCGGCGAAACCCGAGCTCGGCGCCGAACCCGTGGAGCTTGGCGGTCGCGATCGTGACCCCGATCGTCGGCTGGCGGACGTCGCGCTGCGGGCAGTACTCGTAGTCGCTCGACAGCGGGCTGTTGACGATCGTGCGGTTGCGATCGATCAGCTGCCACGTACCGGTGCCCGGCATCGGCCCCTCGACGTACTCCTGGCACGCCGCGCCCGACGTGCCGTCGAGCTCGTACGCCGAGACCCCGAGCGGCGAGCTGGCGCGCACCGCGAGCCCGGCGGTCGCCGACACCGTGAGCGGGGTCGACGGGACGTCGAGCTTGGCCGCCACGCCGTCCATCGCGCCGGTCTCCCAGCCATCGCCGGTGACCACGCGGCCGAGCTGCAAGGTCAGCCGATCGTCGACCAGGCCGGCGAGCTCGACGTAGCCGTACAGCAGCTCGAGCGAGGCGATCGAGTCGCCGAGCTCGGGGACGACGTCGAGCGCGTCGCGCCGCACCGGCACGCTGAGCGGGATCAGCACGCTGCCGCTGCTGTAGTCGCCGAAGTCGTGATCGATCCGCAGGTAGGTCTGGAAGCTGATCCGCAGCCCGCGATCGGGCAGCCGGGCCTCGCGCCGCGCCGCGGACAGGTCGCCGACGTCCCAGATCCGCAGCGCCAGGGTCTGGGTGTAGCGCCGGCGGCCGAGGAACAGATCGGGGCCGATCAGCCGGTAGTCGCGCAGCTGGTAGGCCTGGCCGATGGTCTCGGCGCGCAACCAGAACTCGTAGGCGTATGCCGGGGTCGCGGCAGCCGCGAGCACGACCGCGACGGCGCACGCGCGGAACATCCGCGCTGACGGTATCACGGTGCCCCGTCCGCGCGTCATCGCGCGACCGTGACCGAGTCGACCGCGAGCACGGCCGCCGGCCCGAGGGTCGCAATGCCCCACGCGCCGCGATCGGTGGCCGACAGCCCGCACGACATCACGACCGCGTCGTCGATCGAGAGCTGCGCGTCGTGGTCGGTGAGCGCGAGCCGCAGGGTCACGGCGTTCACCGGATCGAACGCGGCGAGCGGCGCCACGCCGCGGCACACCACGCGCTCGGCGCCGGCGTCGAGCTGCACCAGCTGGGGCGATTCGCCCGGCACCAGCTTGGCGATCAGCGCGTGGCCCGGCGCGGTCTGCTGGGCGATCAGCGCGGCGCCGCCCTGCTCGACGTGGACGATCGCGCGCACCGAGCCGGTCGGTGTCCGCGGCCCGCCGACCAGCGCCCGCGCGGTGACGGCTTCGATTGGCGTGTCGGCTGGCGTATCGGCTGGCGTATCGGCTGGCGTGTCGGCTGGCGTGTCGGGGGCCGCATCGGCCGGCGCGGTCAGCCGCCACGCGGCCGGCGCGTCGCTGCGCGTCACCGTGGCCGGATCCGGCGCGGTCAGGACGCCGCGGCCCAGGCCGCCGACCGGCATCGCGGTCACCGAACCCGAGGCCGGTCCGACGAGCGAGGGCCGGTACAGCCACGCCTGGCTCGAGCCGTCGCCGCCGACCACCAGCACGCTGCCGTCATCGAGCCGGACCAGCGACGGCGAGCTCAGCGCGGGCCCCGCGGCGCCGGGCGACGCCGTCCACGCGTCGGCCGTCGGATCGTAGAGCTGCACCGCGCCGCCGGGATCGCCGCCGAACGCCGCGACCCGGCCATCCTCGAGGCCGATCAACCGCACGCCGGTCAGCGCCGGGGCGGGCTTGATCGCGCGCGCCGCGGGCACGTCGGGCGCGTACACCGCGGCGTCGCCGGTCGCGGGCGCGGCGTCGGCGGCGAACGCGGTCAGCACGGCGCCGCCGTCGAGCACCGCCGGTTGCGCGTGGCCGCCGGCGAGCTCGGTGGTCATCGCGTCGTCGAGCGCGAACCGATCGGCGACCGCGGGCGCTGCGCTGCCGCCGGCGAGCAGGTAACCGCGCCGGCCATCGCGCTGGATGCCGAGATCGAACAGCTGCGCGCCGACCTGCAGATCGCTGGTCGCCGGCAACGCCGTATCCGGCGCGCTCAGCTGGTTCACGCGGTAGCCCTGCAGCTGGTGGCGCGGCAGGCCGCTGCACGCCTGATCGGTGACCGCGAGGCAGCCGCCGGCGACGATCACCTCGCTGTCGGCGGTCGAGATCGCGGCGTGGAACGCGCGCGAGTCGATCAGCGTCGGATCGGTGGTGAACGCGCGCTGGGCCGGATCGAACACGATGAACGCGCGCTGCGGGCCGCCGCTCAGCGCGACCCGGCCGTCGGGCAGCGTGGCGAGCGCCGCGCCCACGAAGCCCTGCGGATCGGCCAGCACCGACGGGACCGCGACCGGCGAGAACGCCGCGGTCACCGGATCGTAGTACTCGGCGGTCGAGACCGGTGCGCCGCCGGCGATCCCGCCGACCACCAGCACGCCCGCGCCGGCCCGCGCGACCAGCGGCTGCGCGCGCACCGCGGTCATCGGGCCGACCGCACAGAACCCGTCGGGCGGCGCCATGAACACCGGGATCGTCGCGCCGTCGGCGAGCCCGCCGAACGCCAGCGGGGCGGACTTGCCGGCCGCGCCGATCTCGCCGCCGCCGATCAGGACCTCGACGCCGATCTGCTCGGTGTCGCCCGGGAAGTCGGCGATCGCGAGCGCTTCGTCGAGCGTGACCGACTCGCTGTGTTCGCCGCTCGCGGTGTACGCCGTGACCTTGACCGCCGTGGCGCCCGCCGGCTGGCTGCACGGACCACCGAGCGGCTGCAGCGCGACGCGCGACGGATCGTTGCACCCGGGGCACGCCGCCGCGAACGCCGCGAGCGCCAACGCCGGCATGGCGAGCCGGCACGTGCGAGGGAGGACCACCGCCCACATGATACTCTCGCCGCGATGCCGGAACGCGACCGGGATGAGCGACCGGAGCCCGGCACGGCGCACCCCGGCGCGATCGAGCTCCCGGCCACGTTCGGCAAGTACTTCCTGACCGAGAAGCTCGCGACCGGCGGCATGGCCGAGATCTACCTGGCCAAGATCGTCGGCCCGGGTGGGTTCGAGAAGTCGCTGGTCATCAAGCAGATCCACCCCCGGCTATCGGGCCAGCGCCACTTCGTCGACCTGTTCGTCGCCGAGGCCAAGACCCTGGTCACCCTGGCGCACGGCAACATCGTGCCGGTCTACGAGCTCGGGGTGATCGACGACACGTACTTCATCGCGATGGAGTACATCGACGGGCCGACCCTGTACCGGCTCACCGAGGCGCTGCGCCGCCGCGCGGTCCACATGCAGCCGGCGATCGCCGCGTGGATCACGGCGCGGATCGTCGAGGGGCTCGCCTACGCCCACCGCAAGGGCGAGGGCGTGATCCACCGCGATCTGTCGCCGCGCAACGTGATGCTGTCGCGCGACGGCGAGGTCAAGCTCGTCGATTTCGGCATCGCGGTCACGCTCGGCGACGCCGGCGAGGACGACGCCGGCCAGTCGGCGCCGACCGGGTCGTTCCCGTACATGTCGCCCGAGCAGGTCCGCAAGGAGCCGCTCACCGTGCAGACCGATCTGTTCTCGGTCGGCGTGCTGTGCTGGGAGATGCTCGTCGGGCACCGGCTGTTCGCGCGCCCCGATCCCGACGCGACCCTGCACGCGGTGATCGACGGCGACATCCCGCGGCCGTCGGCCGAGAACCCCGAGGTCCCGGCGCGGCTCGACGACGTGGTGATGCGCGCGCTCGAGCGCGACATGACCGAGCGCTGGGCGTCGGCCGACGACATGCTCGCGGCGCTGCAGCGCTACCTCTACGGCCTCGACGAGACGCCCGGGCCGCGCGACGTCGCGGCGCTGGTCGCCCGCTACTGCCCGCCCGAGACCCGGCGGCTGCCGACCCACCACGACGCCTTCGGTGAGCCCGACGCGACGGCGGCCGGTGGCACGCGGCCACGCGCGGCGAGCACCTCGGACGGGGCCGGCGGCGATGAGCCACCGCGGCCCGGCCCGGCGACCGCCGTGATCTCGCGCGACGACGCGCCGCGCGGCCGGCGACCGCCCCGCGCCCGGACCGAGACGTTCGCGACCCACGTCGCGCTCGACGAGTTGCTCGAGCGCGCCGGCGCGCCGCACGCCCCGGGCGACGACGGCGACCACGCGGCCACGCTCGACGCCGGCGATGGCGACGGCCGCAGCGGCGATAGCGATGGCCGCCGCGGCGATAGCCACGGCGATGGCCGCAGCGACGACGCCACGCCCGTACGCGCGAGACCCGGTGACGCGCGCGATGCCGGCGCGAACCGCACCCCCGTGACGGCTCACTCGGGCTCCGGCACCGCGTCGCACGACGACGACGAGCCGGTGCCTCGCCCGGTGCTGCCGCCGATCCAGCTCCCCGGCCGCGCGCCGCCGAGCGGAGCCTTGCTCGGGTTCGCCGCGATCGGCGCGATCATCCTGGGCGGCGCGACGGTCTACGTGTTCTACCGCGGCCGGTCGGCGATCGAGCGCCCCGACGCCGGGGTCAGGCGCCACGCGACCTGGGACGACGACGCCATCGACGCAGGCGAGGCGCCCGACGCGATGCCGGCCGGCACTCCACCGAGCATGCGCGATGCCGCCGACGCCCCGCCTGCCGACACCCCGCCCGCCGACGCCGCGGCACCCCGTTCGGCGCTCGACGCGCCCGGCATGCCGCACGTCGCGCTCGACGCGCGCCCCGCCGAGCCACACAACGACGCCACGCAGCACACCGGTCATCTCGATCCGGCCCACGATCCCGGCCGCGACGCCGGCTCGTCCGAGCTACCACCGATCGACGCCGCACCGCGCCCGACCGGCACCGCGACGCTCACGATCGGCGCGAGCCCGTGGGGCGACGTCGTGCTCGACGGCAAGCCGATCGGCCACACCCCGATCGAGAAGCTCTCCGTCCCCGCCGGCCACCACACCGTCAAGGTCACGTTCGGCGGCGAGGATCCGCCGCGCACGCAGTCCTACGCGCTCGACCTCGGCAACGGCGACACCAAGGACATCCTCGCCGACTTCACCAAGCCCTGACGACCAGACCCCGAGCACGCCGCGGAGCAGCGCGTGGCGACGGCCTCGACCGAGCAGATCGCGGTGTGGGCCGATCGCGTGCTGTCGGCCGAGACCCTCGCCGAGCTGCTGACTGACTGACGCCGGTGGCTGGCCTCGCCGCGGCGCGCAGCCTCGCCATGCGGTCGGGCGTGGCCTCGCCGCGCGTCAGTGCCCGAAGTCCTTGCCGTTGACGGTCAGGATCGGCGCCGGCTTCGAGCCCGAGGTCGCGATGATGGCGATCGCGGCGCCGAGCACCACGGCGCCGACGCCGGTCCACACGTAGGGGTTGCGGCACAGCCGGCAGCGCGCGTCCGGAGCGTGTGACGGCCGGATCGCGCCGAGCACGCCCGGCGCCTCGGTCAGCGCGCCGGCCTGCACGGTCTGCCAGGCGTCGCGGGCCGCCGCGGCCAGCCCCGCGCGGTCGCCGAACCCGATCTCGGTAACCGCGGTGCAGCGCGCCGGGGCGCCGCCGCAGCGCTGCAAGGTCAGCACCGGCCCGCCGCGGCGATCGCCGACCGCCGCGATGACCACCTCGTCGAGCTCGGCGAACACCAGGGTCGTGTCGACCAGCGCCTGCTCGAGCGGCGCGGCGAGCCCCGGCGCGGCGCCGCCGGCGAGCCGGGCCTCGTCGTCGTCGGGCTCGAGCCGCAGGTCGACGGTCGCCGCGGCGTCGACGTTGACGCCCTGGACCACCGCGCGGTAGGTCGGTGCGCGCACGGTGACCAGGTGCTGGCCGCGCGTGACCTGGACGTCGAGCGGCGCGGCGCCGAGCTCGCGCCCGTCGATGCTGACGCTCGCGCCCTGGGGGACGGCGGTCACGTGCACGCGCTGCAGCGCGGCCGGCGCGGCGCGCACCGCGGCGACCGCGTCGACGACGTCGGGCGAGAACTCGGCGAGCGTGATCGGCCGCGCCGGATCGAGCGCGAGCGCGAGCGCGATCACCGCCGGCGCGTCCGCGATCCGCCGGTGCTGCAGCACCGCCCCGAGCCGCAGCGCGGCGTCGGCGTAGAGCTCCGCGCCGCCCGGCAGCGCGACCAGCGGCTCGGCCTCGATCCGCGCCGCCGCGAGCCGGCTCTGCGCGAAGTCGATCTGGACCCGCAGGTAGGCGCGCCAGCCATCGTCGATCATCTCGCGCACGCGGCGAAACCGCGCCAGGGTCGCGCTCGGCACCGCGCCCGCCGCCTGCTGCGCCCGCGCCTCGCCGATCGCGTCGCCGACGACCCGGCCGCGCGCCCCGATCGCCTCGACCACCACCGCCGCGACCGCCGCGCGATCGGCCCCGGCGCCGGCCGCGCGGTCGCCCGCCGCGATCACCCCGATACCGTCGGCCCGCACCGGCACCGCGGCCAGCAAGATCGCGCTCACCAGCGCGGCGCCGAGCCCGCCGCCCCCGCCGCACGGGCGAGGCAACCGATCGCAAAAGCGAGGCAGCGGCACGGGCAAGCTCCGGCGTTCAGTATACTCGTCCCATGTCGTTTCCCTGGCTGCACGTCACCCCGCCACGCGCCGGGGGCGCCGATCGCCACGCCCAGGTCGCGAGCGCCGAGCTCGCCAGCCGCGCCGGCATGCTGTTCCGCCTCGGGTTCTCGCAGGCCGACGCCACGCGCCGGCTGTCCGCCGCCGTCGCCTGGGAGTACGACACCGGCGCGGCCGGCCGCGCCTACCACCGTCCCGCCGCGCTGTCGGATCACGCGATCGCCAAGATCGTCGCGGACACCTACGCCCGCCGTCCAGGCTGATCCGCGGCCGATGCTCCGCCGCCTGTGGCCGCTCGGGATCGCCGCGCTGGCCTGTCAGCCGGGCGCCGAGCCCCCGACAAGCCCCGCGCTGCGCAGCGTGCTGCTCACCGACATGGTCGGCGGCTGGCGCTGGCAGTGGCGCACCACCGAGGCCGGCACGACCCGCGTCGAGTCCGAGACCTGGCGGCTGCGCCCGATGGCCGGCGTGCCGACCCAGCTGATCGGCCGCTACGTCCGCGACGTCGAGGTCCGGTCCGACGACCGCGTGCCGTTCGGCTGCAACCAGCGCCCGTGGTACCGCCAGCGCGCGGTGTTCGACGTCACCGTCGAGCCGATCGCGCGCGGGTTCGCGATCCACGAGACCGACTACCGCGCCGAGCC
Source organism: Kofleriaceae bacterium (assembly GCA_036271215.1). GTDB lineage: Bacteria > Myxococcota_A > Polyangia > Haliangiales > Haliangiaceae > JABFXX01. The sequence continues at coordinate 10,457 of DATBBB010000029.1, read as the reverse complement.
CAGCCCGTGCGACCACGGGTTCCGCCACCTCGGCGCGTACACCAGCGAGCTCGGCGGTAACCGGCTCACCTTGCGCTGGGACGACGGCGCCCAGACCCTGTGGCAGATCGACGACGAGCTCACCGACCTGCCGGCGGCCCCGTGGCCCGCCACCCCCGAGCTCGCGGGCGCGTGGCGGTGGGACGCGACGTCGTACGACGACGCCGGCAACCTGCGCGACGAGCACGAGTGGTGGGAGCTGACCCGCCGCAGCGATACCCGGATCGACGCGACCTATCGCCGGCAGGTGACGATCCGGTCGCCGGACGGATCGTCGATCGCGTGCGCCGGCGCGCCGAGCTGGAGCTTCGACGACGCCTACGTGCTCGACGGCCAGCGCGAGGAGGAGCACTGGCACTTCTACGAGCTCGCGGTCGACGCCGGCAGCCACCCGTGCCTCGCCGCGACCCCCACGCGCAGCCTCGACGAAGCAACCGCCGAGCAGATCGGCGACTACCTGGTCCTCGAGTGGCGCGGCAAGCGCCACCAGGTGCTGTACCGGCCCGAGTAGCGCCCCGAGCCGCCGCGGCTACCCCGCCGCGTAGATCTTGGCGACGTAGTCCTCGAGCTGGCGGTCCGACGAGAACCGCCACTGCGACATCGCGATGCTGGCGCGCATGATCTCGAGCCAGCGCCCGCGCACCGCGTACGCCGGCAGCACCTCGCGCTCGAGCACGTGGTGCAGGATCTCGCGATCGCGCTTGTCGACCCGCGCCGCGTCGTGCTCGTCGAACGCATCGTCGTTCAGATCGGGGTCGCCGATCTTCCAGCCGGTCACGCCGTGCACGCAGCCCTCGGGCCACCAGCCGTCGAGCACCGAGACGTTGGGCACGCCGTTCATCGCGGCCTTCATGCCCGAGGTCCCCGAAGCCTCGAGCGGCCGCCGCGGGTTATTGAGCCAGATGTCCGCGCCGCGCGTCATCAGCGCGCCGATCCGCATGTCGTAGTTCTCGAGGAACACGACATGCCCGGTGTGGCGCTTGGCCGCCTCGAGCAGCCGGCCGACCAGCGCCTTGCCGTCGAGATCGCGCGGGTGCGCCTTGCCGGCGTAGACGATCTGCACGCCCTGATCGAACAGCCGGGCGAGCGCGTGGTCATCGCCGAGAATCAGGTCGGCGCGCTTGTACGCCGCGGCGCGGCGCGCGAACCCGATCACCAGCTTGTCGAGCTCGAGGTGCACGCCGGTCCGCCGCGCGACCTCGGCGAGCAGCTCGCGCTTCATCTGGCGATGCGCGTCCCACAGCTCGGCGTCCTGGCGGTCGCGCGGCTTGTCGGGCACCAGCGCGGCGCGGATCCGCGCATCCTGCCAGGTCGGCTGGTGCACGCCGTTGGTGACCGCAACGATCGGCGCGGCGCTCTCGACGTTCTTCCACATCTCGCGCGCGGTCTCGCCGTGCAGCTCGGCCACGCCGTTGGCGATCCGCGCGAGCCGCAGGCCGGCGATCGTCATCGAGAACGGATCGCCGCCGATCACCTCGAGTTCGGGGTCGGTGAACCCGAGGTCGGCGTCGAGCTTGCGCATCAGCGCGAGCTCGTGGACCTCGTTGCCCGCCGGTACCGGCGTGTGGGTGGTGAACACGACGTGCGCGCGCAGCCGCGCGAGCCGCTCGGCGAGCGTGGTGCCGCCGAACTGCTGCTGGCGCAACAGCTCGAGCCCGGCGAACACCGCGTGGCCCTCGTTGAAATGATAGACCTCGGGCTGGATGCCGAGCGCCTGGAGCAGGCGCACGCCGCCGACGCCGAGCACGATCTCCTGGGCCAGCCGGTCGTCCGCGCCGCCGCCGTACAGCCGCTGGGTGATCCAGCGATCCTCCTCGCGCTCGGGCTCGAGCAGGTACAGCGCCGCGCTCAGGTAGCGCTCGACCTTCCAGGCGCGCAGCGGGATCTTCTTGCCGCGCACGCTGACCTCGATCCGCGCGTCGACCCGGCGGATCGCGTCGCGCGGGGTCTTGGGGTACTGGTCCTCGAGCGCGCCGCCGACCCCGACGACCTGCCGCGTGTAGCCCTCGTCCCACAGCAGCCCGATGCCGGTGATCGGCAAGCGCAGATCCCCTGCCGACTTCATGTGATCGCCGGCCAGGATGCCGAGCCCGCCGGCGTAGATCGGGAACGCGGGATCGAGCCCGTACTCCATGCAGAAGTACGCGACGCGTGGACACGACGACATCGAATCAGCCTCCCACTGCGACGGTGCCCAACCCCACGGTCGACCGCAAGCGACCGCGCGAAAAAGCCGTCTGTACGGTACTCAGCGTCGAGCTACCCACGTTGCCAAACGCAACGCGCTCGGAGTCCGTATGGGATACGGACTCCATCGCCTCGATCGCCTTGCGAAACGCTCGGCTATACGGACCCGGACGCGCTCGCAAGCTCGCGCTAGCCCGCCCCAGCGGAATGTTTTCTTGTGGGGAGCATGGGCGGCGGGTACAAAATGGCAGAATGAAACCGCGTCGTCCGGCCGTGACGCCCGAGGACCAGGCGCTGTTTCTGGCCGCGATCGGCGGCACCACCCCGCTGGGGACCCGCGATCGACTCCCGGTGCCACCGCCGCCGCCATCTTCGGTGCGCGTGGTCGAGCTGCCGCCTGAGATCGCGCTCGTGGTCGAGGGCGATGGCCAGCGCTACGCCGCCCGCGCGCCCGGCGTCAGCAAGACCCAGATCGCGGACCTGCGCGCCGGCAAGGTCCATGTCGAGGACAAGCTCGATCTCCACGGCCAGACCGTCGAGGCCGGCAAGCTGCTGCTGCGCGAGCTGCTGGTCGCCGCGCACCGGACCGGCCAGCGCTGCGTGCTGGTGGTCCACGGCAAGGGCACGCACTCCGAGCACGGCGCGCCGCTGCGCGAGGCGGTGCTCGGCGAGCTGCTCGGGCCGCTGTCGGGCCTGGTCCACGCGCTGTCGACCGCGGCGCCCGCCGACGGCGGCGAAGGCGCGACCTACGTCGTGCTGCGGAGCCACAAGTGAAGCCGACGCTCGCCGGCACGCTCGCCGCGCTCGCCGCGCTGTGGCTGTCGCCCGACGGCGCCACCGCCACGCCCGCGGTCGCCAAGCCGCCGGCCAAGACCGCGGCGACCAAGCCGGCCGCCAAGCCCGGCCCGCGCACGCGCAAGACCGCGGCGGCGGCGATCGCGGCCAAGCCGGCCGGTCATCCCGGCGCCGCAGCGGCCGCGCTGACCCCCAAGCACGACGGCGCGCACGCCCGGGTCGCGATCAACCACGCCGGTGATCTGCGCCCGGCGCGCGAGGTCGTCGGCCGCCGCGAGGAGCCGCTGACCGCCGAAGAAGCCACCGCGCGCCAGATCGAGAAGCTGCTGCGCGGCCCGCTGCGCTACAGCACGACCGGGCTGTTCGTCGCCGACGCCCGGACCGGCGAGGCGCTGTTCGCGGTCAACGCCGACGATCCGCTGAACCCGGCGTCGAACGTCAAGATGATCTCCACCGCGGCGGCGCTCGAGCTGCTCGGCGCCGACTTCAAGTACCCGACCCGGCTGCTCGGCGCGACCCCGGCCGACGGCGTGGTCCACGGCGACGTCTACCTGCTCGGCAGCTACGACCCGACGCTGATCCTGACCGATCTCGATCAGCTCGCGACCGCGGTCGCCGCGCGCGGCATCACCCGGATCGACGGCGGGCTGGTCGTCGGGACCGATCCGACGCGCGACGGCCTGTACCGCGCCTCGGTGCCGATCGCGGTCCGCGCGGGTGCACCCGGAGCACCGGCGATCGCGGCGCCGCCCGCCGGCATGGATCTCGTCACGATCAAGATGGAGGCGAAGACCGCCCGGACTGCCGCGCGGCCGCGCCTGACCTACCAGGTCGACACGCCGCGCGATCCGGGCGGCCCGCCGCGCGTCGTGGTGACGATCGGCGGCACGATCGGCAAGGGCGGCGCGACGACGTACAACCTGCCGCTGCGCGATCGCACGGCGATGGCGGCCTATGCGCTGCGCGCGGCGCTGCGCGCCCACGGCGTGGCGCTCGCCGGCGATGTCCGGACCGCCGAGCTCGACCGCTACGTCACCGACGCGACCGCGGCCGGCAACCTGCCCGTCGAGCTCGGCCGCCACGAATCGGCGCGGCTCGCCGAGATCGTCGCGCACGTCAACAAGTGGAGCATCAACTGGCTCGCCGACGGCGTCATCATGACCGCCGCGGCGCTCGCCAGGCAGCAGCCGCCGTCGATGGAGCTCGCGCTGTCGGCGATGTACGACTGGCTCGGCCGCCACCCGCGGATCACCAAGGACGACCTCGTGGTCGATACCGGCTCGGGGCTGTCGTACCACACGCGGATCACGACCCACGAGCTGGTCTCGATCGTGCGCAGCGCCTCCGGGTTTGCGGCCGACGCCAACACCGACGCCGCGCTGTCGCGTGCCTGGCTCGACTCGCTGTCGATCGCCGGTACCGACGGCACCCTGTCCAGCCGGTTCCGCGCCGGCGACGTGCGCGGCCGGATCCACGCCAAGACCGGCACGCTGTCGACGGTGATCGCGCTGTCCGGCGTGCTCGACGTCGACCCCGATCGCCCGCTGGCGTTCTCGCTGGTCACCAACGGCGACGCGCCGCTGTCGCCGCGCTACATCCGCCGCGCCCACGAGCAGGTCGTCGGCCTGCTCGTCCGCTACCTGCGGTCGACCCAGAAGCCCGGCAAGCTGCCGGCCACTTCGACCGCGCCGGCAGCCACCTCGACCGCGCCTACCGCATCGTCGCCCTCGCCTACTACAACCTCACCGACCGCGACCTCGCCAGCTGCCACCTCGCCGGCCGCGCCCCCCGCGCCCCCAGCTCCGGCACCTCCCGCCGCGGTGTCACCGCCTGCGTTGCCGCCCGGCGACGTCGACCACAACGAGCTCGACGACGGCGAGCCCGGCGCCCCGCTCGACACCGACGGCAGCGAGCCCGGCGCCCCGCCGTACTGACCCGCGCGCTGCAAGGTCGTCGTGCATCGACCACAGCGAACCCGACGGCAGCGAGCCCGGCGCCCCGCCGTACTGACCCGCGCGTCGCAGGTCGTCGCGCGGCATCGGCGGCGCGCGCGTCGCGCACCGCCCGGGACGAATGGTTACTTGCCGCCCTTGGCCGGCTTCGCGGGCTTGGCGCCCTTGGCCGGCTTGACGAACCGCAGCGTGAACCGGTCGCTCGTGCCGCGCTTGTCGCCGGCGTCCTTGGGCGACGCGTTCCAGTCGCGCGGATCGGACGCGTTGCGCAGCAGGTCGCTCTCGGCGTCGACCGTGAACCCGGCCTTCGTGATCTCCTGCTTGACCGTGTCCTCGTCGATCCGGTGCAGGGTCTGGACGTCGCGGATCCCGCTGCCGGCCGCCGCGCTGTGATCGACGATCGCGTACACGCCACCCGGCTTGAGCGCCGCGAACACCGCCGCGTTCATCTTGTCGCGGTCGACGTTGAGCCACACGAAGTCGTGGTAGTTGAGCACGCAGACCACCGCGTCGAGGTTCTTGGCGGCGGCCGGGAACGGCATCTCGGCCGGCTGCTCGACCATCACCGTGTTCTTCATCGCCGGCAGCGCGAGCCGGTCGGTCAGCGGGCCGCGCGCGAACTTGTCGAGCACCTCCTTGGTGTTCTGCGCGTAGACCTTGCCGCTGGGCCCGACGACGCGCGCGATCAGCTCGGTGGTGTAGCCGGGGCCCGAGAACAGCTCGCCGATCTTCTGGCCCGGCGCGACCTTGAAGAACGCCAGGATCTCGGCCGGCTTGCGGCCGTTGTCGAGCTGGCGATCCTTCTCGCTGCGATCGGGCGCGGTGATCGCGGCCTTGATCGCGTCGGGCACGTCGGCGGCCGGCTCGTACGGCGCGGGCGGCGGCGGTGGGGCCGGCGGCGGCGGGGCCGGAGCCGAGGCTGCGGCGACCGGGGCCGGCGGCGTGGGAGCGGCGGGCGGCGCTTTCTTCCCGCAACCCGCAAACAGGATCATCGACACAAGCAGGAGGTGTTTCACGCGGCGAACTTAGTCGTTCACGGCGCCGCGTGCGAGTTCTTGCGGGGCGATTCACCCCGAGCGCGCGCTACTCCTCTTGCGCGAATGACTGCGCGAGCCGCTCCAGCACGCCCTGATCCTCGAGCGTCGTGGTGTCGCCCTGCGCCTTCGACCCGGAGGCGACCTCACGCAACAACCGCCGCATGATCTTGCCCGATCGCGTCTTGGGCAGCGCCTCGGCGAACCGGATCTCCTCGGGCCGCGCCAGCGCGCCGATCTGCGCCGCGACGTGCTCGCGCAGCTCCTTGGCCAGCGCGTCATCGGCCGCCACGCCGAGCCGCGGGGTCACGAACGCGACGATCGCCTGGCCCTTCAGCGCGTCGGGCCGGCCGACCACCGCGGCCTCGGCGACCTTGGGGTGCGAGACCAGCGCGGACTCGACCTCCATCGTCGACAGCCGGTGCCCGGCGACGTTGATCACGTCGTCGACCCGCCCCATCACCCAGAAGTAGCCGTCGGCGTCCTGGCGCGCGCCGTCGCCGGCGAAGTACATGCCCTCGACCTCGCCGAAGTAGGTCTTGGTGAACCGCTCGTGGTCGCCGAAGATCGTCCGCAGCATCGACGGCCACGGCCGCTGGATCACCAGGAACCCGCCCTCGTTCGGCTTGCACGGCGTGCCGTCCTTGTGGACCACCGCGGCGGCCACCCCGGGCAGCGGCCGGGTCGCCGAGCCGGGCTTGGTCGCGATCGCGCCGGGCAGCGGCGAGATCATGATCCCGCCGGTCTCGGTCTGCCACCACGTATCGACGATCGGGCATCGGTTGCCGCCGATCTGCTCGCGGTACCACATCCAGGCCTCGGGGTTGATCGGCTCACCGACCGAGCCGAGCAGCCGCAGCGACGACAGATCGTGCTTGGCCGGCCACTGATCGCCCCACCGCATGAACGCGCGGATCGCGGTCGGCGCCGTGTACAGGATGGTCACACCCCACTTCTCGATGATCTGCCACATCCGATCCGGCCCGGGCTGGTTCGGCGCGCCCTCGTACATCAGCGTCGTGGCGCCGTTGGCGAGCGGCCCGTAGACCACGTAGCTGTGGCCGGTGACCCAGCCGATGTCGGCGGTGCACCAGTAGACGTCCTCGTCCTGGAGGTCGAATACCAGCTTCGTGGTGTACGCCGCGTAAGTCAGGTAGCCGCCGGTGGTGTGCAGGATGCCCTTGGGCTTGCCGGTCGTGCCGCTGGTGTACAGCGTGAACAGCGTGTGCTCGCTGTCGAACGCCTCGGCGGTGTGGCGCGGCGACGCCGGCTCGACGACGTCGTGCCACCACACGTCGCGCGGGTGCCACGCGACCGGGTTCGCGCAGCGCTTGACCACCACGACCTGCTCGACCGTGGTGCCATCGACCGCGCGGTCGACGTTGTCCTTGAGCGGCACGATCTGGCCGCGCCGCCAACCGCCGTCGGCGGTGATCACGAACTTCGCCTTGGCGTCGGTGATCCGATCGCGCAGCGCCTCCGACGAGAACCCGCCGAACACCACGGTATGCGGCGCGCCGATCCGGGTGCACGCCAGCATCGCGACCGCGGCCTCGGGGATCATCGGCATGTAGATCGCGACGAAGTCGCCCGGTTTGACGCCGAGCGCGATCAGCGCGTTCGCCGCCTTGCACACCTCGCGGTGGAGCTGGCCGTAGGTCAACACCCGGGTGTCGCCCGGCTCGCCCTCGAACACGATCGCCGCCTTGTTCTTGCGCCACGTCGTGACGTGGCGGTCGAGGCAGTTGACGCTCAGGTTGAGCTTGCCGCCGACGAACCACTTCGCGTCGGGCAGCTTCCAGTCGACCACGCGCTGCCAGCGCTCGGCCCACGCCAGCTCGCCGGCGCGCTCGGCCCAGAACCCGTCGGGGTCACTGGCCGCCCGGGCGTACATCGCCTCGTACGCCGCCAGGCTCGGCACGTGCGAACGCTGGGCAAACTCCGCCGGCGGAGCAAAGCTCCGGGTCTCGGTGAGCACCGACTCGATCGACGACGACGACATCGCGTGGACTCCTTTTGCGGCCGGATCTGGGCCGGGCCGCGGGCTTGGCTGGGACTGGCTCGGGCTTAGCTCGGGCCGCGCCCGCGGAACAGCTCAGATCACCGCAATCGCTTCGATCTCGACCCGCACGTTGCGCGGCAGCCCGGCCGCCGCCACGGTCGAGCGCGCCGGCGGATCGTTCGGGAACCGCTCGCCGTAGATCGCGTTGACCGTCGCGAAGTCGCCCATGTCCGCCAGGAACACGGTGGTCTTGACCACGTTCGCGAAGCTCGCCCCCGCCTCCTTCAACACGGCGCCCAGGTTCTCGAGCACCTGCCGCGCCTGCGCCGCGACGTCGCCCTCGACCACCAGCCCGGTGGCCGGGTCGAGCGCGATCTGGCCGCTGCAGAACACCATTCGCTGATCTCCGACGGACATCACCACCGCCTGCGAGTACGGGCCGATGGCGGCCGGAGCTTGCGCTGTACGCACGATGCTACGTGTCATGCCAGTGTCCTAACACGCCGAGCCATCGGAGTTGACACCGCGGCACCGCAGCGGTTATCCATCTGCCGTACCCCGGGCGTTTAACTCAGCGGTAGAGTGGCACCTTCACACGGTGCAAGCCGTAGGTTCAATCCCTACAACGCCCACGAAATTCAGCCAGCGGTTCCGTCGCGATCTGTCTCGACAGCAGGCGGCCTGCTTCGAGGATTGAATCGTACGGCGCCTCGACCATCACCTGCTCGGCGATGATCAACTCGACACGCTGGCCGTCGCGCCACGCTGCGATGACCACCTGCCCGCGCGTCGCATCGCACCGGACCTCCCATCGATGGAAGTCGAGCTTCTCGCAGATGTCCTGCGCCTCATCCTCGAACGCTCCAAGTCTGCGCGGGTAGTCGTGGTGGCGCAGGCCATCGTACGTCGCCTGTCCATCGGCGGATCGGCGCCGCTGATCCTCGCGCGGCCTGTCGCCTGCGCGACACGCCCACTCACGCTCGCCGCCGCCGAGCTTCGGCTGCAGCACGCGAACCGACTCGCCTGGGGCGGCGTCATGGCAGGCGATGCCGCACGTCGGCTCGCCATCCCACGCAAGCGCGACACGCACGCGACCTTGCGGCGAGGGGCGCTCGAGCGAGGTGACCCGGTCACCCTCGTACACGCCGCGCAGCTCGTACCACCGCCGATCCCGGTCGCCCCACGCGCGGTACGCCAGCATGCGCACGACCGGGTCGCTGTCGATGCCGCCGCGCTGGAGGCCGGCGTGCGGTGCGCCGCCGCTGGCGTTCCGCAACGCGGCGCTCAGCGCGTCCTGACCGCCGAGCATGTCCACCAGCGTCGCGCGCTCGTCACGTGGACAGCGGCGCCTCAGCTCGCTGCGGACCAGCGCGTCGGTCTCGTCTTGTGTCAGGGGGCGCAGATCCGTTCTCGGCTCGTCGGCCCACATGCCTGGCCGCGGCTCGTCGTCCTGCGCCGCCCGCTCGCCGGGCGTGAGGTCGCGCGCGACGAGTAGCGATTGGCACGGTTCGATCGCCGCATCGTGATCAGGCGCGGCGGAGGTCATGGCGGCGGATCGTCCGTGTTCGAGTCCAGCTTGTGGCGCGAGCGCCGCGAGGTCACTCGGCGGGCGGCCGCGGGGCGGCGGCGAACCGCTGATCGACGCGGTGATAGACGAATGACACGCCGATCATTACCACGCCGGCGACGAGGAACGACACGCCCGGTGTTCGCCATGCGCCGGTTTCGGCGTTCGCCATGGGCGAATACGCACGGTGGACCTACACTCGCGCGCAGAGATGAACGCACGGCCCAAGAAAGTCCACCGCAGCGGCGGCGGCAGTAACCGCATCGCCGACCACAAGGCCAAGGGCAAGAAGGCCGTCCGAGGCAAACCCACCACGAAGCTGCTCGTCGCTATGACGGGCAAAGCAAGCGCCGCGAAGGCGGCGGAAGGCGACGAGCCCGTGTTCGCCTACATCGCCAGCTTGCCGCAGCCGCAGCGCGAGATCGCCGAGCGCATCGATGCCCTGGCGGCCAAGACGTTGCCGGGGCTCCAGCGTGCGGTGAAGTGGGGGATGGCGTACTACGGCGTGGACGGGGGCTGGTGCTTCACGTGCGGCGGCTTCGTCGGCCATGTGAAGCTGATGTTCATACGTGGCACGGAGATCAAGCCGGAACCGCCTGTGACGCCGATCGGGATGGGCAAGGCCACACGGGGCGTCGAGCCGACATCCGTGGACGATCTCGACGAACGCCAGGCGGCGTCGTGGATGAAACAAGCCGCCGCCATACCCTTCTTCGGGGGGAAGAAGCAATCACGACGAAGGCAGACCCCGACGAAGAAGTAGCGCCAGGTGTTGGATCTGCTCCCGCCCTGGAATAGGACGATTGCGTTGGGCGTACACGTGCTGCGCCCTGATGAACACCGGCAGGAGACAACTGTGATCTGCGCAAGGAGAACACCTT
>DATBBB010000028.1:0-5023 GCA_036271215.1 Kofleriaceae bacterium | reverse complement strand
ATCGCACGCTGCAGGTCGTGCTGCGCCACCAGCGCACCACGCTGCTGATCACGATCGCGACGCTCGGCGTCACGGTGCTGCTCGCGCTCCACGTGCCCAAGGGGTTCTTCCCGGTCGAGGACACCGGCATGATCGTCGGCGTCACCGAGGCAGCGGCCGACGTGTCGTTCGGCAAGATGCTCGAGCTGCAGCAGCGCGCGGCCGACGCGGTGCTCGCCGATCCCGACGTCGCCACGATCTCGTCGTTCATCGGCGCCGACGGCACCAACCCGACCCAGAACTCGGGCCGGCTGTCGATCTCGCTGGTGCCGCGCGACGACCGCGCGTCCGACGTCACCTCGATCATCGACCGGATCCAGAACCGGCTCGCGAGCGTCGAGGGCATCACGGTGTACCTCCAGCCGGTCCAGGATCTCACGGTCGACGCGCGGATCGCGCGCACCCAGTACCAGTACACGATCGAGGATCCGGATCCCGCCGAGCTGTCGGCGTGGTCGCCGCGCCTGCTCGAGGCGATGAAGCAGCTGCCCGAGCTGCGCGACGTCGCGTCCGACCAGCAGACCTCGGGGCTCGAGCTCCACCTCGCGGTCGATCGCGACAGCGCGTCGCGGCTCGGGATCACGGCGCAGGCGCTCGACGACACGCTGTACGACGCGTTCGGCCAGCGCATCGTGTCGACCACGTTCACCCAGCTCAACCAGTACCGGATCATCCTCGAGCTGCGCCCCGAGGACCGCACCAACACCGACTCGCTCGACCGGATCTACGTCCGGGCGTCGAACGGCACCGCGGTCCCGCTGTCGGCGTTCTCGACGCTCGAGACCCGGAGCACCACGCTCGCGATCGACCACGAGGGCCAGTTCCCGTCGGTGACGCTGTCGTTCAACACCGCGCCGGACATCTCGCTCGGCGAGGCGATCGCCGCGATCGATGCCGCGTCGCTCAAGCTCAGCCCGCCGCCGTCGATGCGCGCCGAGTTCCAGGGCGCCGCCGCGGTGTTCCGCGAGTCGCTCGCGTCCGAGCCGCTGCTGATCCTCGCCGCGCTGATCACGGTCTACATCGTGCTCGGCGTGCTGTACGAGAGCTACATCCACCCGGTGACGATCCTGTCGACCCTGCCGTCGGCCGGCGTCGGCGCGATCCTCGCGCTCGAGGTCACCGGCAAGCCGTTCGACGTGATCTCGCTGATCGGCATCGTGCTCTTGATCGGCATCGTCAAGAAGAACGCGATCATGATGATCGACTTCGCGCTCGAGGCCGAGCGCGACCAGCACATGACGCCGGAGCAGTCGATCTACCAGGCCTGCCTGCTGCGGTTCCGGCCGATCATGATGACCACGATGGCCGCGCTGCTCGGCGGCCTGCCGCTCGCGCTCGGCTCGGGCACCGGCGCCGAGCTGCGCCGGCCGCTCGGCATCACGATCGTCGGCGGCCTGCTCGTGTCGCAGGTGCTGACCCTGTACACGACGCCGGTGATCTACCTGTTCATGGAGCGCATCGCGCGCAAGTTCACCCGCAAGCCCGCCGGCGGCGCGCCGTGAGCGGCCCCGCCGCGCAGCCGCCGAACAGCCCGCCGAACGGCCCGCCGAAGGAGCCGCCGAAGGAGCCGCCGAACGGGCCGGGCGAGAGCGGCGACGGCGAGGCGAGCAAGGGCGCCAACATCTCGGCGCCGTTCATCCGCCGCCCCAAGGCGACCTGGCTGCTCGCGGTGGCGCTGCTGCTCGCCGGGGCCGGCGCGTTCACCCAGCTCGCGGTGTCGCCGCTGCCCAAGGTCGACTTCCCGACGATCAACATCAACGCCGCGCTGCCGGGCGCGAGCCCGACCACGATGGCGACCGCGGTCGCGATGCCGCTCGAGCGCCGGTTCGGCCGGATCGCCGGGGTCAGCGAGATCACCTCGCAGAGCGCGCTCGGCACCACCAGCGTCGTCGTGCAGTTCGACATGAATCGCGACGTCGAGGGCGCGGCGCGCGACATCCAGGCCGCGATCAACGCCGCGGGCGGCGATCTCCCGGCGAACCTGCCGACCCGGCCGAACTACCGCAAGGTCAACCCATCCGACGCGCCGATCCTGATCATCTCGCTGCGCTCGAAGTCGCTGCCGCTGCCGACCGTGTTCGAGGCGGCCAACACCGTGCTCGCCCAGAAGCTGTCGCAGGTCCCCGGCGTCGGCCAGGTCGGCGTCGGCGGCGGCGTGCAGCCCGCGGTCCGGGTCCAGGTCGACCCGGCCACGCTCGCCGGGCTCGGGCTCGGGCTCGAGGACGTCCGCACCGCGCTGACCAACGCGACGTCGAACGAGCCCAAGGGCGGCGTGGGCAATGCCCAGTGGCAGACGATCGGCGTCGACGATCAGCTGCTCGACGCCGCGGCGTGGAAGAACGTGATCATCCACTGGTCGCAGCCCGGCCAGTCGGAGGGCCCGTCGAGCAGCAGCCTCGCGGGCGCGGCGGCAGCGGCGGCGAGTGGCGCGGCGGCGACCGGCGGGGCCGGCGGCGGCGTGGCGATCGGCGGCATCGTGACCGGCGGCAACATCGCGACCGGGCCGGCGGCACCGCAGAGCGCGGCGCTCGGTACCGCGGCCCCGGCTGCCAAGGGCACCACGGACGCGGCGGCCAGCGCGGGCACGTCCGGCGCCAGCACCAGCGTCGACCCCAACAACGTCGGCGCGGCGAGCGGCGGCGCCGGCAGCACGCCGACCACCAGCACGATCGCGCGCTCGATCGACGTCGGCGGCGCGGTCCGGCTCGGCGACGTCGCCAGCGTGACCGACGACGTCGAGAACCGCCGGGTCGCCGGCTGGTTCGACGGCGAGCGCACCGTGATGGTGATCATCCGCCGCCAGCCCGGCGCCAACATCCTCGACGTGATCGCCCGGATCAAGGCGCTGTTGCCCGAGTTGACCCACGCGATCTCGCCGGCGATCGACGTCGAGATCGCGATCGACCGCGCCGCGTCGATCCGCCACTCGGTGCACGACGTCGAGCAGTCGCTCGTGATCAGCATCGCGCTGGTCGTGCTGGTCGTGTTCATCTTCCTGCGCAACGGCCGGGCGACCGCGATCCCGAGCGTCGCGGTGCCGCTGTCGCTGATCGCGACGTTCGGCGTGATGTACCTGCTCGGGTTCAGCCTCGACAACCTGTCGCTGATGGCGCTGACGATCGCGACCGGGTTCGTGGTCGACGACGCGATCGTCGTGACCGAGAACGTGACCCGTCACCTCGAGAACGGGATGGCGCCGCGCGAGGCCGCGCTCGAGGGCGCCAAGCAGATCGGGTTCACGATCGTCAGCATCACCGCGTCGCTGCTCGCGGTGTTCATCCCGCTGTTGTTCATGGGCGGCATCGTCGGCCGGCTGTTCCGCGAGTTCGCGGTCACCCTGGCGATCGCGATCTCGCTGTCGGCGATCATCTCGCTGACCCTGACGCCGATGATGTGCAGCGAGCTGCTGCGCGGCAGGACCGACCAGCCGCCGGGCTGGCTCGGCCGGACCCTCGATCGCGGGCTGTCCGCGATCATCGCCGGCTACGGCCGCGCGCTGCGGTTCGTGCTGAGCCACACCCTGCTGATCGGCCTGGTCACGCTCGGCACGATCGTCACCACGGGGTGGCTGTTCACCCAGGTCCCGCCGGGGCTGTTCCCGCAGCAGGACACCGGCATGATCATCGGCGCCTCGCTCGGCCCGCAGGACATCTCGTTCTCGGCGATGAAGTCGCGCCAGGAGGAGCTCAACGGGATCGTGCTCAAGGATCCCGACGTCTCGCACGTGGTGTCGAGCATCGGCGGGTTCGGCGCGAGCACCGGCAACCAGGGCACGATGTTCATCTCGCTCAAGGACAAGCCGATCCGCAAGGACAGCGCCGACGACGTGATCGCGCGGCTGCGGCCCAAGCTCGGCCGGGTCCAGGGCATCAACCTGTTCCTGCAATCGGTGCAGGACGTCCGGGTCGGCGGCCGCAGCGCGCGCACCCAGTACCAGTACACGCTCCAGGACGCCGACCTCAACGAGCTCGACACCTGGGTCCCCAAGCTGTCGAGCGCGCTGCGCAAGCTGCCCGAGCTCAAGGACGTCAACAGCGATCAGCAGAACGCCGGGCTCCAGCTCACGGTCGACATCGATCGCGACACCGCGGCGCGGTTCGGGATCACCGCGTCGACGATCGACAACACGCTGTACGACGCGTTCGGCCAGCGCCAGGTCGCGACGTTCTACACCCAGGTCAACCAGTACCGCGTGGTGCTCGAGGCCGCGCCGTCGGTCGGCGCCGATCCGTCGGCGCTCGATCGCGTGTTCGTGCCCGCGGCGAGCGGCGAGCAGGTCCCGCTGTCGACGTTCGTCCACCCCAGCGAGACCACGGTGCCGCTCTCGGTCTCGCACCAGGGCCAGTTCCCCGCGACCACGATCGCGTTCAACCTCGCGCCCGGCGTGGCGCTCGGCGAGGCCACGGTGGCGATCGAGCGCGCGGCGACCCAGATCGGCATGCCGGCGAGCATCCACGGTCAGTTCGCCGGCACCGCGCAGGCGTTCAAGGACTCGCTGGCGACCCAGAAGTTCCTGATCATCATCGCGCTGCTCACGGTCTACATCGTGCTCGGCGTGCTCTACGAGAGCTACATGCACCCGATCACGATCCTGTCGACGATCCCGTCGGCCGGCCTGGGTGCGCTGCTCGCGCTGATGCTGTTCGGCTCCGATCTCAACCTGATCGCGATGGTCGGCCTGATCCTGCTGATCGGCATCGTCAAGAAGAACGCGATCCTGATGGTCGACTTCGCGCTCGAGCTCGAGCGCGAGGGCAAGCCGCCGGTCGAGGCGATCTACCAGGCCTGCCTGCTGCGGTTCCGGCCGATCCTGATGACCACGATGGCCGCGCTGCTCGGCGCGCTGCCGCTCGCGCTCGGCACCGGCACCGGCAGCGAGCTGCGCAAGCCGCTCGGCATCGCGATCGTCGGCGGGCTCGTCGTGTCGCAGCTGCTGACGCTGTTCACGACGCCGGTGACCTACCTCGCGCTCCACCGGCTCGCG
>DATBBB010000027.1:0-13554 GCA_036271215.1 Kofleriaceae bacterium | reverse complement strand
TCCCGACTCACGGACGGCCCTGCGGAAGGTGTCTATGTTCGACGAGAAGTCGATGGGCATCTCGTGGCACGCGCCAAGCTAGTCAGACGAGACTTCATCCAGGCGATCGATCATCACTGGTCGAAGAAGAAGCTGCGCTCGAATGAGATGATAGGCCCCCGGAGAGGGCGCCCCCCTCTGCCATGATCGTCGAGCACGTAGAGTCCCATGCCAAGCACGGCCCCACGATGACCTCACGGCTTGAACGCCCTGACACAGATGATGCTGTGTCGCGACGGGGCACCGCATTCACATCGTCGCGGTGACCTTGCCCGTCGTCAGGTCGACGGTGAACGTGTGGCTGCCGTCGAGCACCAGCGTGGCCGTGTGGTCGGCGTTGAACGTGATGTCGGCGTGGACGTCGAACGACTGATCGATATCGTGGCCGCCGCTGTCCTTGTCGCCGCCGCCGTGGTCGTCGTCGCCATCGTGGCCATGGCCGGCCGAGCCGGTGCTGGTGCCACTGGCGCCCGAGCCGTTGGTGCTGCCAGCGCCGGAGCCCTTGTCGGAACCCGCGCCGGTGCCGTTGTCCGAGCCCGTGCCGGTGTCCGAGCCCGCGCCGGTGCCATTGTCCGAGCCCGCGCCGGTGCCATTGTCCGAGCCGCTGCTGGAGCCGTTGCCGGTGCCCGTGACGGCACGATCGACCTTGACCTCGAAGCTCGCGGAGCCGCCAGTGAGCTGGCGGTCGGCGGTCGCGACGGTGATCGCGTCGTACTTCGCGGTCGCGCTGAACATGAAGCTCGAGGTGACGCCCTGGCGGAAGATCGAGGTCAGCGTGGTGTCGAGCGAGAACGTGCTGGAGCCGTTGAACGTCGCGGTGGCGCTCTGCAGGCCGGTGATCGTCCAGGAGCCTTCGCGGTCGACCGACGAGGAGAAGCCCGGGACCTGGATGTTGCCGGTCCACTTGATGTCGACCGTCGCGCTGTCGGTGGTCTTGTCGCAGGCCGTCTGGGTGGTGCCCGCGGCATCCTTGCAGGTGACCATGAAGTCGTTGTCGACGCCCATCCGGTTGCCGTGGATGTGACCATCGATGCCGCGCAGGAAGCCCAGCGGCAGGTGACCGGTCGCGATGTTGACGGCGTCCGCCATCGCGATGGCATCGCCGGCACCACCACCACCGCTACCGCCCGTGACGGTCGAGGAGGCGATCGTCTGTGCAGCATCCTCGTAATCTGCCGTGGTCGCGGGGGATGGCGATGACGGTGATGATGACGACGAGGAAGACGAGCACGCGGCAATCGAGAGACCGAAGCTGATGAGTGTTATGCGGTTCATAATGCCTCACTCGGCCAAAGCAAGACGCAGACCGTATCCCCCTGCGTACCCAGGTATGCGAATCAAAAGCCGCGCGCTCGTCGACGAGGATCGCGATCGAGGAACCCGCTCCCAGGGTAACTCCCACGTGCGCAAGACATGCACATGGCGCGCGGCACAAACGTGTCGATTTCACCCAGCAAATCCATACATCGGGCAGCTTTGTTGATCTCCAGCGGGACTCATCGTTGCACGCAAGCGGGGTGCGCGACGACGACATCCCAGCGGACGGCGAGCGCGTCACTCATGATGATCCGTGCCCGGTCGCGGCCGTGGCCGCGTACGTCACCGGACCGCGTCGCCGGACGGCGTCGCCGGACGGTGTCGATCGATCAGTACAGGACGGCGAGCGTGGCGCTGCCGCCGAGGTAGCGGTCGATGGCGGTATGAACGTCGACGGTGGCCGGGTTGCCGTCGCGGCTGTTGGACAGCATGCCGTTGCCGGAGAACTTGAGGTCGATCTGGGTCGCCTCGCCGGCGACGCGAACCGCGATGCGATCGCCGAGGATGAGCTCGAGGCCGGCCGAGGCCGTGCCGGCCGTGATCTTGGCCGTGCCGTACTGATCGGGGCGCTGGATCGGCCCGGCGTTGGTGGTCAGCAATGCGCGGCCCTCGGCCGTGAACGCGACGTGGCGGCCGAGCGGCAGGCGGAGCGCGAGGCCCGGATCGTACATCCGGTAGTCGACGTCCGGCAGGTCGAGCGAGGTCGGGGACATCAGGCCCTTGCGATCGACGGTGAACGTTCGCGCCTCGTAGCCAGCGCCCAAGGTCAGGGTCGGGCTGGTCGGGGTGTGGCCGAACGCGAGCCGGTAGCGCACGCCGACCGAGTAGTGGCGATCGGTGGCCTTGAGCGGCACGGTCCCCTCGGCCGAGGTCCACAGGGTGAGCTTCGCAACCTGATCGAAGTCGCCGGCGATGCCGAGGCCAGCCAGCGCGCGGCTCGGATCGCCGAACGCGAACGGGTAGAGCTCGCCCGCGACCCGGCCGCCCGGGACCGGCGCGTTCTTGTACGGCATCGGCGGGCTGGCGAGGCCGGCATTGGCCTGGAACTTCAGGGTGCGCCCGGACATCGACGCGCCGAGATCGACCCGGACGGCATCGAGGTTCGCGCTGTGCGCGCCGGCCACCGCGGGCGCCGCGGCGTGGAGCTCGGCGGTCGAGATCAGCGTGTCGTCGTCGTCGCGGGTCGCAACGTGCTTGGCCGCGTGGTGCGCATTGCCTGAGGAGGCCGAGGCATCGACGGCGGCGGCGCCAGCCGGCTTGTCACCGGCGGCGTTGTCGCCGGCGGTGTCATCGCTATCCTTGGTGCTGTCCTTGGCGCTGTCGTCGGCGTCCTTCGACCTGGCAGCGCGCTTGGCCTTGTCGGCTTTGCCGGGCTGCTCGGCATCGGCGACCGGCTCGCCGGCCGCGTCGTCGGTGTCCTTCGACTTCGCGCCGTGCTTGGGCTTGTCCGCTTTGTCGGGCTTGTCCGCTTTGTCGGGCTTGTCCGCCTTGTCATCCACCGGCACGGCCGCCGAGAGCTTGGCGACCAGCGTCTTGCGCACCAGGGTGCGAAGCTTGTCCGAGTCGGGGTCGCCGTTGACGGCGATCAGGAACGGCTTGCCCTGCTTGCCGTTGGCGAAGATCCGGAACCGCAGCCGGTGCGTGGTGTGCTCGAACGCCGCCTTGAGGATCGCGTCGACCTCGAGCTCGCTCGCCAGCTTGCCGAGGTCGCGGTTGGCGGTGAGCTTGGCGTCGATGCCGAGCCGCTCGATCGCGCGATCGACCTTCTTGTGGGTCACGACCTCGAGATCGCCGTCGGTCAGCGCGCCCGCGATCAGCTTGCCGAGCCCCGTGGTGTCGTCGGGCATCCGGGTCAGCGCGACGCGGGTCGGGGCCGCCAGCGCCGGCCGCGCCACGCCGACCAGCGCGATCGCCGCCGCGCACAGCATCCAGCGTACGAGTCGATTCATCGTCATCGTCGTCATTCGGGGCCTACTTCCTGAGCTCGGCGATGATCGAGGCCCGCTGCTCCGGGGTCAGCGTGCGGTACAGCGGCGGCGGCATGGTCAACCGCGTGTCGGTCGGCGTGGTGATCCGGTCGATCGCGAGGTCTTTCTCGGCGCGGGACATCCGATCGAGCTGGTCGACCAGGAACTGCTCGCGCGACAGCGTCGGATCGAGCCGCGCGTGATGGCATTGCTGGCACTGCTGGACGAGCATCGCGTGACCGTCCATCTGGCTCTCCGGCGCGAACCCCATCTCGGTCATCGCGCTGTCGAGGAACACGTCGCGGATGTCCTCGGTCAGCTGCGGCGCGGCGCCGGTGCGGAACCGGCTGTACACGTCGGTCATGTGGGCGAGCTTGTCGGGATCGGTGACCTTGACGTCGTGGTACGGCGCCGCGATGAAGCTGCCGGCGACCGCGGCGTTGTAGCTGGTCTGCCAGGTCGCGCTCGCGCCGGCCGGGACGTTGACCACCGGCTGGCCCGGCGCCGACGCGGTGACCTCGGCCTCGATCGCGGCGGAGTGGAACATGTTGGGCTGGTCGGCAAACCCGGCCGCGGTGATGAACTGCGCCATCAACTCCGGGTCAGACTTGTCGACCAGCGCGGCGGGGATCGGGCCGTAGTCCTCGGTGGTGCCGTGCGCGGCGTGGAAGTCGGACAGCAGCGCCTTGCCGCCGCCCGTGGTCGAGCTGAACCAGTGGGTGTGTGGCGCCTCGAATTCCTGCATGCGCAGGATCAGCGGATCGCCGGTATCGGGGATATCGTGGCCATTGCCGATGTGGCATTGCCGGCAATCGGCGATCGTGTTGTTGAGCGCGGTCGTCGATTCATAGATCCGCACGTTGCTCCAGCCGGTGAGCTGGGCCGGCGTGAGCAGATCATTGGGGCCGCAGCCGGCCGGAGTGGCGGCGCACGCCTTGTCGAACAGCACGAGGTAGAAGTTGACCGCGGCGTCCGACGGCGAGAACGACGCGACCTCGAGGAACGACTCGCCCGGATCGAACGCGAGGAACATGTAGTCGCGCGGCGGCACGCCGTCGGGGCCGAGCGGGGTGAACACGAACGCGGTCGGCGTGATCGACGAGACCTCGCGCGCGGTCAGCGCCGACGAGTGGCCGAGGATCGCGAACGCCGGGTTGCCGCCGGTGGCGTTACCGCCGGCCGGATCCTTGAAGTCGAGATCGAGGATGGTCAGCAGATCGTGCAGGCCCGTGGGCTGCGGGACCACGCCGCCCTTGGCGTCCTGGCAGAACCGATTGGTGATCCGATCGGCGTTATCCGGGAACGTGGGATCGGCCGGCGTACCGGGATCGCAGAGCTCGGCGTGGGCGTCCGACGGATTTTTGAGGGTCTCGAAGGCGTTCGCCGGGATACTCGGCGGCACCACGGTGACCGGCGATGCCACGTCCACGTCTTGCTGGCAGCCGGCCGCCAGCAAGACAACCAGGGCAAGAGTGGTTCGCATTCACGAGCCCGATGTGCAACCAACATGCCGCCGCGGTTGCGTATTGTTAAGCCTATATGGGCTTTTGACCTCGAGGACCAGAGTCGCCGGTGCTGGAGGAATATTTCGCCGGACGCACCTTATGTTCAGTGGTGTCCGCTAGTTGCGCGATGGTTTCAGCGTGCGATGAAATACATGTTACGAGCGGGAGAGCCAGGCAGGCATCAGCGGCTCAAGAGTCGCCGCTCCGACCGGGCGCAGATTCGCGCCGCGCCCCATGAGCCGACGCGATCTGGGGCGGCCATCCTCCAGGCAGCTCCGCGGTATTGCGGAGTTCGACGCGGCACGCCGCGCGCTGTCACGCAGGCCATGCAATTCGAAAGCTATGCGCTCAGCATCGCCGGCCGGCGCGCCAACAACGAGGACGCGGTGTGCGCCCAGCCCGGGCTCGGGCTGTTCGTCGTCGCCGACGGCATGGGTGGCTACGAGGGCGGCGAGGTCGCCAGCACGCTGGCGGTCGAGGCGATCCACGACCTGGTGCGCCGCACCGCCGGTGACGCCGACGTGACGTGGCCCTATCCGATCGATCCGCAGCGCTCGGTGACCGAGAACGAGCTGATGGTCGCGACCCGGATGGCGGCGGACCGGATCGCGGTGCGGCGGACCGGCGAGCTGCGCGACATGGGCTCGACGGTGGTCGCGCTGCGGCTGTCCCGCGACGGGGCGGTGATCGCGCACGTCGGCGATAGCCGGGTGTACCGGCTGCGCGATGGCGTGGTGGCGCAGCTGACGATCGATCACTCGCTCGCCGCGCAGCTCGAGGCCAGCGGCGCCAAGCCCGACGCCAACTTCCCGTGGCGCCACGTCATCACCCGGGCGCTCGGGACCCAGACCAGCGAGCCCGACGTCCAGCGCCAGGCGATCGCCCGGGGCGACGTGTTCCTGTTGTGCAGCGACGGGCTGTCGGAGGTCCTGGGGCTCGACCAGCTCGCGGTGCTGCTCGCGCTCCCCGCGGAGCCCGCGTGCCGCGCGCTGATCGACGCGGCGTACGCGGCCGGCTCGCGCGACAACATCTCGGCGGTCGTGGTCCGGGTGTGGTGACCGGGTCAGTCAGCCGCGTCGGGTTCCTCGGGCGGGTCATCGACCAGGCCGTGCTTGCGGGCGAGCGTACGCAGGTGCTTGCGATCGATGCCCGACGCGCGCGACGCCGCCGACAGGTTGCCGCCGGTCCGCGCGAGCACGTCGGCGAGGTAGCGCCGCTCGAGCTCGTGGAGCACCAGCGCCTTGGCCTCGGCGTACGGCAGATCGCTGCGCACCGCGAGCGCGTCGCCGGCGGCTGCCTCGCGCGCGGGATCGATCCGGATCGCGAGATCGGCGAACCGCTGCGCGCCCGGCGCGAGCGCGAGCGCGCGGTCGATCACGTTGCGCAGCTCGCGGACGTTGCCCGGCCAGGCGTGGGCGATCAACCGATCGAGCCCGGCACCGGCGGGCAGCTCGTCGGCGAACCCGCGCCGGCGCAGCAGCTCGCGGACCAGGATCGCGAGGTCCTCGCGCCGGGTGCGCAGCGGCGGCAGCTCGACCCGGACCACCGCGAGCCGGTACAGCAGATCGGGGCGGAACCGGCCGGCCGCGACCTCGGCATCGATGTCATCGCGCGACGCGGCGATCACCCGGACGTCGACCGCGCGCTCGGTGTCGCCGCCGAGCGGCCGCACGACGCGCTCCTCGAGCACGCGCAGCAGGCGGGCCTGGACGGTCGGCGAGATCCGGCCGAGCTCGTCGAGAAACAGCGTGCCGCCGTCGGCGCGCACCACCAGGCCGCTGCGGTCGTGGCCGGCGCTGGTGTACGCGCCGCGGACGTGGCCGAACAGCTCGCTCTCGAGCATCGCCTCGGGCAGCGCGCCGCAGTCGATCGCGACGAACGGCCGCTTGCGGCGCGCCGACGCGTCGTGCAGCGCGCGCGCCACCAGCTCCTTGCCGGTGCCGGTCTCGCCCTCGATCAGCACGGTGACGTCCGACGCCGCGATCCGCTCGAGCACCGCGAACACCTCGCGGATCGCCAGGCTCTCGCCGACCAGCTCGCCGAACCGCCGGGCCTGGCTCGGCGGCAGATCGAGCGGCTGGGCCTCGGGCTCGATCCGCAGCGCGGTGCGCCCGGCGAGCAAGGTCGTGCCGGCCGGGACGGTGACCTCGGTGATCCGCGAACCCTCGTACCAGGTGCCGTTGGTCGAGCCGAGGTCGCGCACGACGAACCTGGCGCCGTCGCCGCGCACCGCGAGGTGGCGCGCCGAGACCCGGTCGTCGGACAGCACGAGCCCGGCGCCCGGCGCGGTGCCGACCTCGATCGCGACCTCGCCGAGCCGGCACGCCCGGCCGCGGTCGGCGCCGTCGATCACGACCAGCTGGCAGCGCAAGCGGCCACTGCCGCCGTCGAGCACGTCGCTGTACACTGTCGCGGTCCGCGCCACACCTCATGATACGCGCGATCGGCCCCTATTCGCTGATCCACCGCCTCGGTCGCGGCGGGATGGCCGAGGTCCACCTGGCACGCGCGCACGGCGCGAGCGGGTTCGAGCGGCTGGTCGCGATCAAGACCCTGGCCCCCGAGCTCGCCGGCGAGCCCGAGCTCGCGCGCGCGCTGATCCGCGAGGCCACGCTCGCCGGGACGCTGCACCACCGAAACCTGGTCGCGGTGCTCGGCCTGGGCGTACACGACGGCGGTTACTACGTGGTCATGGAGTACGTCGACGGCACCGACCTCGCGCGCCACCTCGACGGCGCGCTGCCGGGGCCGCTCGCGCTCCACGTCGTGCACGAGCTCGCGGTCGGGCTCGCCTACCTGCACGCCGCGCGCGACGGCCGCGGCCTGCCGCTCGGCATCGTGCACCGCGACGTCGGCCCGGCCAACGTGCTGGTCTCGACCGCGGGCGACGTCAAGCTCGGCGACTTCGGGATCGCCAAGGCGACCGCGCTCGCCGATCTGACGGCCGCCGGCGCGCGCCGCGGTCGCTACGCCTACATGGCGCCCGAGCAGCTCGCCGGTGAGCCGATCGCCGGCGCCGCGGATCAGTTCGGGCTCGGGGTCACGCTGGTCGAGCTGGTCGCCGGCGCGCGGCCGTTCGCCGGCGAGCTGCCGTGGACCCTGCTCGAGTCGATCCGCGGCGGGCCCCGGCTCGATGGGCTCGACGCCGACCTGGCCGCGATCGCCGCCCGCGCGCTGGCGTTCGACGCCCGCGACCGCTACGCCTCGATCGACGAGCTGCGGCGCGCCGTCGCCGAGGCCCAGCGCGCCCGCGCACCGGCCACCGCGGTCGACCTCGGCGACTGGGTGCAGGCGCGGCTCGCACCTTCGCGCTCGCCGTAGCTAGCGCGAGCATGCGAGCGCGTCCGGGTTCGTATAGCCGAGCGTTTCGCGAGGCGATCGAGGCGACGCAAGGCCGTATGCCATACCGACTCCATCGGCAATATCTCGCGCTGGTCCGGCGTTGGTTCTCGATGCTCACCGAACCTGCGCGCCTGGGCTGCGCCTTGATCGCGGCGGTCGCCGCACCGCTCGGGTTGATGCTATGGCTGCGCGAGCCGCCGGTGCAGGCTGCGCCGACCGCCGCGGGCTCGACGACGACGACCCCGTCCGCCCCGACCGAGCGGATGCTGTGGCTGCGCGACGCGCCGTCGGTGCAGGCCGCACCCGCCGCCGCAGGCTCGCCGCCGCCGCGCCCGGCCACGCCGCTCGCCGGCCCCGGCTCGCTGCTCGCGCCGCCGACCACCGCGGTGCCGTGCGTGACGTTCTCGGATACCTACACCGCCACCGAGGACACCGAGCTGGTCAGCGACGGCGAGGCGATGGTGGTGTGCTGGAAGTCCGGCGCGTGCCACGACGGATCGAGCCCGGCCCAGCGGCTCGATCCACCGCCCGCGTCACCGGTCGCGCGGGTCGAGCCGACGCAGATCTGCACCGCCACGCGCTGCGATCCGATCGGGCCCCGGGCACGCGCGGCGGTCGCGCACGCCGACGCAGACGACCTGCACGCCACGGCCGATCACGGGATGCTGGTGATCGGCGACGGCGAGCACGCCCAGGTCTGGGCGCGGACGGCCGATCGCAAGCTCGCGCTGCCGGCCGCGCACCACGGCGGCTACACCAACGAGGACGAGGTGGTGGCGATCGACGTCCTCGGCGACCACGTCCTGGTGTCGCGCCGGTGGAACCCCCAGGGCGATCCGCCGCCGCCGTGGACCCCGGCGCGAGGCGCGATCCTCGACGTCCACGGCATCGTCACCGGCCGGATCGCGACGTCCGCGACCCGCCGCATCGCCGGCACGTCGATCCTCGACCTCGGCGATGGTGAGCTGGTGGTGTTCGACGGCGGCGGCGCGTTCAGCCTCGTGGTCCACGGCAAGCCGCGCGCGTTCGGCGATCTGACCGAGTGGCACGCGGTCCCGAGCGCGGGGCTCCCGGCCGGCGATCCGGTGCTGAGCTCGTTCAAGTACCAGGAGATCCCGCTCCAGGCGGTGGCGCTCAAGCCCGATCCCGGCGGCGAGACCACCGAGATCGACGGCACGCCGAGCGGCCGGTATCACACCAAGACGTTCGGCTACAAGTGGTGCACGGCCGGGAGCGATGCGGGCTGCCACGTCGGCGAGATCGAGATCGGGTTCCAGGTCGGCCCCGGCGGCGAGCAGTCGCAGTGGCTGCGCCAGACCAGCGATCGCATGCTGCCGAGCTGCTGAGCGCCGGGCTGCCGGTTACCACTATCCGCCATCCGCCGATCTACCAATCCGCCGATCCGGCGGCGATGGTAGGCTCGGAGACGTGCGTGCGCGGCGGTTGCGCCTCGAGCCATGACCGACTCTCGATCTCATCCCGGCCGCGCGGGCGACGTCGCCGTCGACGACGCGATCGCGCACCAGCTCGAGCGGATCATCCGGCGGGTCAAGCAGTCGATGAACTACCGCGGCTCGTACAGCACGCGCGACATCCTCGGCTCGCTGGTCGCGCGCTGGATCCAGAGCGGCGAGTGGGACCGGCTCAAGCAGCTGCCGGACGACCAGCGCCACCTCGGCGAGAGCGTCCGGCGGTTCATCCTCGACCGGCTCGATCAGCTGCGCCGGCGCGGCCGGCGCGAGGACTTCGCCGACGCGATCGTGACCCTGCCCGACGATCACGCGCTGGCCGAGATCGTCGAGCTCGCGGAGCTGCGGGGCTGGATCGCGCACCGGGTCGGCGAGCTGTGCAACGGCGTGGTCGACGCCCGGGTCCGCGTGCCGGTCGCGCAGCCGGCGGAGACCGGCGCGATCTTGCAGCTCCACCTCGCGGGCAAGACCCAGCGCGAGATCGCCTCGGCGCGCAAGATCTCGCTCGGCCTGGTCAACAAGCGGCTCGCCGAGGGCACGAGCTACCTCGCGGTGCTCCAGGGCATCGAGCGCGGGTTGCTATGACCGAGCCGGCCACCGGTGCGCCCGGCGCCGAGGCCGGTGCCGAGGCCGCCGTTGAGGCCGGTGCCGAGGCCGGTGCCGAGGCCGGGACCATCGAGGCCGCGCTCGACGAGATCGGCCGCCAGCCGGCCGGCGCGTGGCCGGCGGCGCTGCGCGCGCGGTTCCCCGACGATCCGGCGCTCGCCCGCCAGCTGCTCGCGTGGCTGCACGCCCAGCGCGGCGCGGCGGCAGCGCCCGACCGCGGCGCCGCGCTCGACGCCAGCACGCGCTACGAGCTCGGGGTCGAGCTCGACGCCGGCGCGACCGCCACGGTGTGGCGGGCCTACGATCGCAAGCTGCGGCGCGACGTCGCGATCAAGGTCTTCGATCCCGGCTCGTCGCCGGCGCTCGACGCGATCCTCGGCGAGGCGCGCGCGGCGTGTGAAGTCATCAGCGAGCACGTGGTCCGCGTGCTCGACGTCCACGACGCCGAGCCGCCGTACCTGGTGATGGAGCTGGTCGGCGAGCACGAGCTGCGAACCGGCGCGCTGCAGATCGGCGCGTCGGCGGCGACCTGCCGGCCGCGCGATCTGTGGGAGGCCGTGCGCTGGGTGCGCGACGTCGCGCGCGGCGTGCACGACGCCCACCTGCGCAACGTGTTCCACCGCGATCTCAAGCCGCACAACATGCTGATCACGCCGATCTCTCGGCGCGCCAAGATCGCCGACTTCGGGCTCGCGGTGAGCAACGCCGGCCAGGCCGCGGCGAACACGCGGTCCGGCATGGTCGTCGAGGTCGGGACCGGCCGGATCGCGACCCGGATCGCCGGCACCCCGGCGTACATGGCGCCCGAGCAGGCGCGCGGGCTGTCGATCACGCTCGATCCGCGCGATCCGGCCGATCGCGCCACGCTCGCCGGGGTCGATATCTGGGGGCTCGGCGCGATCGCCCACGATCTGCTGTCGGGCCGGCCACCGTGGCGCGCCGAGGGCGGACTCGAGCTCTGGGAGGTCGCGGCGGCCGGGGCGCCACCGCCGGCGCTCGATCGTACGCCGCACGGCGAACGGATCCCGCTGCGGCTGCGCAAGATCGTCGACCGCGCGCTGGCGATCGCGCCCGCGGATCGCTACGCGAGCGCCGGCGAGCTGGCCGACGAGCTGCAGGCCGTGCTCGCGTGGCGGCCGACCAGCTTCGATCGCACGCCGGCCCGGCGCGCCGCGCTGTGGGCCAAGCGCAACCCGCAGCTCAGCGTGACCGCCGTGGTCGCGGTGGTGCTCGCCGCGATGTCGCTCGCGGCGTACGCGACCTTGCTCCACCTGAGCGATCAGCGCGCCGCGCTCGCCGCCGAGATGCAGGCCGACAAGGATCGGTTCGCCGAGCGCACGCGCGCCGCGCAGCACGAGCTCGCCACCACCGAGGCGAACCTGCACACCCAGACCGACTCGCTGCGCGCGCTGCAGCACGAGCTCGCCGAGGCCGAGGACGACTATCACGCGATCGTGCAGGCCAAGGAGCAGGCGCTGCGCAACGCCAACGTCGCGACCCGCGCGCTCGCCACGGTGCGCGGCGATCTCGACATTGCCGAGAAGGCGCGCGACCTCTACGAGAGCTTCTGGACCCGCGCCCGCAAGGAGGCCGAGGACGCCGAGCGCGACCGCGACGCCGCGCGCGCCGAGCGCGATGCGGCCCGCACCGCGAGCGATGCGGCCCGCACCACGAGCGAGCAGGCGATCAAGGACCGCGACGCCGCGCGCAGCGCGAGCGCCCGCGCCGAGCACGAGCGCGATGACGCCCGGGTCGAGCGCGACCGCGACGCCGCTGCGCGCCGCCAGGCCGAGGCGGAGGTCGCCCGCCTGCTCGGCGAGCTGTCCGCCGCGCTCGGCGCCAGATCAGCCGCGACGCCGCCGGCCGCGCAGGGCTCCGCCTCGGCGCCGGTCGCGCCACCCGCCAAGCCGGCCGCACAGGGCTCCGCCTCGGCGCCGGTCGCGCCGCCCGCCAGGCCGGCCGCGCAGGGCTCCGCCCCGGCGCCGGTCGCGCCGCCCGCCAGGCCGGCCACGCCGCCCGCCGCAGCCGCATCGCCGATCCCGCCGGCTGCCACTGGATCGACGCCCGGTCTGCCGGCCAGGCCGCCTGCGCCGCCCGCCCCCGGCAAACCTGCACCGGCCACCGGCGCAGCTGCTGCGGCATCGCCGCCGCCGGCCACGCCGCCCGCGTCACCGGCGCCGGCGCCGCCGAAAGACGCCGCGCACTGATCGCGGTGCGGCGCGGGTCAGATGTTGCCGCAACTGAAGTTGTAGATCGGCGCGGTGGCGTCGCCGAACACGTCGAGGCCGTAGTCGTTGGCCCAGCGCTCGTAGCTGATCAGCTCGAGGTGGCCGTCGTGGTCGACGTCGGTGGTCGCGAGCAAGGTGTAGCCGTGCGGTCCGATGATGCCGTCGGCGGTGACCCAGCCCGCGCCGACGTCCCACAGCACCCGGCCACCGCCGCGGCCGCTGACCGACGCGTAGCGCCGCTGCGCGCGGGTGAACGCCTGCTTGACGCTGCGGCCGGCGGTCACCGGCACCGCGCTCGCCGCGACCTCGGCGGTGCCATCGGTCGCGACCTCGAGCTCGAGGTCGGCGTCGGGCGGCCACACCGCGAGGATCGGGTGCGGATCCGCGGCCTGCCGGGCGCCCCGCGCAGCGTGGTACGGCACGGTGTTGCCGACGCAGGTGTTGTACATGCAGCACGCCGGCCCGTACGGCGCCGGATAGGTGTGGTCGCCGGCCTCGTCGTGGAACGGCTGGGTCGAGCGGGTCACGACGAGCTCGCCCTGCGGCGTCCGGATCTTCGCACGCGCCGGCATCACCTCGCCGCAGTACGCTCCGAGCTTGCGCTTGCCATTGATCGCGCACACCAGCGGCTGGAACATCCGCGGCGACGCCGGGTCGTCATCGCTGCGCTTGGCCGCGAACAGCAGCACCGCGGTCGGATAGCGGACCCGCTTGCCGCGCCACGGATCGGCGGCCGGCAGCACCGCGCCGTTGTCGGCCGGGGCATCGCCGCTGACCGGCGACAGATCATCGCCATCGTCACCGCGCGCGACCGGCTCACCGTCGCCGGCATCGTCGCGCGCCTCGCCGGGGGGCACCGGCGCTGCGGGCGGCAGCGGCAGCGGCGCGGGCGGGGACGACGCGGCTGGTGACGGCGCTACCGCGGCGGCGGCCGGCGACCCGTTGGGCGCGGGTGCGGGCGACGAATGACAGCCCATCAGCCCGCCGAGCAGGGCGATCGCGATCCACGAGCGAGCCAGCACCATCGCCCTACGCTAACGCAGTTTTGCGCGCCGGCTATTCCCAGCGCCACGCCCGGCGC
>DATBBB010000026.1:0-5209 GCA_036271215.1 Kofleriaceae bacterium | reverse complement strand
TTCGCGGCGGCGGGGTCCCGAGGCCTCTAGCGGGGGCGGCAGTGGCGCGCTGGCGAGGCCGCGCTCGAGGTCGTTGCAGCATGTCGGCGCTGGCGAGGCCACGCTCGAGGTGTTTGCGGCAGTGCTGATCGCGGACCTGTCTCTGGCGTCGGTCGCGGGGCGGCGGGATCTCTCCGGCGTGGCCAGTCGAGATCGTTCCATCGGCCGCGGCGACCTCGAGTCGTGGCTGGTCGCGATAGGATGCCTTGCCGAGCACCGCGCGGAGTCATGACCACGCGGAGGTCGCGCTCCCCGGCGCGGCCAGCTCGGTGTTCTCACCGGGGGCCGGATCGGGGACAACGACATGGCAAGCGAGGCCCACCCGCGAGAACCGCGGCGATCAGAACGCGCTGTGAAACGCGGCGCGCTCGCAGCGCGAGAGCGAGGTTGGTGGTCAGGCTGATGCCGACGACTGGGAGCCCGCGATCGATTTTCCGGTGGACGCCGAAGCAAACAAGCCCGGCTCGCGACAGGAGCAGAGCAAACCGAAGCGCAAACTAACCAAGCGTGAACACGCCAGCGAGCGCCACCATGCTGAGAACGCCGCGCGGCGGGAGGTCGGCAACTCCATCCGCTTGGCGGTCTTGCGCAACTACCGGGACGCGCTGACCGCGGTGCTCGATCTTTGCATGACCGTTCACAAGCCGGCCGGCGATGGCAACGAGGGACCAGAGCGTCCACCGGCCACGTCATCAGGGCAGGGCTCGCGCGGACCGGCCAGCATGGCGACGGCGGCTCCCGGTCCCCGGCGGCGCAAGCGGGATATGGCAGCGGCACGCGATGCCGATCTGCTGTCCGACGGGCTGTCAGGGGATGGAGAACCGCTGCGAGCCGAAGTCGAGCGCGAGCTCGAGTTGGTGATCGAGTCGCTGCGGCTCGCAGAGGTGGGCAACTTCACACCGCGTAGTGCCGACGGCCTGCGCGAGACGACCGCGGCGATCATGGTCGAGCGCGGCGTGTCCGACTACGCGGCCACCATCGCGGTCTACAAGGTCGGCTCGGCAGCCGTGGCCGAGAGCAAGGAGCGGCAGCGGGTCAAGCGAGCCGCCAAGCGACGGCGCGCAGCGCGTCCGAAATAGGGACGCGGCACGATCGCGTTCGTCCTTATCGGCGAGGGCGGCTCTTTGGGAACGTCGGCGCATGGCACCTCAACGTGCGTCGGCAGCGGTCAGGGCAAGCCTCGACGCGTCACCCTGGCCACCCCTGCTGACGATCGCCCGCGCTGTCGCGTACGCGGGCTGCTCGCGCTCGACCATCAACCGGGCGATCAGCGGCGGCGAGCTACCGCTGCATGGCCGGATCGGCAAGCATGGCCACCTCCGGGTGGTACGGCGCGAGGATCTCGATCGCTGGCTTGCCGGCGATGATCGAGCCAGGGGCGCAGGGCGATGAGGTGGCGTAGGTGCGGATCTCAGGATGAGAGCAGGAGCCCAGAGGGCTTCGGTACAACGGAGGTGTACCGTTGATGCGGGGAGGGGGTGGTGCGCCTCGGAGCGAGCAGATCCCGGTCTCGGTGGCGGCCCGACGCCGAGCGACCTGCCGTCGGTTTCCGTCGGTGCGGCGGCCACTGGGAGCGCGGGGCCGGTTGATTTGGACCCGCTCTGTGGGTGCGCCTGATGTTAGCCCCGTGGCACAGCGATCTCATCTCGGAAACGTCGCGGCTCGGGACGTATGTCTGCCCGGGGACCGGCGCCATGCGGCGCCAGCCGGCGCAGGGGATCCCGTGACATCGACCCGCAGGCTGGGGGCGCCTGATGTTGCCCCCGTGGACCCACGCGCCGATACGAAAGCCAAGGCCAGATCCGCGATCCATGGGATCGACCTGGATGGGGTGCTCGAGCTGATCGCGGACCGGATCGCGGATCGGCTGGCCGATCGGGTCGCCGATCAGCTGGCCGCGCGGCCGGAGGCGGGCCCCGAGCTGATCACGATGCGCGCGTTTGCGCGCCGCAACTCGATCTCGGAGACGACGGTGCGCGCGATGATCAAGGACGGCCGGCTGGATGCCGTGAAGATCGGCGCGGCGGTCCGGGTGCGGGCGGACGCGCAGATCGGCAAGTCGGCGCCGCGCGCGCCGGAGGTCGCGGAGACACCGCGCGCGCGAGCGAATCGCATCCTGGGGAGGCTGACGTGACCGCGCGGCTGGACAGGGCCGAGGTGCTGGCGTTCGCGCGGGCGAGGGTGCCGGGCATCCTGAGCGGGCTCGAGCTCAAGGGCAAGGCATCGGCTGGCCAGTGGCGTACGTCGTGGTGTCCTCTTCTGGGTGCGGTTCACAGCCGACCGGACGCGGTCGCGATCGCCATGAGCGATGGGCGCTGGCAGTGCTTCCCGTGCGGCAAGGGCGGCGACGTGGTGGCGCTGGTGGCGGGCTGTCACGGGCTGGACGCCGAGCGGGATTTTCCCGTGGTGCTCGAGCGGATCGCCGAGCTGTCCGGACACGTCCCGGCGGTAGACCCGGGCGAGGCCGCGTGGCGGCGGGCCGAGCTGGCCAGGCGCGCGGCGGTGAGAGTTGCGCTCGAAGATGCCAGCAAGCGCGAGCGTGACCAGCAAGCGCGCGTGGTGTCGTCCGAGGACTGGGCGCGGTGCACTGCGCGGCACGCGGCAGGCGAGGCGTACGCCGAGTCCCGCGGCATCGCGGCGCTGGTCGGCCATGACGTGTTCAGGTTCGGCGCGAGGGGCGAACTCGCGGTGCCGCTGTTCGCATCCGACGGGGCCATCGTCAACGTGGTGCGGCGGAACCTGCCCGGCACCGAGCCCAAGGTGAGCGGCAAGCGCGCGTGTCCCACGCTGGGCACGTTCGCGCGCTCGCTGGCCGATATCGTGGGCGGGCGCGACGTGGTGATCGTCGAGGGCGTGGTCGACGCGGTGACCGCCTGCCTGGTGTGGCCCGAGGCGGTCGTGCTCGGCGCACACGGCGCCGCCAACATTCCGAAGCTAACTCCGCACGTCGCAAAGCGGGTCGCGCTGGCGCGCACGCGCCTGTATCTGGTTCCCCATCTCGATGCTGCGGGGCTCGGCGCGGTGCACGCGGCGGTGCGCGCCGCGATCGGCTGCGGGCTCGCGCTCGGGACCTCGCTCCACGTGCTCAGCGTGCGCGCCGGCGAGACCCGATTCAAGGATCTGAACGAGGCGTGGTGTGCAGGGTGGCGCAAGCCATTGGCGGATGCGGCCGTGCCTGTTCCCGGGAGGCCGTCATGAGGGAGTGCAGGTCCCTCGAGACGCCGGAGGAGTTGGTCGGGTCGATCGTGGCCTCCGACGACGGATCCATTGGGGCAGTGGCCGAGCCACCGGTGAAGCCGAGGTGGCATCGGGACACAGAGCTGGTGGACTTGATTCTCAAGTACGCTGGCGAGCCCTCGGTGCCGATCAAGCTCGGGACGGACGTGATCGTCAGCGTGCGCCCCGGGGCGACCGTCGTGATCATGGGGCCCACGGGCTCAGGCAAGTCGTCGACGACGATCGGGATGCTGAACGCGCATGACGGGCCCGTCGTGGTGCTATCGCGCGAGTTGCCGGCGGAGGAGCTCGCCGCTCGGGCGATCGGCATGCAGTGCGATGCGTCCTGGGAGGACGTGCTGACCGGCAAGGTGCCGCGCCGTGAGATGGAACGCGTGATCTTCCCGCGGGCATACGTGCTCGACCGCAAGGACGCCACGCTCGGAGCGCTCGAAGCCGCGATCAAGGCGGCGCAAGCCGAGCATCCGGGAGAGCGCGTGCTGGCGGCGATCGACTACCTGCAGATCATGGAGTCCGACAAGCGCGAGGAGCGCGCACGCATCGCCGATGTGGTGGCCAGGGTCGATGAGATCGCACGCTCTACCCGCGCAGTCGTGCTCGCGATCTCGCAGATGAGCCGCGCGTCGTCTCGTGCCGCGCGAACTGGCGAGGTGATCGGCGCTGATTCCACCGATGGCGGCGCGGAGTCGGCGGCGATCGAGCGCGCGGCGACGGTCACGCTGTCGCTGGGGGCCTCTGGGCCCGAGCGCGAGGACGGCTCTCGGACGGTGGAGCTGTCGATCGGCAAGTCGCGCATGGGCGGCGGTGACCGGGTGATCCCATTGACGTACTGGGGGCGCACCGGGCGGTGTCGGATCGCCGGCGAGGCGCGGTCCGCAGCCGAGGTCAAGGCCGAGCGCGGCGGTCAGCGCAATGCGGCCCTCGTCGCCGCGGCAGTACAGGCGATGCTCGCCGGGGCGGAGCGCTCATCGGCACCGCTGACGCGCGAGCAGCTCGACGAGCACGCGGTCGCCGCGATGGGCACCTGCACGAAGTCGATCAAGGCCCAGGCGCGCGCGGCGCTTGCCTCGAAGGGTCTCGTGGTCGAGGTTCTCCGCAAGACGCCGAGGGCTCGTCACCACCTGCTCTGGACGCCGGCGAAGGCCGCAGCCGCCGGGATCCCCCTGGCCAAGGACGGCGAGGCGTGAAGTACCGGCGAGTAGCGCCAAGTAACGCCGAAGTAGGTCCGGATCTACTCGTGTAAGTACCGCCGCCGCCTAGTAGCGGCGGTACTTACGCTACGCAGGTCGCCATTCGCGTAACGCCGGAGGCCCGGTCGAGCCATGGCAATAACGAATTCGGAGCCAATTCGCTCCACCTCAGAACAGGCGATCTGAGCCGCGGCATCGCCGCGACTAGGGGACCCTTCACAGCAGAGGCTACGCGATGGCTCCGGGCAATTGCGCCTCCGTTCTGGATCTCTGTTGCATTAGCAATCACGACAGGCTACCAAGGAAAAAGCAATGAGTGTCCAGGACGAGTCGAAGACACGACGCCGGGGCAACCCCGCCATGCGTCGCGGCGCGCCTTCGTTGAACCCTCACGGCCGGCCGCCGGTCGGGCTGAGCCTGGCGAACGCGGTACGGCGGCGATTCCCTCCCGAGACGATCGTGGAGATGGCGGCCCGGATCCTCGAGGGCGAGGCGCCGGCCGCGGTCAAGCTTCGCACACTCGAGTTGCTCGATCGGCGGGGCTATGGTCCCCGCACATCATCGGCAGTGGCTCCCGAGCTCCCCGTCCCCGAGAAGGAGGGGTAATGCCACGCACCAGCGCCGCGGGCGCACCAGGGGCACGAGGCGCGGAGCGTGCTGCGCTGTACGCGGACGCGGGGACTCGGAGGCTCGAGGTACGGGGCGAGCTTGCCGGGACGCCGGCGCCACGGTTGCCTGGACGC
>DATBBB010000025.1:0-13646 GCA_036271215.1 Kofleriaceae bacterium | reverse complement strand
CATGTCGGCCGGCGCGGGGGCCGGCGGGGTCCAGCACAAGGAGGTCGAGACCGACGCTCAGATCACCGGCCCGCAGGACTGGACCAAGGCCGACCGCGAGGGCAACACAGGGCGCTGGAAGGCGGCCTGCCTCCGCAACCTCAACGCGGTCGACGCTGGCAGCGCCAGCTGCCGTCGAGCGGGCGCGGCGATCCGAAGTCGCTGGTGGCCGGCCCGGGCGGCGTGCTCGCGGTCGGCACCGGCGCGCCCGACGATCGCGCTCCGTCGCACGTCTGGCTCGCGCGGCTCGATGCCGCCGGCGAGATCGCCTGGGAGCACACGCTCGGCGACGATCGGGCGTCGTGGCGCGCCCGCGCCGCCACCGCGCTGGCCGATGGGTTCGCGGTGGCCGGCGAGACCGCCACGCTCGACGGCGTGCGCGCCCCGCACGTGTGGCGGCTCGGCCCGGACGGCGCGGTGCGCTGGGACCACGGCTACGCCGGCCCGGATGGTGGCAATGGCGGCAATGGCGGCAACGCCGGCGAGCAGGTGACCGGCCTGGCGGCGACTGGCGACGGCGGCCTCGTGGTGGTCGGCTCGATCGCGCGCGGCCCCGGCAAGACCAACGTGTGGGTCGTCCGGCTCGACGCCGACGGTGTGGTCGTGTGGCAGCGCGTATTCGGCCGGGCCGCGGCCGACGCCGGCTCGCGGCCGAGCTAGCGACGACGCCGGCGATCGTTCGATATCTTCTCCACGCCGCTACGTCGCCGGTATCGTGTACGGTCTCCGGACGTCGATCGGCTCCGCGGTCCGCCCAGATCACGCGGCAATACTTCGGCGAGCTCGATGACGAGGAACTGAGCTCGCCGCCTTCGCGTGCCGGGCTACGCCTTGACGCCAGCGCCCGTGTCAGCGAGTGCCCGCTACACACCTGGCGATGTCGCCGGTGTCAGCGGGCGCCGCTACACACGTCCTGGCGTTATCCTCGGTGTCCATCACCCGAACGTCCGGGCCGCCAGCAGCGGCACGCACGAGATCCAGCGCTCCGAGTACACGGAGCGTTTCACGACGGGTCCCGAGCTTGAGCGTTGCTTTCTTCATTATCGTATGATGGCCTGCTCGGGCTCCCCGAGCCATGTTCCTGCATCGGTACCCGCGCATGAGCTGGCGCGGCACGCGTCGATGACGCTATCCGGCGACGGCAGCGTCCAACGTGCGATATCTCCCGCGAACCCCCGCGTGACGAGGTCGTTTCCTTCGTAGTGCACACCGGCCACATAGGAGGCATGCGCTCGTAGCATCCAGAGCAACCGCCCGCTCGACCTGCTCCAGAACCTCAGAACTCCATCGCTACCGCCAGCAACGGTCATCGATCCGTCGGGAGACAGCGTTGCATCCGCCAGAAAATGGGAGTCGCCGCGGAAGGTCTCACGAGGTCGGCCCGTGGCTGCATCCCAGGTGCGCGCTGTTCCATCGGATCCCGTGGTGAGGATCTCGGTGCCATCGTCGACAGCGGCAAAGCGCGCCGTGAACACCCGTCCTACGTGACCCTCAAGCGGCCTGACGGGTCGATACCGATCAAGATCCCACAGCACCGGCGGAACCTGTTCGGTCGCGACCG
Organism: Kofleriaceae bacterium; assembly: GCA_036271215.1. Taxonomy (GTDB): domain Bacteria; phylum Myxococcota_A; class Polyangia; order Haliangiales; family Haliangiaceae; genus JABFXX01. The sequence goes on along the minus strand of DATBBB010000025.1, from coordinate 12,046 downwards.
AGATCGTGACCAACCGTCCACCATCGCGCGACGAGCGCAACAATCTGATGCGGAATGGTGCTGCAAGGTCCATCAGCAGCGCGCTGCCGTCCGCACCGATGACTCGCAGCCGCTTGCTAGCATCCGCCACGACCACCCGACCATCGGCGAGAACACTGACGGCATCGATCTCGCCGGCTGACCTCGGTAGCGCAACCGGCTCACTTTCATCGCGCGTCATCAGGAGCGAGCCATCGACAGCGCCGCTGACCAATTCGTGGCTCCCTGTCGCGAACGCTACCGCAGTGACCGCCGCCGCATGGGAGATGGTGCGGAGAAGATATCCGCTGGGGAGTGCGTAGACCTCCACCGTGTTGCCACGCGGGATCGCTGCTCGATCGCCTGTGGCTGTCACCGCCGGGAACGGCGAGGAATCACTTCCCTCGGGTGTGGTCACACTCGGCAGCTTCGCCAGCACTTCGCCACGAGCTGTGTCCCAGATATGGGTTCCATGGTCCTGCAGCTGAGCGCAACGAACCGCTGATCAGCGACAAGGCTCTCGATGGTATCACATTCCGGCCCGATCTCCGGCGTGCTCCATCTCCGATAGGGAGAGGTCGTATCCCATACCCGAGCAGTTCCATCCCACGACGCACCCACCACCCGGCGCGCCTCTGCATCGAAGTGCGCGGTGATGATTCGTGCCTTGGGTCCTTCGAGCCTGGCAATGGGCATCCCGTTACCACGTTCGAGACGACGGCGCATGCGCACCCACCCACTTCGCGAACGTCACCCCGTCCACGAACTCCATCGCGATCCACATCACCTCGTCGTCGTCTTCGCCTTCAGGGGCGGCAACACCGAAATCGTACACCTGCGCCGCGTTGGGATGCCGGAGCTTCGATGCGAGCTGCGCCTCGCGCCTGAACCGCGCCACCGCCGTGTCGTCCTTCGACCGCCGCTCCTCGGTCATCACCTTGATGACCGCCGTGCACCTGAGCTCGAGATGTTCAGCGCGATACACTTCCCCGCAGCCACCGTTTCCGAGCTTCTCTCGGAGGACGTAGCCATCTAACACGCGTCCGGTGAGGCGTCCGTTGGGCTCTGCTATCTGCTCCTCGGCCATCTGCTCCCTCGGGGCCAAAGCCTAGACACCGAGCGAACGAGGTAGACACCGAGGGTGCACTGATTCTTCTGTCGCACCTTGCTGCAGCCAAAATTGTGCGACCGAGATCACGGAAGCTAGTGCCAGCCGCCCTCGACGAACACCCAGAGCTGGGCGGCGCGCTCGCGATCCCAGTGACCGTTGACCTAGGTCCAGTTGCCGGCCTTCCAGTCCCGCGCGGTATGTTTCTTCCGGCAGTTCGCCGCGCGTGCACCGGCGACCTGCCGGCCGCTCGAACAGCTCATTCGCGGGATGCTCTGATCGCGAGCCGGGATGACCGGCAGCCCGAGCGTCAGCTCGCCTCGTTGCTGTCGTCGCGAAGTACTTCGGTGATCGAGATCGCCACGATGGCTCGCTCGAGCCATCGCTCGAGCCGCACTGGATCTCGCTCGGTCTGGATCCGTTGCCGAACCGCGTCGGGCACCGCGATGCCGCGCACGCGCAGCACGGTGAGCACGTCCTGGGCGTGCGCCGCGGTGCGGCTCTCGGTCCGGGCCTCTTCCCAGGTATGTTGCATCGCCATCAAGAACTCCTGTTCATCGGAGGTCCGGGTCTCTTGCTGCCCGAGCATCCGCTCAAATTGTAGCAGGATCGGCTCGGCCACGGCACGCTCCGGAGCATCCGCGGGCAGCCGCGCTAACTCGGGCACCGCCGCGGCCAACAGTGGCCCTGCCGCCATCAGTCGGACCAGCAGCGTCGTGCGATCCCGCGGCAACTCGCGCGCGGCGATGAGTCCAACGCGGAGCACGTCACCGCCGAACCCATACACGCCGGCCGGCCCGTCTGCAGCGGGCACCATGGGGAGTTGGGTCAGCAGCGTTGATGGCGTGCCGGCCGCGATGATCCACAGCGCAGGTGCTACCCCCGCCGTGGGCGCATTGCTGGCGGCATCTTCGGTGGCTGCATCGCGCGCCGTGGCCGCCCTGGCTTGAGCACGTGACTGGCGTGCTCGCTGCTGCCAGTGCGCGAGGTGCTTGGCCAGGCAGGCTCGGAACTCCTCGGGGCTCGGCGCGTCGCTGTAGACCTCGAGCAAGCACACATCGCCGGCGATCCGTCCCAACAGACCCAGCCGACCGCGCGCGGCCTGGCGCGCCGGATCGGGCTCGTATCGGAGGTCGGCGTACTGGGTCTCGGGATGGATCGGGTCGTTGACGACAGCGAAACCCGACAGCCCGAGCGCGGCTTGCCCGAGATCCTTGGCGAGCTTGTCAAAGCGATTGCGCATGGAACCCGCGGAGCGTGCCACGTGGACCGGCACCTTGTGTCCCCTATCCTGATATTCAGTTAGGATCGGTGTCAGGACGTCGAGCTCGGTGACCGTCGGCGACGTCTTCGGCCTGTCCGACCTGGTCGACAGCGGCGCGCTTGCCCCGAACTCGACCGTGCTGGTCGCGGTGGACCGCTAGTGCCAGCCGCCCTCGACGAACACCCAGACGTTGCCGTGCTGCTCCCAGCGGCCGTCGGACCACACCAGGTTGGCGCGCTGGCGCTCCCAGTGGCCCGCGACCCACTCGTACTTGCCGCCGCGCCACTCGTGATGGCCGCGCGCCCAGACGAAGCCGGCGCGGACCTCGATGCGCTCCTCGAGCAGCGGCGGCGGCGGTGCGGTCGGGCCCGATCCGTACCCGGGCGGTGGGGGCGGCGGCGGGGCTTCGTCTTTCACCCACGTGCCGTTGACCCACACCCAGTGGCCGTCGACGGTGACCCACTTGCCGGCCTCGAAGTGACTGCCGCGCTGCATGGGGATCCGGACCGCCGGCTCCCACACATACTGGCCGTTCTGCCACGCCCAGTGACTGGGCACGACGATCGTGCCGGGGGTCGGCGGTAGGCCATCGGGGCGCCCCGCGGGCGGCGGTTGATCGAGCGGCGGGAACTTCGGGATCTCGCCCCAGCTGCCTTCGATCCATTCCCAGTGATCGCCGCGGAGCTCCCAGCGGCCTTCGATCCAGCGCTGGGCGGCGCGCTCGCGCTCCCAGTGGCCGTTGACCCAGGTCCAGTTGCCGTCGCGCCAGTCCCACCGGCCGCGGACCCAGACGGAGCCGGCGCGCACGCCGGGCCGCTCGTCGCGCAGCGCCGGCGGGGCGGCGCTCGGGAACCGGACCTTGCCGCCGCCTCCAATGTTGACGCCGATCCCGACGTTGACCCCGACGCCGGCGTTGACCGCGGCCCCGGCATCGAGCCAGGTGCCGTCGATCAGCACCCACTGATCGCCGCGTCGCTCCCAGCTCGCGTCGCGCCATTGCTTGCCGGCGCGCTCGCGCTCCCAGTGGCCGTTGATCCACGACCAGCTGCCGGCCTTCCAGTCCCACCGGCCGCTGACCCAGACGAAGCCTTCGCGGCGCGCGTCGTGGCGGTCCTCGCGCGACGGCGGTGGCGCTTCTCGCGGGCCGGCCTGGGCCACGATGAGCGGTGGACGGCGATGATCGCGCACGGTCTGCGCGGACGAGCTCGAGACCGTGCCGAGCAAGGCGCATGCGGCCAGCCCGGTCGTGACGAGCACTCGATGTAGTTGAGAACGCATCGATCCTCCTGAACCTGGACGCAGCTTACCGCTGAATATTCACACCCTGCTCATGGACGGCGCGCTCATCACGAGGATCGATCGGGTAGAGTCCGCGCCATGAAGTCGGCGCCATTGCTCGTGACGCTCCTGGTTGCGTGCTCGCATTCCGCGGGGCCTGCAAATGATCACCCGGGTCCGACGACCCCGACCGCGGCGCCCGACCCGGCGGGCACCACGGCCGCGCCGGCGCCCGGCGCGCACGCGGTGACGCTGTCGATCATCGGCACCAATGATCTGCACGGCGCGATCGAGCGGCTTCCGCTGTTTGCCGGGTTCATGGCCAACCTGCGCGCGGCGCGCGCGGCCGATGGCGGCGGCGTGGTGCTACTCGACGGCGGCGATATGTTCCAGGGCACGCTAGAATCGAACCTCGGCGAGGGGGCAGATATCGTGCGGGCCTACAACTATCTCGGCTACACCGCGGTCGCGGTCGGTAACCACGAATTCGACTACGGGCCGGTCGGCCCGGCGGCCACGCCGCGGCCCGGCGAAGACGCGCGCGGCGCGCTCAAGGCCCGCGCGAGCGAGGCCAAGTTCCCGTTCGTGGTGTCGAACATCCTCGATGAAGCGACCGGCGCGCGGATCGACTGGCCGAACATGCCGGCCGGAACGTTGGCCGTGGTCGCCGGGATCAAGGTCGGGGTGATCGGCGCGAGCACCGAGTCGACGCCGTACACCACGATGCCGATCAACTTCGTCGGCCTCAAGATGGCGCCGGCCGCCGCGGCGATCGCCGCCGAGGCCAGCCGGCTGCGCGACCAGGGCGCGCAGGTGATCGTCGCGACGATGCACATCGGCTCGAACTGCAAGGACGTCGAGCACCACGACGACGCGTCGTCGTGCGATCGCAGCGAGGAGATCTTCAAGGTGATCGGCGGCCTGCCCAAGGGCACGGTCGACGTGATCGTCGGCGGCCACACCCACGCCGGGATGGCGCACAAGATCGACGGCATCGCGGTGATCGAGTCGTACGCCAACGGCCGCGCGTTCGGCCGGGTCGATCTGACGATCGGCCCCGACGGCCGGGTCGCCGCCGCCAAGATCGATCGCCCGCACCTGATGTGCGCGCTCGACAAGGACCATAACCCGGTGCCGGTCGCGCAGTGCGAGCCCGGCAGCTACGAGGGCAAGCCCGTGGTGCCCGATCCCGAGGTCCAGAAGATCGTCGACGCGGCGGTCGCGCGCGCGGCCGAGCGCCGCAAGGAGCTGCTCGGGATCACGGTGACCAGGACGGTGACCCGCGCCCACGCGGTCGAGTCGGCCGAGGGCAACCTGATCAGCGACCTGATGCTCGCGGCGCGGCCCGACGCGCAGCTCACGATGACCAACGGCGGCGGCCTGCGCGCCGATCTGCCGGCCGGCCAGCTGACCTACGGCCAGCTGTTCGAGGCGGCGCCGTTCGACAACCGGTTCGCGATCGTCGACCTCACCGGAAAGGATCTGCGCAAGATGATCAGCAGTAACCTGCGCCACGCTGGCGGCATCCTGTCGTTCGGCGGGCTGACCGCCAGGGCGCGCTGCCAGGGCAAGAAGCTCGAGCTCGAGATCCGGGTCGGCGGCAAGCCGATCGGCGACGCCACCCATTACAAGCTCGCGACCAGCGACTTCCTGGCGTCGGGCGGCGACGGCGTGGTCGGCAAGCTCAAGCTGCCGGACGGCGCGGTCCAGATGACCGACGTGATCATCCGCGACGCGCTCGCCGACGTGCTGCGCGGCTGGAAGGGCACGCCCAGGGCGACGATCGATCCGGGCAAGCTGGTGTCGAAGCAGGCGCCGCGGCTCGACTACGAGGGCAAGCGCCCGGTCAGCTGCGGCGGCGCGGCCCCCGACCAGGAGCCGGGCGAATGACCGCCGGGTGCGATCGGGTGGCGGGCTGGACCCCGGACAGCTGGACGGCGCGGCCGGCCCAGCAGCAGGTCGGCTACGCCGATCAGGCGGCGCTCGGCCGGGTGATCCAGGAGATCGGCCGGCTGCCGCCGCTGGTCACGTCGTGGGAGATCGAGGATCTGCGGCGCCAGCTGGCGCGCGCGGCGCGCGGCGAGGCGTTCGTGCTGCAGGGCGGCGACTGCGCCGAGAGCTTCGACGACTGCCGGTCCGAGCCGATCGCCGCGAAGCTGAAGATCCTGTTGCAGATGTCGCTCGTGCTGGTCCACGGCACGCGCAAGCCGGTGGTCCGGATCGGCCGGATCGCCGGCCAGTACGCCAAGCCGCGCTCGGCCGACGTCGAGACCCGCGGCGACGTGACCCTGCCGGCGTACCGCGGCGACATCATCAACCGCGATCCGTTCACCGCGGCCGACCGCGAGCCCGATCCCACGCTGATGCTGCGCGCCTACGAGCGCGCCGGGCTGACGCTCAACTTCATCCGCGCGCTGACCGAGGGTGGGTTCGCCGACCTGCACCACCCCGAGTACTGGGACGTGTCGTTCGCCAAGGGCTCGCCGAACGCGGCGCAGTACCAGCAGATCGTCGATGCGATCCGCGAGTCGCTCGACTTCGTGTCGGCGATCACCGGGATCGAGAGCGAGGTCCTGCGCCGGGTCCACATCTTCACCAGCCACGAGGCGCTCGCGCTGCCGTACGAGCAGGCGCAGACCCGCCGCGTGCCGCGCCGCCCCGGCTGGTACAACCTGTCGACCCACTTCCCGTGGATCGGCATGCGCACCGCGCAGCTCGACGGCGCGCACGTCGAGTTCCACCGCGGGATCGAGAACCCGCTCGGGATCAAGATCGGGCCGGCGATGTCGAACGAGTGGCTGCTCGGGCTGCTCGAGGCGCTCGATCCCGATCGGTTGCCCGGCCGGATCACGCTGATCGCGCGGATGGGCGCGAAGCAGGTCGCGAGCAAGCTGCCGCCGCTGATCGAAGCAGTGCGGCGCGCCGACCGCGAGGTGCTATGGATGTGCGATCCGATGCACGGTAACACCGAGACCACGGCCGGCGGGATCAAGACCCGGCGGTTCGACAACATCGTCGACGAGCTCGAGCAGAGCTTCGTGCTGCACACCCAGCTGGGCTCGCGGCTCGGCGGCGTGCACATCGAGCTGACCGGCGAGGACGTCACCGAGTGCACCGGCGGTGCGCGCGGGCTGTCCGATCGCGATCTCGAGCGCGCGTACAAGTCGCGGGTCGATCCGCGGCTCAACTACGAGCAGGCCCTGGAGTGCGCGATGCGGATCGCGCGCCACCTGCGGGGCGCCCAGTGACGGCCCCGCCGCCACGGCCGGGCCCGCGGGGCCCCAGGCCCGGTGGCCTGCCCGACACCGGGCTGTCCGACGACGAGCTGCCGGACCGCGATCTGATCGAGCGGATCTGGGCGGTGATGTCGCGCTGGGCGGTCCCGGTGATGATGACGCTGGCCTACGCGTTCCTCGCCGCGACCTCGGAGACCAACAACACCGGCCGGATGTGGATGGGCGTGGGCCTGCTGTTCGTGTTCGCAGTGTGGTTCTCGTTCCGCGTGATGACCGAGACCGCGGGGCTGTCGCGCGCGCTCGCGGTCGGCGACGTCGCCAAGCTGCGCGAGCTGGCGGACCACCAGTTGCCGCGGTTGCGGCGGCCCGAGCCGCGCGCCCGGATGTTCGTCGCGCGGGCGCTCGCCTACCAGCTGTGCGGCCAGTTCGCCGAGGCGCTCGCCGCGATCGAGGCCGCGCTGGCGACCGAGCGGCTCGCGCCCGAGCTGATGCCGCTGGCGGCGACGATCCAGATCGGCGCGCTGGTCGAGCTCGGCCGGCCGAAAACCGACGATTGGCCGCACCCGATCGCGTCGCCGGCCGCCCCGGCGCTGGCGTGGCTCGCCGTCGCCGAGATCGCGTGGCGCGACCGCCGGCTCGACGAGGCGGCGGAGACGTTCGCCCGGGTGATCGATGACGTCCGGGCGGGCAGCGCGGTCCGCGCGATCGCCCACGTCTACGCGGCGCGGATCGCCGACATGCGCCGCGAGCACACGGCCGCCGTGGACCACCGCGCCCGGGCCGCGGCGCTCGCGATGCCGGAGGCGATCTGGTTGCACGCCGGCGGCTGCATCGGCGGCGCGATCAACGCGTAGTGATCAGAGCGCAGTGATCAGAACCGGCCGACCGCGGCGAGCCCGACACCGTCGGGGCCGACCGCGGGCACCAGCGTGACCTGGTTCTCGTCCGGCGCGCGGGTGCTGTGCGGCGCGCGCAGCCACAGGAACACCCCGACGCCGGCGGCGGCCACGCCCGCGGCGCCGACGATCGTGCCGACGTTACCGAGCGTGCGGGCGCGGTGGGTCTGGGTCAGCCCGTCGGCCGTGCAGCGCTTGCCCTGATCGTCGTCGGTGCACGACGATGGAATCTTGTCGTCGCCAATGCCCGGGTGATCGTTGTGGAACTGGTCGTGGTACAGGTGGCGCGCGTACAGCCCCAGGCCAATGCCGGTCCCGGCGGCCACCGCGCCGACCAGGGTCGTGATCTGGCCGATCCGGTAGCGCGAGCTGGTGATCACGACCGACTTCGCGAGCACCGGGACCACGACGTCCTTGTGCTCGGACTTGGCGATCAGTACCTTGGTCCGGTACGGCAGCCGCGAGGGCGCGTTGACCACGACCACGCGCTCGCCGGGATCGACCGCGATGTCGGCGAGCCCGCCCGGTGCGACGACCTGATCATCGAGCAAGATCGACGTGCCGGGCAGGGTCTCGGTCAGCTTGATCGTCAGGTGCGGGACGAGCGGCGCGAGCGTGGCGAGGTGCGCCTCGGCGGCGCTCAGGTGCTGCGGCAGGCCTTGCTCCTTGGCGCTCTCGCGGACCTGGGTGAACCGCGCCACCGCAGACGCGATCTTGCCGAGCTTCTCGTCGCACAAGGCGACGTTGAGCACCGTGCCGATCGCCGCGGCGTTGTAGCGCAGCGACTCGTCGAACTTGGCGCACGCCTCGACGAGGTTGGAGTCGAGCAGCGCCTTGCCCTCGGCGAACAGCTGGTCGGCCTTCTGGATCTTGGGATCGACCAGCGGCTGGGCGGACGCCGGACGCGCCACGCTCATCATCACGGCCACCGCGAGCGCGGCGGCGAGACCCGAAGCAGGGCCCGAGATCGAACGACCGTTGCGCACCACGGCTGGCCTTTTCAGTTCCTCGGGTGCGCGAAGCACGCGGCGGGCGGGTGAGGGTTGGCCGTCGGGTCGCATTGCTCTGCGGTCGGCGCGACCTCGTGCGGTGGCTTCGGATCGCCGCCGCCGTGCGGCACCGCGGGCTTGGTGGTGTGGATCGGCGGCTTGTCGGGCGCCTTGCCGATGAGCTCGTCGGCAGCCTTGTCGGGCGTCTTGTCCGGCAACGCCGGCGGCTCGCTCGGCGCCTGGTCCGCGCTGCCCGCGAGCTTGGCGGGACCGGGCGGCGTCGGCAGTGCCGGCATGTGATCGACCGGCTCCACCGGGCGCGGCGCCGGGGCCGGGCTGCGCACCAGCGAGATCACCACGCCGATCGCGGTGGCGAGCGACAGCAGCGCCACGATCACGACGGCCCGGTTGCGCTTGGGCCGCGTCACCGCCATCGTCACGCTGCGCGTCGGCGGCCGCTTGGTCGCGATCGCGCGCTCGGCGAGCGCCGCGGGCGACATCGTCGCGACCGGTGCCTGCACCGGCGCGGACGGCACGGGCGGGGTCTCGGCGGTGACCCGGCCGCTGATCCGGTCGCGGATCGCGATCGCGCCGCTGGTCGTCGGATCCCAGTCGATCACCGCGCTCCGCCGCAGCATGCGCGACATCCGCTCGACCAGGACCTGCGCCTGGTGCGGATCGTGCGAGAACGGCACCAGGTCGCGCGCGAGCTCGGCCATCGAGGCGTAGCGATCGTCGGGCGACTTCTCGAGGCAGCGCAGCACCACGGTCTGCAGCGCCGGCGGGGTCTTGACCATCGGCTGCGGCGGATCGACCGCGACCTTGACGCACATCTCGGAGAAGCTCTCGGCCTCGAACGGCCGGCGGCCTTCGAGCAGCTCGTAGAGCACCGTGCCGAGCGACCACAGATCGGTGCGCGAATCGACCATGCGCGCCGACCGCATCTGCTCGGGCGACATGTACGCCGGCGTGCCGAGCAGCGACTGGGTCTGGGTCAGCTGCATCGCGCCGACGATCGGCGCCTTGGAGATCCCGAAGTCGAGGACCTTGATCAGCGCGCTACCGTCCGGCCGCCAGGTCACGAACAGGTTGGTCGGCTTGACGTCGCGGTGGACGATGCCGATCGAGTGCGCCTCGGCGAGCGCCTCGCACGCTTGCAGGGTCAGCTCGACCGCCCACGGTAACGCGAGGCTGCCGCGCTCGTCGAGCAGCTCCCCGAGGTCGTGGCCCTCGAGGTACTCCATGACCATGTACGGGACGTTGGTGTCCGACCGGCCGACGTCGGACACCCGGGCGACGAACTCGCTCTTGAGCTTGACCGCGGCCTGGGCCTCGCGCATGAACCGCTCGACCGCGTCGGCGTCGTCGAGCACGTCCTTGCGCAGCATCTTGATCGCGACCCGCTCGTTGAGCGCCAGGTGGGTGCACAGCGCGACGACACCCATCCCACCGTGGCCGAGGATCGAGTCCACGCGGTACTTGTCGAGGAAGATCTCGCCGATCCCCACACCTGCATCGATCGATCGCGGAGTGATCGCCACCGGGACGAAGCGTAGCGCGCCCACCCCGCGCGCTCAATGCAATCGGAGGCTGCGGGCACCCGAAGCTTCATCTCGGGTGCAGATCCGGTGCAGATCCGGTCCGGGGCCAGCCCTGAGCCGGCGCGATCCGGATCTGTTCAGTGCTGTATCTGGTGAATCTTCAAGACGTTGGTTTGCATACCAGCGCCTACCGGCACCGCCATCGTGATCAACACGTTCTCACCTGGCAGCGCCAGGTTGCGCTCGATCATCGTGGCCTCGACCCGGTCGATCAGCTCCTCGGTGCTCGCGGCGGGCGAGATCAGCACCGGGGTCACGCCCCAGGTCAGCGCGAGCCGGCGGAAGCTGACCTCGTTGGTCGTCAGGCACACGATGTTCGAATCCGGCCGGTACTCCGAGACCAGCCGGGCGGCGCCGCCGGACTCGCTGACCGCGACGATCGTCTTGATCTTCATGGCGCGGGCCGCGGTCATCGCGGCGTGGGCGATCGCGTTGGTCGGCACCGCGAGCTGGATGTCGGGGATCTCGACGTTGGCGCGGTAGTACGCGCTGCGCTCGATCTCGTCGATGATCCGCGCCATCGTCTTGACCGCGTCGACCGGGTACATCCCCGAGGCGGTCTCGCCCGACAGCATCAGCGCGTCGGTCGCGTCGAGCACCGCGTTGGCGACGTCGGACGCCTCGGCGCGGGTCGGCCGCGGCTGGGTGATCATCGACTCGAGCATCTGGGTCGCGGTGATGACGATCTTGCCGCGCTTGTTGGTCTCCTCGATGATCCGCTTCTGCCACAGCGGGACCTTCTCGGGGCCGAGCTCGACGCCGAGATCGCCGCGCGCGACCATGATGCCGTCCGAGACGTCGATGATGTCGCCGAGCCGGTCGAGCGCCTGCGGCTTCTCGATCTTGGCGATCACCGGGATCGAGACCTGGTCGACGGTCAACAGCCGCTTGGCCTCGAGCACATCTTCGGGCCGCCGCACGAACGACAGCGCGACGTAGTCGACGCCGTAGCGCAGCGCGAACCCGATGTCGGTGCGATCCTTCTCGGACAGCGCGGGCGCCGAGACGTCGACCCCCGGCAGGTTGATCCCCTTGTTGTTCTTGAGCAGGCCACCGGTGACGACCACGGTCTTGACCTCGGTGCCGGACACCTGGGTCACCGCGAGCGCGAGGTAGCCGTCGTCGAGCAGGATCTGGTCGCCGATCTTCACGTCATGGGGCAGGCCCTGGTACGTGGTCGACACCCGCTTGTCGTCGCCTAGGATATTTTCGGTGGTGATCGTCAGCTCGCCGCCCGGCCGGAGCTCGATCTGGCCGTTGGCGATCTTGCCGACGCGGATCTTGGGGCCCTGCAGATCGAGCAGCGCCGCGATCGCCTTGCCGCGGCGATCGGCCTCGCTCCGGACGACCTGCAACATCTTCGCATGGTCGTCATGGCTGCCGTGTGAAAAGTTCAGCCGGGCCACGCTCATCCCGGCGTCGATCAGCTCGCCGATTCGCTCGGGCGTCGACGACGCCGGTCCCAACGTGCAGACGATCTTCGCGCGTGGCATGACGCCACGCAGTAGAGCACATCTTCACATCCGAGCCGCGGTTACGGCTTGCTGAAATCAGAGCCGGTGAGATATGACGCCGGCCGAATGCAACGTCTGACCGTCGTGAGCATCGCCGCCGTGGTCGCCACGGCCGGGTGTACGGTGACGAAGCCGCAACCCG
>DATBBB010000024.1:0-18924 GCA_036271215.1 Kofleriaceae bacterium | reverse complement strand
GCTTGATCGGGGCGGTCATCTCAGCTGCGGCTCTGCAGTCATACGCGCATGCCTTGGATCGTGATACCACCGGATCGCTCGTGTTGCCGTCGATCGTGAGCCTGTGACGCAGCCCGTGACGCGCCCTGCCCGGTCGTATCGCAGCCTGCGCGACGCCCTGCGCGGCGACGTCGGCTGCGCGATCGCCGCCGCGGCCGGTGGCGCCGCCGCGTTCGCGCCGATCGAGTACGTGCTGACCTCGGTGACCTACGCCGGGTCGATCCGGCGGATCGCCCGGCTCGAGCTCGCCGCGCTCACCGTGACCCTGGCGATCTGGCTGTGGCTGTTGCTCGCGGTCGGGCTGGTGGTCGCCGGCCTGGTGACCCGCGGGGTCCGCGCCCAGCTCGCCGCGCCGGGGGCCGCGCTCGGTCCGGGCTGGCTGCGCGCCCCGCCGGCCGCCGCGCCCGGCGAGATCCGGCCCGGTGTGCCCCGGCTGTGGGCGGCCGCCGCGACCGCGCTGGTCAGCATCGCCGTCATCCAGCGCACCGCCGCGTGGGCGATCGGTCACTACAAGGAGCCGCAGCTGACCGCCGCGCTGATCGCGGTGATCGCGGTGGCGTGGCTCGCCGCCGCGGCCGGGCTGTACCGCGCGCTGGTCGCGATCGCCGCGGTCGCCGCGGCCGGGCTCGCGCCGATGCTCGGCCCGGCCAACGCGCTCGGCCGCTGGCGCGCCGCCGGCGTTGCGCTCGCCGGGCTGGTCGCGGCCGGGCTGGCTGTGGCCTGGCTCGCCGCGCCGCAGAGCCGCTCGGTGCTGCCGGTCCGGCTGGTGATCAGCGGCGTGGTGATCGGCCTGGGCATGGGCGGCGGCGCGCTGCGCCACGCCCGGCGCGGTCATCCCGACACCGGCACCGGCACCCGCACCCGCACCCGCCCCACGCGGCGGCGCGCGGCCGCGTTCGCCGGCGGCGCGCTGGTCTTGATGACCGCGACCCTGGTCTGGTTCGGCGCCGATCTCGAGCCCAAGTACGTCGCGATCACCGCGTCTCCCGCGCTCGACAAGCTGATCGGCGTGGTCCGGTTCGCCAACGATCTCGATGGCGACGGCTTCGGCTCGCTGCTCGGCGAGGGCGACTGCGCGCCGTTCGACCCCAAGATCCACCCCGGCGCGATCGACATCCCCGACAACGGCATCGACGAGAACTGCGACGGCCACGACTTCTCGCTGCGCGACACGGCGGCCGCGGCCCCGGCCGCGCCCGGCGCCGACATGCCGGTCCCGCCGCGGTTCCGCAAGGACTGGAACGTCCTGTTCATCACGGTCGACACCCTGCGCTACGACCACACCACGTTCGGCGGCTACGCCGACGGCCCCAAGCACCGCGACACCACGCCGAACCTCGCCGCGCTGGTCAAGCGCTCGGTGTCGTTCACGTTCACCAACGCGCCGTCGGCCGGCACGATGGCGTCGATCCCGGCGATCCTGACCTCGAAGTACTTCCACTCCGGGATCGCGCTCGACGAGAACCGCCCCGCCGGCTCGCCGCCCGGCATCCTGCCCGAGAACACGATCCTGCCCGAGATCATGAAGCGCAAGGCCTACGCCACGGCGGTGGTGTCGTCGCACGTGTGGTGGAACAACTGGGGCTTCGAGCAGGGCGTCGACGACTACGACAACTCGATCGCGCCCAACGACGATCCGTTCCGGGTCGCCGCCGACCGGGTCACCGACCACGTGCTGGCCTGGGTCTCGCGCCAGCAGAGCACCAAGTGGTTCATGTGGGCGCACTACATCGATCCCCACGGCCGCTACGTTGCCCACCCCGATGTCGTCGACTACGGCGCGAGCGAGCCCGACCTGTACGACGCCGAGATCAAGTGGACCGATCAGGAGCTCGGCCGGCTGTTCCGGGAGCTCGCGCGGCTGCCGAGCTACGAGCACACGATCATCGTGTTGACCAGCGACCACGGCGACTCGATGGGCGAGCACACCGTGCCGCTCGGCACCCACGGCACCGCGCTGTACCGCGAGCTCCAGCACGTGCCGATGATCTTCTATATCCCCGATAACAAGCCGCGGCTGATCGGCGGCGCGGTGTCCAACCTCGACATCGTGCCGACGATCGCCGCGCTGTGCGGGATCGACGTCCACGACCTGTCATTCGAGGGCCGGAGCCTGGTGCCGCAGCTGTTCTACGACGGCACCGAGGACCACGATCGGATCGTGTTCGCCGAGACCAACGCGCCGCAGAAGCAGCGCGCCGCGATCTCCGAGCGCTGGAAGCTGATCTACTACTTCGCGACCAACCTCTACGAGCTGTTCGACCTCCAGGCCGATCCGTGGGAGCACCAGAACCTCGCCGCGCAGAACCCGCCGGCGCTCGCGACGATGAAGCACGCGCTGCAGGGCTGGCTCGATCGCGTGATGTACGCGCGCGACCCCAAGTTCAACCAGGCCTACCGCCAGATCGCCGACGTCACGCTCGCCGCGCCGCCGGCGCCCCAGGTCGTGGCCCAGGGCCAGGCGATCCTGGGCGACGATGCCGCCGGGGACGCCGGCGCGATCGACATCCTCGGGTTCGACGTCGCGGGCGGCCCGCCGGTCGTGCCCGGCGCCAAGCTCCAGGTCGTGGTCTACTTCCACGTCCGCGCGCCGACCGCGATCGCCTACCGGTTCCTGGTCGCGGCCTGGCCGGTTGCCGGCGTGCCGCCGACCGCGGCCCCAGACCCCATGCGCGTCGCCCGCACCGCGCTGCGCGCCACCGCCGACGGCGCGTTCACCACCGACCACTGGAAGGCCGGCGACTACCTGCGCGACCGGTTCTCGCTGGCGATCCCGGCGGACTGGCACGGCGAGTCGATCGCGATCGGGCTCACCGTGGCCAGCGTGACCGGCGGCAAGCGCAAGGCGACCGGCGCCGCGCTCGACAACGACCCATTTACCGCGGTGCTGGGCACACTTCCGCTCGCTGGCCACCAGGGGGACCACCAGGAGCCGCAAGCAGGAAGCTCGGCGCCGCGCCAGCCGTAGTAATATCCAAGCTATGCGGCCGCTTTACGACCTCGCGAGCGTCTTCGCGCACCAGATCCACACGGCCGAAGCTGAGTCCAGCAAGGTCTTCGAGCCGGTGATCGGCGTGGTCACCGACAACAAGGACCCGAGCAAGCTCGGCCGCGTCAAGCTGAAGATCCCGATCCTGTCGGATCAGGACAGCACCTTCTGGTGCCCGATCGTCATGCTCGGCGCCGGCAAGAACCGCGGCTGGTTCTTCATCCCCGAGAAGGACGACGAGGTGCTCGTGATGTTCGAGCACGGCGACCTCAACCGCCCGCTCGTGGTCGGCTCGCTATGGAACGGCAAGGACAAGCCGCCCGACACCAACCCCGGCGGCGTCCCGCGCCGGACGATCAAGTCGCGCCAGGGCTCGAAGATCACGTTCGACGACGAGAACGAGAAGCTCATGATCGAGGACGGCGCCCAGAAGGGCCGGATCACGCTCGACGCCAAGGCCAACAAGATCACGATCGAGTCGCTCGACGGCGACATCTGCTTCCAGTCGCCGGCCGACGACATGACGATCGTCGCCAAGTCGATCGAGCTGACCGCGACCCAGAACCTCGAGATCCACGCCGGCGGTGCCATGCAGTGGGGCGCCGGTGCCTCGGCCTCGGTCAAGAGCTCGGGGACCACGCTGTCGGGCTCGAAGGTCAACACCAACTGCGGCTCGGCCCAGATGCCGACCGCCCCGACGACCTCACCCCAGGACATCGCCGACCCCTACGGGTCATAGAGAGGGGACGTTCCCGTCCCCTCTGGACCGGCGAAGCCGGTCCATTCACCCCCGCCGCGCGTCGCGTCGCGCGGTCTACGGATCCCACGCACCGGCCCTCGCCGCGTCGCGCGGCCTCCGGATCCCACGCACCGGCCCTCGCCGCGTCGCGCGCGCGGCTTACTCGGCCATCGTGAAGTCGTCGCCCTTGGGCTCCTGCAGGTGGCCGACCGGCTTCTCGGGCGGATCCTTGGCGTCCGGGTCGGTGTTGGTGCCGCGGCGGATGAACTCGGTGACCGGCTTGTACTCGACGATCCACTTGTTGGTCTTGACCAGCTTGCCGTCCTTGAAGAACTTGCGGAACCGCTCGAGCTTGTAGCCGTTGAACCCGGCCTGGTCGATCGACGTCAGGTCCTTGGGCATGTCGTTGTCGAGCCGCTCCTCGGACTCGAACGGCGTCGACTCGACCACGTGGCGCTCGAACACGACCTTGTCGTACGGCCGCGCCTTGCCGAGGATCTCGACCAGCGCCTCGCCGTTGGCGACCCGGTAGTGGATCACGACCGGGAACTCGTACGGGTTCTTGAGCTTGAGATCGGTGTTGGGCCACACCACGGTCGCGTCGAACCCCAGCGGGGTGTACGCCGACGGCCGCGAGTGGTTGGTGGTCTTGACGATGTCGAGCCCGGCGAAGAACGCCGCGCCGAACAGGGTCGTCGAGATCTGGCAGGTGCCGCCGGCGAGGCCGTCGACCATCTCGCCCGCCGTGATCACGTGGGCGATCTTGTAGCCTTCCTTCTCGGACCGCTCGCCGACCTGCTGGTTGAACGACCACTCCTCGCTCGGCGGTAGCACCGCGCCGTTGAGCTTGCTGGCGGCGAGCTTGAGGTTGAAGTTCCGGTCGCGGTCGGTGACCGGGAACTTGGTCAGGTGGTGGCCGAGCACGGTCGAGATGTCGTCGATGCCGAGCGTCTGCTTGGTGACCGGCGCCGGCACCGCGACGTTGACCAACTCGACCTTCGCGGCGGCCTGGCGCGCCGCGGCCTCGAGCCGGGGCAGCGACGCCCAGACGTCGAGCCCCAAGCCCGGCTTGTCGTCGTAGATCTTGCGCTCCTCGAGATCGAGGTACGCGTTGAGCGGCGAGGAGTCGTGCGCCGCCTTGATCGCGCGCAGCGCCGCGGTCACCTTGTCGCGGTCGAGCCGCAGCGGCAGGCTGCCCTTGGCGGCGAGCGCGGCGAGATCGCTCGGGGTGGCCGATGCCGCCGCGGCGCCGACCTCGTCGGGGTCGATCGTCGCGCCGAGCTGGGCCCAGGTCAGCTTGGCGCTGCCGTGCGCGGCGACCAGCTCGACCTCGTGTTGCAGGTATCCGGCGAGCGCCGGCGAGACGTCGCTGGATCCCAGGGACCCCGGCGCCGGCGCGGCCCGATCGGCCCGCGGCGCAGCCATGGGCGCCGGCTCGTGGACCGCTGTCGTGGCGGCGCGCGCCTCGCTCTTGGTCCCCAGGATGAAGTATCCGGCGACCAGGCCCGAGGACACGACGAACATCCCCCCGGCGATGCCGAGCAACACGGTTCCCTGCGGATGCGACCGAGACTGAAACATCGTACCCCTTCTTATCACGAGCGGTTGCCTACGATCCTGCACCTGAGAGCTTGCACCTCGGAGGCCATACACACGCGGATGACCGATCACCTCCGCGCCGATCACCTCCGCGGAACGCCGATTAATTACAGCAGTTTGGCCGTTCGGTTCAGCGCGCCCCGGCGCTGCATCGCTGGCTGAATCGCCCTGTGTCCGCCGGCCCGCGGCCGCCGTGTCCGGCCAGCCACGCGGTTTGACAGGTGGCATCCCATGGTGCAGCCTCCCGGGATGGCCTCCTCGCTCGTCCAGCGCAACAAGGTCGTCGCCAAGCGCAAGGGTGCGCTGGCAGCGGTGACCGTCGCGGGTGCCGGCGTGGTCGCCGTGGCCGGTGCCCCGATCGTCGCGATCATCGGTCTGGCAGGTGCGGCGTACCTCACGTGGGACTGGTTTTCGTTCCGCGTGAAGAACGGCATGCGATTCTAGCTGTGCGATTCTGATCGCCGCCCCGGGACGACGTGACGCCGTGACGGATGCAAGCTTCGCGCAAGGCCTGATCGGTGTCGAGCTCGACGGGCGGTACCGGCTCGACGCCGTGCTCGGCGAGGGCGGCATGGGCTCGGTGTTCCGCGCGACCCAGCTCGCGCTGGACCGCCGGGTCGCGGTCAAGCTGCTCAAGCCCCACCTGACCAGCGACGAGGCGGCGCTGCAGCGGTTCGCCCGCGAGGCGCGCGCGACCCAGAAGGTCGACTCGCCGCACGCGGTCAAGATCCTCGACTTCGGGGTCACCCCGCTGCGCGACTACTACATGGTCCTCGAGTACCTCGACGGCCGCACCGTGCAGCGCGAGCTCGAGATCGACGGTCCGTTCGCCGCGGCGCGGGTCGCCCATATCGCCCGCCACGCGCTGCACGCGCTCGGCGTCGCCCACGATCTCGGGCTGATCCACCGCGACGTCAAGCCCGACAACCTGCTGCTGATGCGGGTCGGCGGCGACCCCGACTACACCAAGATCCTCGACTTCGGCGTGGCCAAGCTGATGCAAGGCTCGGCCGCCGAGCAGCTCGCGCTGACCGCGGCCGGCATGGTGTTCGGGACCCCGGAGTTCATGTCGCCCGAGCAGGCGTGCGGCCAGCCGCTCGATGGCCGCAGCGATCTGTACTCGCTCGCCGCGACGATGTTCGCGATGCTGACCGGCCAGGGCCTGTTCGAGGGCAAGTCGGCGATCGAGTGGCTGACCCACCACGCGCGGACGCCGCCGCCGCGGCTCGCGATGGTCCGCCCCGAGCTCGCCGCCTACCCCGAGCTCGACGACTTCTTGCAGCGCTGCCTGGCCAAGTCGCGCGATCACCGGCCGGCGACCGCCGCCGCGATGGCCGACCAGCTCGCCGCGCTCGAGCCGACCCTGCAGCGCCCGCCGGGCCTCGCGCCCGCGATCGCCGACCGCCTGGTGCCGGAGTCGATCGCGGGCGGCCCCACGCCGCCGGCCCGGCCGCGCGCCACGTCGACCGCGCAGCGCGCCGCGTTCTCGTCGTCGAGCTACGTCCGCGCGCTCGAGGCCAATGACTTCACCCACGGCGAGACGCTCGGGGTCGCGGGCGCCAACGTCGCCGACACGCTGAGCGCCGCGGCGTCGAGCGCCGAGCTGCCACCGCAGGTGAAGCGGTCGCGCGGGCTGTACTACGCCGGCGGCGGGCTCGCGATCGCGGCGCTGATCGGCCTGGCGTTCGGCATCTCGCTGCGGTCCCGAAGCACTTCGATGACTCCTTCGATGGCCAGTTCGACAAGTGCCCCGGCGGAGCCGCCCGGGCCGCAGCCACAGCCACAGGACAAAGCGCAGCCGACCGAGGCCGCGCCGGTCGCCACGGCCGCTCCGAACGACGAGGGATCAGCACAAGCCTCCGGGGCTGCCGAGCCCCCCGGGACCTCCGGGACCTCCGGGGCGCCCGGGACCTCCGAGACCTCCGGGACCCCCGGCTCCGGATCGACCGCCGCCGCACACGCCCCGCTCCCACCGTCCGGTCTCACTTCTCCGGCCTCGCCGGCCCCACCGGTCGCCCAGGTCCGGCCCGCGGCACCGGTCCGCACCAACCCCGAGGCCGAGGAGCACCTGCGCGCCGCCGAAGACGCGCTCGCCGGTGGCAACCGGATCAAGCAGCTCGTGGAGTCCCAGCTCGCGCTCAAGGCCGATCCGCGCAACGTCAGGGCAAAATTCCTGGCCGGCGATGCGCTGATCAAGGCCGGCGATCTCGACCACGGCTGCGCATACTTACACGCGCTGCGGCGACTCACCGCCGCCCGCGACCGTGCCCACGAGGCCGGCTGCCCCGACGATTGATTTTGTCGCCCGGCCGCCCCTATCCTAGCCGCCGTTGACCATGAACGCCGCGACCGCATCGCCGGCCGCTCGGCTGGCTCCCGGGCTCCAGCTCGGTGACTACCGCGTCGGCACTCCGCTGTGGCCGCTGCGGATCGCCGATGCCTACCGATCGGACGGGCCGCAGGGCCCCTCGACCCTGTACGTCATCCACCCGCACATCGCGCAGCACGCCGCGGTCCGCGATCAGGTCATCGCCGGCACCCGCGCCGCCGCCGCGCTGCCCGAGCACCGCCACCTGGTCCGCACCCGCGCCGCCGGGCTGACCGGCGACATCCTGTGGATCGCGACCGAGGAGGTCGAGGGCTCGCTGATCCGCGAGCTGATGGCCAAGAAGCGCCAGGCCGGCGGCGCCGGGCTCGGCGCGCGCGCGACCGGCAACCTGATCACCGGCGTCGCCGCGGCGCTCGCCGATCACCTGCACGGCGCGCTCGCCAGCGAGTCGGTCGTGGTCAGCCGCACCGGCCGGGTCCGGATCATCGATCTCGCGCTCGGGCCCGGCACGCTCGCGGCGATCGCGGCGGGCCTCATCCCCGCGCCGAGCTCGCTCGCCCCCGAGGCGGCGGCCGGTGCCCCACCGAGCCCGGCGTCCGACGTCTACGCGGTCGGCGCCCTGCTCTACGAGGCGCTGGTCGGCACTCCGCTCGAGCGCGGCGGCCAGCGGCCGAGCGAGGTCGTCGCGGACGTCAACTCCCAGATCGACGAGGTCGTGGTCCGCGCCTGCCACCGCGACCCCGACAAGCGGTTCGGCCGGGTCGATGTGCTCGGCGAGGTCGTCAGCGAGGCGCTGCAGAAGGGCGGCGCGCTGCAGACCTCGGCGCTGCAGACCGTGGCGGCGGCCCCCACGCTCGGCGATCAGCAGGCGTCGCTCGCCCAGGCGATCGCCGACCAGGCGCCGCGCACGGTCTCGGGCAACGCGATGGTCGACCGCGCGCTGGCCGCCGCGATCGCCGACACCACCGAGAAGTGGCTGATCAGCCGCAACCGGATGGACTACGGCCCGTTCTCGCTCGCCGACGTGATCGCGCAGATCGAGCGCGGCGAGATCGTCGCTGGCAACCACATCCAGGACAAGGACTCCGGGGCGCGGTCCGACGTCGGCGACCACCCGCTGCTCGGGCCGACCGTCGACGCCGCGCGCCAGAAGCTCGACGATCAGCGCCGCGCCCAGGCCGAGGTCAAGGAGCAGCGCCGCGACAAGAAGCGCGGCGCGATGCTGTACGCGATGATCGGGGTCGGCGTGCTCGCCGCGGCGGCCGCGGTGCTCCTGATCCTGCGCTCGATCCAGCACGACGACGGCGATCACAAGGCCGCGCAGATCAGCGCGCTCGACGGCGCGTCGCTCAAGGTCACGGTCAGCGAGCCCAAGAAGCCGCCCGCCGTCCACCACAAGTCCGCCGGCCAGCGCGCGCCCGGGCGGAACTCCGGCGACACCCTCGCGCTCGACCTGTCCGACGACAGCGACGAGACCGAGACGCTCGACATGGGCACGGTGTACGGCGTGTACTCGCGCTTCGGCGGCAAGCTCGGCGGCTGCATGCAGTCGACCGGCGAGCACGCCGCGAGCATCGGCATCATCATCGACGGCCCGAGCGGCCGGGTCACCTGGGTCAAGGTCAACGACAAGCAAGCCGGCGGGCTGTACAGCTGCCTCGGCGGCGTGCTGCGCGGCATGCAGTTCCCCAAGATCCACGGCCCGCGGACCCGCGCCGAGTTCGATATCGCGATGTAGCCGACATGCCCGAGCCCAGCAGCAGTCAGTCCCAGATCCCGCGGCGCCGGACGTCGCAGCGGCTCGGCCGCACCGAGCTGCGGGACTTCGCCGATCCGGGCGATCCGCGCGCCGCGCTCGGCGCCGCGATCCCGCGCCGGCCGGTGGTGTCGTGGTGGCTCGGGCTCGTGCTCGCGGCCGGGTTCGCGCTGATCGTCACGCCGGCGATCACCGCCGAGCGCTGGCTGCTCGGGTTCCGCCCCGGCTCGGTGACCGAGACCCAGCCCGCGCCGTTCACCGTGCGCGCGCCGATGCTCGCCGGCTACGAGAACCTACGGGTCCACGGCGGCGTCGTGATCGCGCGCGGCGAGCGGGCGACCCGCGACCAGGCGGCGATCGCCGACGCGATCGCCGAGGCCGCGCCGCACGGTCCGGTGCCGTACCTGGCGTTCGGCGGCCTGGTGCTCGCGCTCGCGGTGGTGTTCAGCCACCACCTGCGGCGCGGCGCGCGCGGCCGGTTGCTCCGGGTCCAGCTGGTCAGCCTCGCCGGGCTCGCCGGGCTCGCCGTCGCGGTCAAGCTCGTCACCCTGACGACCGCGGCGAGCGCGCTGGTCGTCCCGGTCGCGGTGGCCGCGATGATCCCGACCCTGGTGCTCGACCGCAGCGTGGGCCTGGCGACCGGCGTGCTCGCCGCGCTCGTGGTCAGCCTGCTCGGGCCGTTCGACGTCGGCCTGGCGATCCTGCTCCTGGCCCAGGCCGCGATCGCGGGCCTGGTGGTCCCCGAGCGGCCGCGCCGGCGGTGGCTCGCGGCGCTCGGCGCCGGCGGGGTCGCCGTGCTGTGCACCACCGCGACCTACTTGCTCTTGACCTACCTGACCACCGGCGGGCTGCCCGACGTCAGCGATCCGCTGCACGCCGCGTGGCTCGCCGCCGCGGCTGGCCCGGCGCTCGCCGCGGTGCTCGCGCTGCCCGGCGCGGCGATCTACCAGCGGCTGGTCGGCGAGATCACCGCCGGCCAGCTGATCGCGCTCGAGGACCTCGGCAACCCGCTGCTGCGTCAGATCGCCGAGCGCTCGCCGGGGACCTGGCAGCACTCGCTGATGATGGCGAACATGGCCGAGATCGCGGCCAACGCGATCGGCGCCAGCGGCCGGCTGGTCCGGGTCGGCGCGTACTACCACGACCTCGGCAAGTCGCTGTCGCCGAAGTACTTCATCGAGAACCTGTCGGCCGGCGAGACCTCGCCGCACGATCAGCTGCCGCCCGAGGGCTCATGCGACGCGATCTTCGCCCACGTCACCGAGGGCATCGTCGCCGCGCGCAAGGCCGGGCTGCACGAGCGGATCATCGACTTCATGCACATGCACCACGGCGACGGGGTGCTCGAGTACTTCTGGGCCAAGTGCCGCGAGCAGGGCAACCCGCGCGCGCTCACGATCGAGGACTTCCGCTACCCCGGCTTCCCGCCGCAGAGCCGCGAGACCGCGATCCTCGCGCTGTGCGACGCGGTCGAGGCGGCGTCGCGCACGCTGCGCAAGCCCGACCCGGTGGCGATCGACGCCCTGGTCCAGCGCATCGTGTACGGCAAGCTCCACGCGGGCCAGCTCGACGACAGCGGGCTGTCGATGGCCGACCTGCGACGGATCAACGACTCGCTGCGCGAGACGATCCGCCACGCCAACCACGGCCGGATCGAGTACCCGTGGCAGAAGGCCGATCAGGACGCGAGCGCCAGCGTGCCGTTCCACATCACGGTCCCGCGGCTCGACGCGATCGATCTCACCCCCGGTTCCACCTCCACGCTCCAACTGGAGCGCGACAGCGCGCCGCGCCTGGCGACCGCGATGGCCGCGGTGCCAAGCGACAGCGACGTCGCGCTCGCCGCCACCGCCGACCTCAAGGCCGGTCCATCCGGCGGTCCATCCGGCGGTCCGTCCGGCCGCGCTGCGAGCCCCGATCCCGGCGAGGTGGCGCGGCTCCGCCCCGGCTCCGCGCGGCTCGCGCCGGCCGGCACCGAGGCCAGAACCGAGGCCAGAACCGAGGCCCGCACCAAGACCAGCAGCGAGGCCGGCGCGGTCTACGCCGCGTACGAGCACGGCGACGCCTACGGCGCGCGCGACGTCGACGCTGTCGCGCTGGCCCCGGCGGATCGCACCGCACGCCGCGACTCGAACCGCGACCTCGCACGCCGCGACTCGAACCGCGACCTCGCACGCGATCGCGACGCCGAGACCGACGGCGCGATCGACCCCGACGTCGACCGCAGCTCGCGCCCCACCGAGCGTGCCCGGCCGGTCCGCGCCGAGGAGCTCGCGGCGTATGCCTGCGACGCCGGGGAGCTGCGCAACGCCGCGGCCACACTCCCCGACGGTATGGTGATCCCGCGCGACACCGCGGCGGCCACGCTCGACGCGATGCCGGCGAGCCCACCGAGCCACGACCCCGGCCGCGGCGTCCAGACCTTGCCCGACGGCATGATCCCGATCCGCGACGTCGGTGCCACGCTGGCGCGCGACGCCGGCCGCGACATCTCCACCCTGCCCGACGGGATCACGCCGACCCTGCCCAACGGCCTCACGCCGAGCCGCGCGGCAGCTGCAGCCGCGGATCCGGACCGCGACTCGGCTGCGAGCACGCAGGAGGGTATGGGTGCCGCGCGCGATCTCGACGCGCCGGTCCGCCGCGACACACGCTCCCCGGCGGCGTCGATCGCAGCCCCGGCTGCAGCCCCGGCGGCAGCCCCGGCGGCGGCCCCGGCGGCGGCCCCGGCGACGGCTCCGGTCGCGGCCCCGGTCGCGTCTGCGGCACCGGCGCGCGAGCCGAGCCTGGCGACGACCCTGCCCGGCACGTCGCCGCCGCCACCAGCGATCGTGCCACAGCTGTTCAGCACCCGGCCGCTCGCCCGGCCGGTCGGTCCGGCGCCCGGCGAGTCGGTGGGGGACGCGGGCCGCGCGGCCGGGCCGCCGCCACCGGTCGATCTCGACAACGCGACGACCAACCCACCGCCGCTGCGCCGCCCCGGCGGTCAGCAGGCGGTGCCCGGCGATCCGGCCCAGCTCGCGGCCCAGCTCGCCAACCTGGTCGCGCGGGTCACCGCCGCGCCGTTCGGCACGTCACCGGAGCCGAACGCGGCCCAGCCCGGCGCCTCGCACGCGACGAGCGCGGCCGGCGCCTCGCACGCGGCGAGCGCGGCCGCGGCCGCAGCCGACGACGCCGCGCTCACCTTGCCGGCGATGCCGGCCGCGGGCGCCGCGCACGACCTCGACGCCGCGGCGACCGCACCCCGGCTCGGCACCACGCCGCGCCCCGAGCGCGCGCCACGCGACTCGCGCGACCTGCGCGATCGGCCCCCCACGCCGGCCCAGCCGCTCCACGTCCCGCCGCTCGGCGCCCGCACCCCGGAGACCCAGCCGCGGACCAGCGGGCTGGCCGATCCGCGCACCCGCCCGCCGACCCCGCTGCGCGAGCCCGCCGTGGTCTCGATCCCGGCGTCGCTTCCAACCTCGGGCGCCGCGCCGGGCACCGCCTCGGCTCCCGCGTCGGCCACCGCTTCGGGGGCGGCCGGCTCCGGCGGCCGGCGACGCTCGCCGACCTCCAACGCGCCGCTGCCGACCCGGCCGCCCGCGCGGGTCGACGACGACGCCAAGCTCACGGTGCCGCGGCTGGTGAGCCTCGCGAGCCTGAGCGCCGCGGCCGAGGAGTCGCGCGCAGCCGCCGCGCGCCGCGCCGACGAGGAGCTCGACGCCAGCGTCACCGAGCCGTCGCTGCCGATCCTCGCGATCGGCGACCAGATGCGCGTCGATCTACCGATCCGGCCACGCCGCCGCCCGCCGTCGTCGAGCGCGATGCCCGCCGAGCTCGCACCGCCGCCCGCCCGCGCTGCCGCCGTCCCCGCTGCCGCTGCCGCCCCTGCCGCCATCCCCGCTGCCGCCGCTGCCGCTGCTGCCCCGGCTGCCGCCACCGCCCCTGCCGCAGCCCCTACCACCGTTCCCGCTGCCGCCCGCACTGCCGGTCCTGCTGCCACCCCCGCTGCGGCTCCTTCCGCCGCCCCCGCCACCGGTCCCGCTGCCACCCCCGCTGCCGATCGCAAGCCCCCCTGGGCCCGCAGCCTCGCGGCGCGGATCGACGCCGCGCTCGAGTCCGACGAGCTCGACTCCGACGAGTTCGGCAAGGAGACCCCGATCGTCCCGCCGACCCAGGCCGAGCTGGCGACCCTGCTCGGCAAGCCCGATCCGACGCGCCAGCAGCCGATCGACGAGCTCGCGGTGCTCCAGCGCCGCGCCGCCGAGCTCGCCGACCCCGACCCGCCACGCCGCGCGCCGTACCCGACCGCCGAGGTCGATCCCGACGACATCGAGGCCGCGATCGAGCTCGCCCCGCCGGCGCGCCGGCCGACCAACGTCAACGCGATCGGCGTGATCCGTCCGAAGAAGCCGGAGTAGCGATGCGCGGCTGGCCCTCCGGCGCCGGCGCGCGCGTCGCGTGGCTCCTGGCGTGCGCTGTCGCGGTCAGCGCCGCATGCAACCACGCGGCCCCGCCACCGCGCGGCCCCACCCCCGAGGTCCGCGCCGAGGTCGCCAGGGCCGAGACCGCCGAGCAGGCGCGCCAGCACGACGTCGCGCGCGACCACTACCAGCGCGCGATCGTGGCCGCGCGCGACCCCGGCAGCGTCGCGTTCGCCCGCCACGAGTACGCCGAGACCCTGGTCAGCTGGGGCGAGGCGCCCGAGGCCCACGCCCAGCTCGAGCTCGCCGCGGTGGCCAGCCCCGGCGACGCCAGCGTGTGGCACGACCTGGGCCTTTTGCGCCACCACACCGGCGACGATCCGGGCGCGATCCAGGCGCTCGCCCGCGCCGAGCAGCTCGCCCCGGACGATCCGCGGCCGCGCACCGCGCTCGCGGCGCTGTACTGGAAGCGCGGCGACAAGGCGAACGCCGCCCGCGAGTACCGCGAGCTACTCGCGCTCGACCTTCCGGACCGGATGCGCGCCAAGGTCCAGTGGGCGCTCACCGAGCTGGCCAAGCCCTGATCGCCGCGCAATACTCGATCGGCGGTGATCCGGTTCAGCCTGCCTCGGTTCGTGCTCGGCGTTGGCCTCGGCCTGGGCCTGGGCCTGGGCGCCGTGACCGCCACGCTGCGGCCCGCCGCCGCCAACTTCGACTGGGCCGGCCACGTCGCGCTCGACGCCGAGGGCCTGACCAGCCAGGACGTGACCAAGCGGGTCGACGCGGTCAACGCGCTCGCCAAGTACGACGTCGCGCTGACCCAGCCGTACCTGATGCGCGCGCTGTCCGATCCCGAGGAGCGGGTCCGGACCCCGGCGGCGCGCGCGCTCGGCCTGGGCGCGGCCACCGCGGTGGTCCCGGTGATGATCGACTGGCTCACCGATGCCGACGTCAAGATCAAGCAGACCGCGGCCGACGTGCTCGGCGACGTCGGCGGCCCCGAGGCGACCTCGGCGCTGATCCGCTCGCTCGGCGACTCCGACTCCACCGTCCGCATGCACGCGGTCAAGGCGCTCGGCCAGATCGGCAAGCGCGGCAACCCCGCGGTGGTCACCGCGCTGATCCCGCGGCTCGAGGACGACAAGGCCGACGTCCGGATCGCCACGATCGCGCAACTCGAGGACCTCGGCGACCGCCGCGCGGTGATCCCGCTGGTCGCGCGGTTCGGCGACTCCGCGGTCGAGGCCCGGCGCTCGGCGGTCCGCGCGGTCGGCAAGCTCGGCGATCCGTCGGCGGTGCCCGCGCTGATCCGGCTGATGAGCGACCCGAACGACGACGTCAAGACCGCCGCGGTCGGCTCGCTCGGTCTGCTCGGCGCGGTCGACGCGCTCGACGCGCTCACCGAGCAGCTCGCGGTCGGCAACGAGACCTACCGCCAGAAGGTCGCCTACGCGCTCGGCCAGATCGCCGCGGTGCCGCGGTCCGGCAAGGCCGGCGAGGACGCGATGCGGACCCTGGTCGGTAACCTCGAGGCGCCGATCACGCGCAACGCGGCCAAGGAGGCGCTGCACGTCGCTGGTAAGGCCGCGGTGCCGGCGCTGGTCGCCCACCTGCAGGGCCGGATCCACGGCGATCCGGCCACCGCGATCGCGCTCCTGACCGACGCCGCCGATCCGCGCGCCACCGCGGCGTTGACCGCCGAGCTCGAGCGCGGCCGGGTCGCGATCCCGCTGGTGCTGCGCGCGCTCGGCGCGACCGGCGATCCGCAGGCCCTGGTCCCGGTGCTCGGCACGCTCGCCAGCAAGGACCCGGCGATCCGGCTGTCCGCGATGGAGGCGCTGCGCCCGCTGCTCGGCAGCGACGCGCGCGCCGGCGACGTGCTCGCCGATCACCTCGCCGACCCCGATCTCGAGATCCGCGTGCTCGCCGCCGAGTACCTCGGCACGCTCGGCATCGGCTCGGCCGCGCCCAGGCTCACCGCGCTCGCCGCGCCCGGCAACCCGCTGCGGCTGCGCCACGCGTCGATCGATGCGCTCGGCGAGATCGGCCGCGCCGGCCACCTGCCGCCGAACTCCGACGCCACCAAGATCCTGCTCGACGTGCTGCGCGACGGCCCGGTCGAGCTCCACGCCTCGGCGGCCACGTCGCTGTCGTACATCGCCAGCCCCCAGGTCCTGGCCCCGCTGATCGCGCTCGCCCGCGCCGATCGCGGCCCGACCCGGTCCGAGGTCGTCCGCGCGATCGGTGCCACCCTGCGCGGCCACCGGCCCGCCGATCCGGCCGCGCGCAAGCTGCTGCGCGAGCTCGCCGACGACGCCAGCGTCAAGGTCGGCCTCGCCGCGATCGCCGGCCTCGCCGCCGCCGGTTCGCCCGACGACGCCCCGATGCTGCGCACCATGGTCGACCAGGCCGCCGCCGACCGCCGCCGCGCCGCGGCCTGGGCGCTCGGCGAGATCCACGATGCCGGCTCGCTCGACGTGCTGGCCACCGCGCTGGCGAGCAAGGACGATCGCCTGGCCGGCGACGCGGCCTGGGCGCTCGGCGAGCTCGTCACCGGCGATCCCGCGCTGCTCGGCGACGCCGCGCGCACCGGGGCGATCGCCGATCGCTGGCTCCACCTGATCCAGCACGCCGGCTGGTCGGCCTCGATCAACGGCGCCGCCGGCCTGGCCCGCGTGCTGTGGGCGCTGCCCGCGCCGGCCCGCGCGACCTTGCTCACCAAGCCGCGGCGCGAGGCGCTGCTGGCCCGCGTGTTCCACAAGTCGCGCCTGGTGCGGGTCAACCTCGCCCACGCGTTCGCCGCGCTCGGCGCCGCCGGCGACGCCGACGCCACCAAGCTGCTCGCCCAGCTGCTCAAGGATGATCCCAGCCCGCACGTCCGGCTCGCCGCCGCCCGCGGCCTGCACCGCGTCACCGCCGGCGCCCCGGTCGCCCCCGCCCTCGTCGCCGCCGCCCTCAGGCTCGCCGAGCTCGACCCCGATCCGGGCGTCCGCGACGCGGCCCGGACCGCGCCCGGACCGCTGCCGCCGCGCACCGAATGGCGGACGTTCTACGTCGTCGATCCCAGCGCCGACGATGCCCGCGTCCGCCAGGAGCCCTACTTCGTCGCGAGCCCCGACGACCTGATCTGGGCGACCTACACCGACGCGCGCGGCGAGATCACCACCGAGCACATCCCGGCCGAGACCTCGCACGACGACGTCCTGCCTGCGAGCCACGAAGCCGAGTACTGATCGCAGCCGCGCCTTGCGTCGGGAGCCAGCGCCAGTGCCGGCCGGCGCGCCGTCGGGGCGAAGCCAGTTGCCGCTGGCTCCGGCGTCCCGTGCGGCCAGCGCCGCGCCGCCGTGCATGTCGGTTCGTATCGTGCGTGCGGCCGGCGCGCCGTCGGGGCGAAGCCAGTTGCCGCTGGCTCCGGCGTCCCGTGCGGCGCGCGCCGCGCCGCGATGCCGTGAAGGTGCCGTGGATCGTGCTTACGCGGCGCGCTTGATGCCGTAGTCCTTCGCGGCGAAGCCGGCCAGCTCGCCCTCGAGCACGCGGCGGGCGCGGAACAGCCGCGACATCACGGTGCCGATCGGCACCTCGAGCGCGTCGGCGATGTCCTTGTACTTCTCGCCGCGCAGGTCAGCGCGCTCGACCACGTCGCGGTACTCCGGGCCAAGCCGGCCGAGCGCGGTCTTGACCTCGTCGCACAGCTCCTCGCCGTACAGCACTTCCTCGAGATCATCGGTGCAGTCCTGGTCGTTGCCGTACAGCGCGCACAGCGCATCGCCCGGGCGCTCGGTCGCGAACCGCTGGTGCCGGCGGCGCTTGCGGTAGCCGTTGATGAACGCGTTGGTCAGGATGCGGAACAGCCACGCGCGGAGGTTCGAGCCCGGCTGGAAGCTGTCCCACGCGCACATCGCGCGGAGCAGCGTCTCCTGCACCAGGTCCTTGGCGGTGTCGGGGTCGCGGCAGATCCGCATCGCCACCCCGAACAGCTCCGTCTGGTGCGGCATGCACGCCAGCTCGAACGACCGGTGCGCCGTCTCACCCTGCTCCACCATCCGCAGCGACCTCGGCGCGGTCGTGGTCTTGCGAACGATGCGGGAGCTGGCGGGAACGGACTTGGTCGACGTCATCGAGTTGCGCGGCATGTCCTGACCAAAAGCAGCCGGTGTGCCACATACAAGTATCCAGAACCTCAGTGTGTTTATTCGATCGAGGATGCAGAGACACGGCGCGCGTCTCAAAGCAAACACGAGATCGCGGCTCCCTTCCAAGGTAGGTCTGAAACCGCATCACCAAGGGAAGCTTCCGCACCTCACCCGGCGCGCACGTGCTTCGCTCGAGCAGTGTGATCTTCGACACCACGAGAGCGGCGCGGGAGTAACCCGCGGCGCGCTCCGCTGCAACGCGCTCCCTCCGCTGCGGCTCGGTGGAGAGCGCGGACACGCTTGGCTGCCGCTCGCGCGGGTCTGGGTCCCTCCCGATCCCTCGCTGCCCCTCCCGATCCCTCACTGCCCCTCCCGATCCCTCACTGCCCCCCCGATCCCTCGCTGCCCCTCCCGAATCCCTCGCTGCGGGGTGGTGGAGAGCGCCAACACGCTTGGCTGCCGCTCGCGCGGGTCTGGGTCCCCTCGCTCGGATCGCGGACCTCCCGGATCGCCCGCGGTCACCGACGTATCTTCCACCCGGAGTGCCAGCACGACGCGGGGTGGTAGCTACTCGCTCGGGTGACCCAGCCCGCGCTCGCTTCGCCAAGCGTTGACGATGCACGCCCGCTCGCTGCGGCACCGGCCGGAGACCCGAGCCCGCTTGCACTATCAATGTGGCGATAGGGTCCGGATCGCCACCGCGATCGCGTCCGGCAGATCAGATGACATCACCCCGCGTGCGCCATGGATCGACGCCAGCTGATCACCCGCCGCGCCATGGACATACACACCCGCGCGCGCCGCATCGACCGCTGACAGCCCCTGCGCCAGCAGCGCCCCGATCGTCCCCGCCAGCACATCACCGCTGCCGCCTGTCGCCAGCGACGGCCCACCCGTCGAGTTGATCGAACAGTACAGAGCCCGAGCGTGCTCG